>DASSKO010000016.1:0-85295 GCA_035690425.1 Nocardioidaceae bacterium
GCCCTGGCTGTTGAGAGCTGGTGAAGGATTCAACAAGCACCGATGCGATGGCGTGGTGTCGTCGCCTCGAGGAGGACATTGATGGCCACGTTCTTTGGTCCCGAAGGTTTCGAAGCGGGCTCGTTCGACGAGTTCCTGGCCTCCGTCTTCGGCTCCGGGGGAGGCGCGGCACGCTCGTTCCGCCGTGTCGACATCACCGAGCTGATGACCGCACAGACCCAGCGGCTGCTGGCGGACGCCGCCGCTGACGCCGCCGAGCTCGGCCACGTCGAGGTCGACGTGGCCCACCTGTTCAGGGCGACGACACGGCAGGAGCCGACCCGTGAGCTGCTGCGCCGCAGCGGCGCCGACCCGGACCAGCTGGCCGAGGCGGCCGCGGAGCAGCTTCCGCCGGCTCGCGCATCCATCGGCAGCAACCAGCCCGCCACGTTGACGCCGGGCGTCCGCAAGGCGCTGCTGGAGTCGCACCAGGTCGCACGGGCGCTGGGGTCTTCGCACATCGCCCCGGAGCACGTGCTGCTGGCACTCACGGCTGACCAGGACACCGACACCGGCCGGCTGCTGGGGGCCGAGGGGATCACCCCGCAGGTCCTGGCGAACGCGGCGTCGGGTGGTGCGCCGAGCACCGCGCACACCAGCGAGGGCGAACCACAGTCGAGCACGCCGACGTTGGACGAGTACGGCGAGGACCTCACCGCCCTCGCCCGTGACGGCAGGCTGGACCCGGTCGTGGGTCGTGCCGACGAGATCGATCAGACCGTCGAGGTGCTGTCTCGCCGTACCAAGAACAACCCCGCACTCGTCGGGGAGCCCGGCGTCGGCAAGACGGCGATCGCCGAGGGGATCGCCCAGCGCATCGCGGCAGGTGAGGTGCCCAAGACCATGCTGGGCAAGCGGCTGGTGCAGCTGAACCTGGCCGGCATGCTGGCCGGCACCCGCTACCGCGGCGACTTCGAGGAGCGGATGACCAAGGTCATCGACGAGATCACCGAGCACCGCGACGAGGTGATCGTCTTCATCGACGAGCTGCACACGGTCGTGGGCGCGGGTGGCGCGGACGGTGCGGTCGATGCCGGCAACATGCTCAAGCCGCGGCTCGCTCGCGGCGAGCTCAACGTCATCGGGGCGACGACCCTGGACGAGTACCGCAAGCACATCGAGAAGGATCCCGCGCTCGAGCGTCGGTTCCAGCCTGTGCTGGTGCCGGAGCCGAGCGTCGAGGACACGATCGCGGTGTTGTCCGGCCTGCAGGAGCGTTACGAGGAGCACCACCAGGTGCGCTTCACCGACGACGCGATCGTGGCAGCCGCCGAGCTGTCAGACCGCTACGTCTCCGACCGGTTCCTGCCGGACAAGGCGATCGACCTGATCGACCAGGCCGGCGCGCGCAGGCGGCTGCGTGCCTCGACCGTGCCTCCGGACGTCCGCAACCTGCAGCAGCGGATCGAGCAGCTGACGCAGGAGAAGGACGCCGCGGTCGGCGAGGAGCGTTATGAGCAGGCCTCCCGGCTCCGCGACCAGCTCGTCGGCCTGGAGGCCGAGCTGGCGAGCAGCAGTGTCCAGGACGACGACGACATCCTCGAGGTGAGCGTCCAGGACATCGCCGAAGTGGTGTCGCGGGCGACCGGGGTGCCGATCAGCCAGCTGACCGCAGCCGAGAAGACGCGTCTGCAGCACCTCGAGCAGGAGCTGCACCAGCGAGTGATCGGTCAGGACGACGCGGTACGTGCCGTGGCGCGTGCGGTCCGGCGCTCCCGGGCCGGCCTGGGCAACCCGCACCGGCCGGTCGGCAGCTTCTTGTTCGTCGGCCCGACCGGGGTCGGCAAGACCGAGCTGGCCAAGGCGCTGGCCGAGACCATGTTCGGTGACGAGGACCGGATGGTGCGGCTCGACATGAGCGAGTTCGGCGAGCGGCACACCACCAGCCGGTTGTTCGGTGCGCCTCCGGGCTACGTCGGGTACGGCGAAGCCGGTGAGCTGACCGAAGCCGTACGCCGGCGCCCATACACGGTGGTGCTGCTCGACGAGGTCGAGAAGGCGCACCCGGACGTCTTCAACACCCTGCTGCAGGTGTTGGAGGACGGTCGGCTGACCGACGGCTCGGGGCGCACGGTCGACTTCACCAACACCGTGCTGATCATGACCAGCAACGTGGGGTCGGAGCTGATCTCCTCCCCGTCGAGCACCCTCGGCTTCACCTCACCCGGGCAGGGCGACACGGTGCGAGACCTGCGCGACCGGCTGCTGCCGCGGTTGCGTGAGGTCTTCCGGCCGGAGTTCTTGAACCGGATCGACGAGCTCGTCACGTTCGGCCGCCTCGGTGCCGAGGAGCTGGGCACGATCACCCGGTTGCTGCTGCAGCACACTGCTCAGCGGCTGACCGCACAGGATGTCGCGGTCGAGTTCGGCGACGAAGCGGTGAGCTGGATCGCCGAGCACGGCAACGAGCCCGCGTTCGGTGCGCGTCCGCTGCGGCGCACGATCCAGCGCGAGGTCGACGACCGGATCGCCGACCTGCTGCTCGACGGCGAGCTGGCCGCCGGTGGGCGGGTCGTCGTAAGGGTGGAAGAAGGCACCCTGACCTTCGTGACCCAGCAGCCAGCGCTGGCCTGACGCCACTGGTCGTCATCCCCGCTGCAGGTGGCGGGCGGGACTCACTCCCGCCCGCCACTTCTGCGTCTGGAGGTGGCGACGGCGGACCGACCGAGGCCGCCGGTCTGCGCGCCCGAGCGGTCGGCCGGTACAGGCTGTCCGAGGGTGGCGATAAGGTCGGCTGAGCCGGCAAGTTCACTCGGGGGCTGTGCTCGGAGCCGGCAAGGAGACGTCGGTATGCGTAACACTCCGCTCTCGCCGTCCGGCGTGGAGCAGCTCGTGGGCTACCTGCGTGTGTTCGGTCTCTTGGCCGGCGTCCCACTGGTGCTGCTCACCGAGTTCCCCGACACGGCTTGGTTCGTGCTGGCGGTCGCGACGCTGGCTGCGCTGTCGGCGCTGACGCTGGTGTTGTGGCTGGCGCCGCGGTGGTCGAGCTGGCGGCCGGGGGTGTTCGTCCATGTCGGGTTCGGCGCGGACGTCGTCGTCATCATCGGCCTCGTGCTGGCTTTCGCGCACGTGCAGCCCAACGTGTCCTGGGCAGCGGTCTTCACACTGCTTGCCGATGCCGCGCTGCGGTACGGCGTCTGGGGGGCGGTGGTCGGCCTGCTGCTGGGCGGTGCCCTGTTCGCCGCACAGGTGCAGCTGCACGCAGCCGCAACCGGGCAGCCGGTCGACCCCGCCGGGTACCTGTTCGCCGCCTCGACGCTGGTGGGCGTCGCGGGAGCCCTGGCCGGGTTCAGCCACGCGGTCGACCGCCAGCACCGCACCACCGACGAGCACGCCCGCACGCTCGCCGACGCCGAGCGTGTCCGCGACCGGCTGCTCGCGGCATCCGCGCACGAGCTGCAGGGATCGCTGACCGCCGTGCATCTCGGCGCCGACACCGTGCGCATGCACGCCGACCAGATGACACCGCAGCAGATCCGCACCACCCTCGACGTGGTGGTGCGTCAAAGCGCCTACCTGCGACGCCTCGTCTCCGACCTGCTGTCGGTCGCGCGGGCGCACAGCGAGGACGTGAGCCTGACCTCGACGACCGCCGACGTCGCGGACACGATCGACGGCGCGCTCGCGGCGGCGAACCGGCACCGCGACCAGCATCTCCTCGAGCTGTCGGTCCCGCGGATGGTCGCCGACCTCGACCACGAGCGGCTCCAGCAGGTCGTGCGCAACCTGGTCGAGAACGCCTTCAAGTACACCCCGCCCGGCGGGCGGGTGAGCCTGAGCGCACAGCACCACGGTGACGTGTTCGAGCTGCGGGTTGCCGACTCCGGCCCCGGGATCCCGTCGGCGGACCGAGAGCGGATCTTCGAGCCATTCCGTCGCCGTGCCGACAGCTCCGAGCGTGCCGACAGCGTTGGTCTGGGCCTCTACCTGGTCAAGCAGATCGTCGACGCGATGGACGGCACCCTCGACCTCTACACGTCGTCGACCGGCAGCGAGTTCGTGGTGCGGTTGCCTGCGGTCGTGGAGTCCTGAGCGGGTGAGGGACAATGCAGGCGTGGTTGCCATCCCGAACGTCCTCGCGCACCGTTACGCCTCGGCCGAGCTTGCCGGGATCTGGTCCCCCGAGCACAAGGTCGTGCTGGAGCGCCGGCTGTGGATCGCGGTGCTGAAGGCGCAGCGTGACCTCGGTGTCGACGTACCCGAGGGTGTGGTCGAGGCCTACGAGAAGGTCGTCGACGACGTCGACCTGGCCTCCATCGCCGAGCGTGAGCGAGTCACCCGGCACGACGTCAAGGCCCGGATCGAGGAGTTCAGCGCGCTGGCCGGGCACGAGCACGTGCACAAGGGCATGACCAGCCGGGATCTCACCGAGAACGTCGAGCAGCTGCAGGTGCGCGCCTCGCTGGTGATCGTGCGTGACCGGGTCGTGGCGACCCTGGCCCGGCTGGCCCGGCTCGCGGCCGAGCAGCGCACGCTGGTGATGGCCGGCCGCTCGCACAACGTCGCGGCGCAGGCGACGACGATGGGCAAGCGGTTCGCGACGGTGGCCGACGAGCTGCTGGTGGCGCTGGATCGGCTGGAGAGCCTGCTCACCCGCTACCCACTGCGTGGCATCAAGGGGCCGGTCGGCACCGCGCAGGACCAGCTCGACCTGCTCGGCGGCGACGCCAGCAAGCTGGCCGAGCTCGAGCAGCGGGTGGCGCAGCACCTCGGCTTCGACCGGGTGCTGACCAGTGTCGGACAGGTCTATCCCCGTTCGCTCGACTTCGACGTGCTCTCCGCGCTCGTGCAGGTGGCTGCCGCACCGTCCAACCTGGCCACCACGATCAGGCTGATGGCCGGCAACGAGCTGGTCACCGAGGGCTTCCGGCCCGGTCAGGTCGGCTCGTCGGCGATGCCGCACAAGATGAACACGCGCTCCTGCGAGCGGGTCAACGGCCTCGCCGTGGTGCTGCGGGGTAACCTGTCGATGGTGGGCGAGCTGGCCGGTGACCAGTGGAACGAGGGCGACGTGTCCTGCTCCGTCGTACGCCGGGTCGCCCTCCCGGACGCGTTCTTCGCCGCCGACGGGCTGTTCGAGACCTGCATGACCGTGCTCGACGAGTTCGGCGTCTTCCCCGCGGTCGTGCAGCGAGAGCTCGACCGCTATCTGCCCTTCCTCGCCACCACCAAGGTGCTGATGGCGGCGGTGCGCTCCGGGGTCGGGCGGGAAAGCGCGCACGAGGCGATCAAGGAGCACGCGGTCACGGTGGCGCTGCAGATGCGCGAGCAGGGCGCGGCCGACAACGACCTGGTCGCCCGGCTGGCCGGCGACCCTCGGCTCGGGCTTGCGCGCGACGCGCTGGACGCCGCGGTGGCCGAGCCGCTGGCCTTCACCGGCGCGGCCGTCGCCCAGGTCGACGAGGTCGTACGCCGGGTCGAGGCCGTGGCCGCCCGCTACCCCGAGGCCGCCGCGTACGCGCCCGGCGACATCCTCTGACCACCGCCCTCTCCCTTCGCGCCGAGATCGCGAGTTTGCCCCGCCGCGTGGACGCCGAGACCGCCGAGTCGGGTCAGCGGGTCAGTCGGGTACGTCGAGGAAGTCGGCGTCGTCGGACCCGGTGTAGGCCGCGCGCTGCACCGTGGCGTCGTCCTCGAGGCCGGCGCCGAACGCGGATCCGACCAGTGCCACCACGCTCGCGAGACCGCCGATGCGCAGCAGCGTCGCCGCCGAGACGGCATGACCGACGGTCTCGGCGACGAGGCCGTACGGCAGCAGCAACAGGGTTGCGGCGACACTGGCCACCACGAGACCGACGTACAGGGCCGCCACGCCCAGCCCGACGCTGACCCACACCGCGGTGTTGTGGATTATCACGGTGCGCCGGACGCGGCGAGACGGGGCACGCTCCAGCAAGCCGCCACCGATGGCCAGGACCGCGGTAGTGGCCGCCAGCACGAGCAGCGCGATGACGGCGAGCCGCGCAGGGTGCAGGCGGTCGGCGATCAGCCATACGTCCGGGGTGACCAGTGCGATCACGGCTGCCGCGAACGCGCCGACCAACGTGCGCGACAGGCGCACCGTCAGCAGCCATGGCCGGTTGGCCACCACCATGCCGACCAGGAGCCGGACACTGCCCCGCAGGGTCTTCGTCACGAATGCGATGCCCTCGCTGTCGTGATCGGCGTCGGTCGCCAGCTCGCGAAACGCTCGCACCGAGGACTCGCCCGGATCCTCCGCCTCGACCGCTGCCAGCACCAGCCGCGCGGCCACCGTCGCCGCCCGCCGCCCGGAGCGAGCCCCCAGGGCAGGCACGCTGATCACGACGCTCTGCTGGACCGGACTGACGTGTGCGGAGACTGGACGTCCGTGCAGCTGCATCGGCTGGTCGGTCAGCACGACGACGAGATCCACGTCATGCGCGAGCAGCGCCGCGCGGCCCCATGACAGCAACCCGCCGATGTCGCCTGCGGGCGTAGGAGGAAGGGCTGCCCCGTCGGCAGACGCCGGTCGAACGGCCTCGACCGACCACTCGATGTCGCCGTGCGTGACCGAGAGCTCTCGGGCGATACCGGCTGCGACGGTCGAGGTGTCGAGGGCCGGGGCGGCGGCTGCCAGCCCCGACGAGGGCGCCGACAGCACACCTACGACGACGGTGGGTCGCGGGTGGTCAGCGTCGGCAGGATCCATGGGCACGACCATCATGCCGCAGACTCGTCCCTCGTCCGCGGCAAGACCGCCGTCAAGGTGGTCAACCGCCGGCCGGCGCGGTGGGTGGTGCCGAGGGGCGCCGGCCATGGCCGGCGCCGTGACAAGATCGCGTCATGATCCCTGCCGCGCCCGAGATCGCCGGAGCCACGCACATCCACTCCGGCAAGGTCCGTGACCTCTACCGGCTCGCCGACGGCAACCTGCTGATGGTCGCCAGCGACCGCATCTCCGCCTACGACTTCGTGCTTTCGCCCGGCATCCCCGACAAGGGCGTGGTGCTCACGCAGCTGTCGCTGTGGTGGTTCGACCAGCTGACCGGCATCGCCGACAACCATGTGCGCTCGACCGACGTACCCGCTGGCTTCGAGCGGCGGTCGGTGGTGTGCGAGCGGCTGGAGATGTTCCCGGTCGAGTGCGTGGCGCGCGGCTACCTCACCGGGTCCGGGTACGCCGACTACCAGCGCAGCGGAGAGGTCTGCGGGATCAGCCTGCCCGAGGGGCTGCAGGACGGGTCGCGGCTCCCCGCACCGATCTTCACGCCGGCCACCAAGGCGCAGATGGGCGAGCACGACCAGAACGTCTCCTATGACGAGGTCGTGGCCACGGTCGGGGCAGAAGCCGCGGCGACGCTCCGCGACCTCACGATCGAGGTCTACCGGCGGGCCGAGCAGATCACCCGTGAACGCGGCATCATCCTCGCCGACACCAAGCTGGAGTTCGGCCGACGGGCCGACGGCACCATCGTGCTCGCCGACGAGGTGCTTACCCCCGACTCGTCGCGGTTCTGGCCGGCCGACGCCTGGCGGCCCGGCCGGGCACAGCCGTCCTTCGACAAGCAGTTCGTGCGCGACTGGCTGACCTCACCCGACAGCGGTTGGGACCGCGGTTCCGACGACGCTCCACCCCCGCTCCCGAATGCGGTCGTAGACAGCACCCGCGCCCGCTACCTCGAGGCCTACGAGCGGCTGACCGGCCACCTCTGGACGCATCACGATGGCCGTTGAGATTGAAGATGCTGTTGGCAGGTAAGGACTCTGCAGTCGCCATCGACGGTCCTGCCCCGACGCCGCTAATGTCAGCGCATCGGAGCCCATACCGCTGGAGGACCAGATGCTCAACCTCGCTTGCCTGCTCGAGGACTCCGCCCGCAAGGTTCCCGATCGTGACGCGCTGGTGCTGGGTGACACCCGGCTGCCGTACAAGGCCGTCGACGCGGCGGCAAACCAGGTGGCAAACCTGCTCGTGTCCGAGGGAATACAGCCTGGCGACAAGGTAGCGCTCACCTGCCCGAACCTGCCGTACTTCCCGATCGCCTACTACGGCATCCTCAAGGCCGGTGCGGTTGTCGTGCCGCTCAACGTGCTGCTCAAGGGCCGCGAGATCGCCTACCACCTCGCCGACTCCGACGCCAAGGCGTACTTGTGCTTCGAGGGCACCGCGGAGCTGCCGATGGGGGCCGACGGGTTCGCCGGATTCAACGACACGGCGGCCTGCGAACACTTCTTCGTCATCACCGCCGACCCGGCGGCGCCGTCCCCCATCGAGGGTGCGGGCTCCTTCGGGGCTGCGGTCAACGGTCAGTCGCCAGTGTTCGACACCGTGGTCACCGAGCCGAGCGACACGGCGGTGATCCTCTACACCTCCGGGACCACGGGTCAGCCCAAGGGAGCCGAGCTGTCGCACTCCAGCATGGTGATGAACGTGCTTACCAACCATCGGCTGTTCGGGAGCACGCCCACCTCGCCCGACGTACACCTGGTGACGTTGCCGTTGTTCCACTCCTTCGGCCAGACCGTGCAGATGAACTCCGGCTTCGCGCTCGGCTCGACTCTGGTGCTGATGCCGCGCTTCGACCCCGCGGCCGCGCTCGCGCTGATGCAGCAGGAAGATGTGTCCTTCTTCGCCGGGGTGCCCACGATGTACTGGGCCCTGCTCGGTGCGCTCGACGAGGCCGTCGACGTCGACAAGATCGCGGAGAAGCTGCGCACGGCCGTCTCCGGAGGCTCCTCACTCCCGGTCGAGATCATCCGTGAGGTCAAGGACCGCTTCCATGTCCAGATCCTGGAGGGTTACGGGTTGTCGGAGACCTCACCGGTGGCCACCTTCAACCACCGTGACCGCGCTCCCAAACCAGGCTCGATCGGTACGGCGATCTGGGGCGTCGAGGTCAAGCTGGTCGACGGTGACTGGAAGACCGTCGACGGCGTCGACGAGATGGGCGAGATCGCGGTCAAGGGCCACAACGTCATGTCGGGCTACTACAACCGGCCCGATGCCACCGCGGAGGTGATGCGTGACGGCTGGTTCAGAACCGGAGACTTGGCCCGGCGGGACGAGGACGGCTACTACTACATCGTCGACCGGGCCAAGGACCTGATCATCCGGGGCGGCTTCAACGTCTATCCGCGCGAGGTCGAGGAAGTGCTGCTCACCCACGAGGCGGTCTCGCTCTGTGCGGTCGTGGGCGTGCCCGACGACCGGAACGGCGAGGAGATCAAGGCGTTCGTGATCAAGAACCAGGGTGCGGACGTCACCGGTGCCGAGTTGATCGAGTGGGCCAAAGAGCAGATGGCCGGCTACAAGTACCCGCGGCTCGTGGAGTTCCGCGACGAGCTGCCGATGACCGCCAGCGGCAAGATTCTCAAGCGCGAGCTCAGCTGATCCGTCCGCCGGAGCTCAGCGCGCGGCGACGGCGCCGCCGCGTCGGTGGTCCAGCGCCAGAACCAGCGGCTCGACGTCGACCAGGCCGATGAGGTTGCCGCGGCGGTCGGTCACCGCCAGCGGCGCCAGCCGATGCTGCCGGTCGCTGCGGTGCAGTGCTCGGCCGACAGCCGACGAGACCGTCGTGGAGGCCGCCATCGTCATCGCAGGCACCCAGGTGCCGGCCACGTCGACCGCCAGGGGCCGGCCGCTGTGGTCACAGCGAACCTCGGCCGGGCGGGCGTCTCGCAGGAAGGCTGCGACGGTCTCGGTGAAGGTGCACCGCAGCCGCAGCTGGCGCAGGCGCGACAGGTCGGGTGGGCTCGGCCAGGGAGGTTGCGCCTTGCCGAAGATCCAGCCCTGCAGCAGCGGCACGCCGAGGCGCATCACCACCCCGAGCTCGGTCTCGGTCTCGATGCCCTCGGCCAGTAGCCACGCGTCGAGCTCGGACGCGAGCTCACCCAGCAGCCGGAGGACGGTCTCGGCTGCGGGATCGCTGCCCAGCCGTCGGACCAGGCCCCGGTCGACCTTGATCAGGTCGGGACGCACCCGGACCAGTTGAAGCAGTCCGGCGTACCCGGCTCCCGCGTCGTCGGAGGCGATCATTGCGCCGGCGTGGCGAGCGGCCTCCACACCCGCCAGCACGGCATCCTCATCCTTCGGCCACGCCGCCTCGGTCAGCTCGAGGATGAGCCCGGACCAGGAGCGGGTGAACTGTGCCTGCACCCGTGCGTCGGCGAGGTCGCTCGGGCTGAGATTGACCGTAAGGAAGCAGTTCGGTGGGCATCGCGTGCGCAAGGTCTCCAGCTTGGACAGCAGCAGCACACTCAGCTCCACCGAGCAGCCGAGGCTTTCCGCTACTGCGAAGAAGTCATCGGGCCCCACCTCCCACGCCGGCGGTAGCCGGGTGAGCACCTCATAGCCGGCCACCGACAGGTGCGCCGCATCGATGATGGGCTGGACGGCCAACGACAGGTGGTCCGGCTCATCCAGCACCGCTCGCACCGCAGCGGTCGTCTCCAGCCGTGCGGTGCTGATCTCGGTCACGGCGGCGTCAGGCGGCGCACTCAGGCGGCGGGCTGCATGGCGGCTCGCACCTGGCCGACCAGCTCGGGCGTCAGCACCTCCAGCCGGTGATCACGACGCGCGTGCTCCGTGACACCGGTCAGGATCTCGTCCTCGGTTCCCACGAACGACGCCGTGCAACCGGTCACCACGTCACCGCATCGAAAGCTCTTCACTCGGACTACTCCTCGCCTCATGGACCTCGTCAACACTGCGTCACCGTTATCGGCGGCCGAGAGGCCGTTCTGAGTCAAACCGGGGCATGCGGGGACAGCATGGAAACCCCAGCCAGGCCCGATGCCAGCGTGGCGAGTTCTGGGGCGGTCCGGGGTACGGCGGACCCCCGCAGCGCGCCACGCTGGCGGGCCATAGACTGACACCGCCCGGTTCGACCAGTTCCACTGCCTGACGCGCAAGGAGACCAGCGTGGCCCGTGTCGTCGTTGACGTCATGCTCAAGCCAGAGATTCTCGATCCGCAGGGCAAGGCAGTGCACGGTGCGCTCGACCGGATCGGGCTTGCCGGAGTCGCAGACGTGCGGCAGGGCAAGCGCTTCGAGCTCGAGCTCGACGGCGACCTCGACGAGGAGCGGATGGCTGAGGTACGCAAGGTCGCGGAGTCGCTGCTGTCCAACCCGGTCATCGAGGACTACGCCGTCAGGGTCGAGAGCTGATGCGCGTCGGGGTGGTGACCTTCCCGGGGTCGCTCGACGACGTCGACGCCCGCCGGGCGGTCGAGATCGCCGGCGGGCAGCCGGTGGAGCTGTGGCACGGTGACCACGACCTGCACAGTGTCGATGCCGTGGTCCTTCCCGGCGGTTTCTCCTACGGTGACTATCTGCGCTGCGGGGCGATCGCGCGTTTCGCGCCGGTGATGACGGAGCTCGTCCATGCCGCCCGCGGTGGGCTGCCGGTGCTCGGCATCTGCAACGGCTTCCAGGTCCTGTGCGAGTCTCAGCTGCTGCCCGGTGCGCTGATCCGCAACCACAACCGCAGGTTCGTCTGTCGCGACCAGCGGCTGCGCATCGACAACGCCGACACCGCGTGGACCTCGACCTACGAGCCTGGCCAGGAGATCACCGTCGTGCTCAAGAACGGTGAGGGCGGGTACGTCGCCGACGAGCAGACTCTGGACATGCTCGAGGCGGAGGGGCGGGTCGTCGCGCGCTACCTCGGCGCCAACCCGAACGGTTCACTGCGCGAGATCGCCGGCATCACCAACGAGCGGGGCAACGTCGTCGGCCTGATGCCGCACCCGGAGCACTCGGTCGAGGCCCTCACCGGTGCCGGCACCGACGGCCTCGGCTTCTTCCAGGCCGGCCTCCAGCTCGTCAGCTGACCCGCCCTGAGCCGCTCCCGAGGATGATGCGGCTGCGCTCACGGGACACGCACGGGGTGGCACCGGGTCAGCCGACGGCGACCAGACTCACAGCGGCTGCCGCAAGCGCGAGACCGACCGCCTGCGTGCGGTGGATGTGCTCGCGCAGCACGGTGGCCGCCAGCAGCACGGTGAACGCCGGGTACAGCGACGAGAGCACCGACGCCACCGTCAGCAGTCCGGACTGGCTGGCGAACAGGAACAGCACGGTCGCCGCCGCGCCGAGCGCGCCGACACCGACGGCCCGCCAGGCGACGCGGTCGCGCGGCACCCAGGGTTGTCTCAACGCGGCGGCCAGGGCAATCACGACCACGATCGAGGCCAGCTGCGTGAGGGCCAGTGGTCCAAGCCCGGCACTGTCGCGCACCTGTCCGAGGGCGGCGAACAGCACGCCGAAGCCCATCCCGGCGAGCAGCCCGTCGACAACACCCTCGCCCACCCGGTGCCCGCTGCCGCCGAGCTCGACCGAGTCCGCCGCCCTCGACACCAGCCAGATCGCGGGAAGCGCGCAGCCGATGCCGATCCATGTCCACAGCGCGGGACGCTCCCCGGTCACCAGCCCGACGACCACGGGCAGCAGTGCCGACCCCACGGCTGACAGCGGTGCGACCACGCCCATCCGCCCGGTGGCGAGTCCGCGGTACAGAAACGCCGTACCCGCACCGGCACCGACCCCGGCCAGCGCGCCCCAGGCCCAGTCGGCTGGTGTCGCCTGTCCCGGCAGCAACAGGGCAGCCGTGCCGGTCAGTGCGGTCGAGGCGACCTGGGCGACGACCGCGACCGGCCACACCGACGTGCGGCGTGACAGCAGGCCGCCCACAAAGTCGGACAGTCCGTACATCACGGCACAGCCCAGCGCCAGCACGACGGTCATGGCGACTGACCCTAAGCGGTCGTCACGGCCGCGTTACCGGTGGCTCAGCAGGTGGTCTCGCCCGCCGTTCGCGCCTTCGCCCAGTAGTCCTCGAGCTGGTCGACTCCCTGCTGCCAGTTGCGCTGCCACAGCTCGGTGGCTCGCTCTGGCGACAGCGTGCCCGCTCGCAACCGCTCCATGTCGTGGACGTGGTGTGCCCAGGTGGTCAGGGCGACACGCGACGAGCCGAGCAGCTCTTCCCGCGCGGCCGTGTCGCGGTAGCACTCCCGCAGGTCGGGTACGCCGACGCCACGTGCGCCGGCCACCCACGGGCAGTCCGCGTCGGAGCTGAGGTAGTTTCCGTCGGCAGTGGTGAAGCGCTCGATACGCTCCGCCGCGCCCGCGCGGGTCTGTTCCCAGAACTCGGCGGCCTGCTCGAGGGTGATCTCTCCCGCGACCAGCTGGTTCATCGCCTCGACGTGGGTGCGCCACTGCTGCACCGAGCGACTCGCTGACACCAGCACCGGTGCTTGGCGCGCATGCTGGTTCCGGCACGCGCTCAGCGCAACGGTTACGGCTTCCTGCATGTCGCCGGAGTGCTGCGGGCTCGCCACCCTGTCGACCGAGGCGGTCACCGCCACGTCACCGGGTTGGTCACCGGGTTGGTCACCGCCTGCCGCCCGCGACTGTGTCTGCG
Organism: Nocardioidaceae bacterium; assembly: GCA_035690425.1. Lineage (GTDB taxonomy): Bacteria > Actinomycetota > Actinomycetes > Propionibacteriales > Nocardioidaceae > DASSKO01. The sequence continues at coordinate 13,422 of DASSKO010000016.1, forward strand.
GGTCGTCGGCCCACCACAGGTTGAGCAGGACGACGGCGAGCGCGAGCGTCGCCGCGGTCGTGAGCGCGAACCAGTGACGAGGCCTGACCTTGCGGTGTCGGCCATGATGAGTCATCGAGGAACCCCCCTCCCACGTCCGGCCAGGCTACGCCGCATCCGGGCGCCCGTCGACACGATCCGGAAGCCGACGCTGTGCGGCGGACCCACGAAGACCGCGGTGCCTACGATGACTCAACTGAGCTGACGACGGCGCGCTACGAGTCGGCGGCGGCGTGGCGGTAGCCTGACGTCGGCCCTCCCTTCCGGCACCCAGGAGCAGAACGCGGTGACTGACGTCCGCAAACTCGACACCGTCAAGCTGGCCACCGACACACCGCACCAGCAGCAACCGTGGGCCGAGCTCGGGCTCAAGCGCGAGGAGTACGCGCAGGTCGCGGAGATCCTCGGCCGCCGCCCGACCTCCAGCGAGCTGGCGATGTACTCGGTGATGTGGAGCGAGCACTGCTCCTACAAGTCGTCGAAGGCGCATCTGCGGCAGTTCGGTGAGAAGGTCACCGACGAGATGCGCGAGCCGCTGATGGTGGGCATCGGGGAGAACGCCGGCGTCGTCGACATCGGCCAGGGCTACGCCGTGACCTTCAAGGTCGAGTCGCACAACCACCCTTCCTACGTCGAGCCCTACCAGGGTGCGGCCACCGGCGTCGGTGGGATCGTGCGCGACATCCTCTCGATGGGCGCACGGCCCGTCGCGGTGATGGACTCGCTGCGCTTCGGCCCGGCGTACGCCGACGACACCGCGCGGGTGCTGCCCGGCATCGTCGCCGGCGTCGGCGGGTACGGCAACTGCCTCGGGCTGCCCAATATCGGCGGCGAGCTGGTCTTCGACCCGGCGTACGCGGGGAACCCGCTCGTCAACGCCCTGTGTGTCGGTGTGCTGCGCCACGAGCAGATCCACCTCGCCAAGGCGAGCGGTGTCGGCAACCAGGTGATCCTGTACGGCGCGAGGACCGGCGGCGACGGCATCGGTGGGGTGTCGGTGCTGGCGTCGGAGACGTTCGAGTCGACCGGCCCGGCGAAACGCCCCAGCGTGCAGGTCGGCGACCCGTTCATGGAGAAGCTGCTGATCGAGTGCACGCTGGAGCTGTTCGCGGCGAACGTCGTCGCCGGCATCCAGGACCTCGGCGGCGCCGGACTGTCCTGTGCCACGTCGGAGCTGGCGAGCGCCGGCGACGGCGGTATGCACGTCTGGCTCGATCGGGTGCCGTTGCGGGACTCCTCGCTGAGCCCCGAGGAGATCTTGATGAGCGAGTCGCAGGAGCGGATGATGGCGGTGGTCGAGCCCGGCCACGTCGAACGCTTCCTGCAGATCTGTGCCAAGTGGGACGTCGAGGCGACCGTGCTCGGCGAGGTGACGGACGCCGACCGGCTGCAGGTCGAGTGGCACGGTGAGCTGATCGTCGACGTGCCCCCGCGCACGGTCGCCCACGACTGTCCCATCTATCAACGCGCGGACGTGCGCCCGCAGTGGCAGGACGCGCTTCGTGCCGACGACGCTGCCGGGCTGCCCCGACCCGAGGGCCCGGCCGAGCTGCGCGCGACCGTGCTGCGGATGGTGGCCGCACCTAACCTCTGCGACAAGTCCTGGGTCACCGACCAGTACGACCGTTATGTGCAAGGCAATACGGTGCTCGCGCAGCCCGAGGACGCCGGCATGGTCCGCGTCGACGAACGGACCGGGTTGGGGGTTGCGGTCTCCACGGACTGCAACGGTCGCTTCGCCAAGCTCGATCCCTACACCGGGGCCAAGCTCGCCCTCGCCGAGTCCTACCGCAACGTCGCCGCCTCCGGTGCCCGCCCGCTCGCGGTCACTGACTGCCTGAACTTCGGGTCCCCGGAGGACCCCGCGGTGATGTGGCAGTTCGCCGAGGCCACCCGCGGGCTGGCCGACGGTTGCCAGCAGCTCGGCCTGCCGATCACCGGCGGCAACGTCAGCCTCTACAACCAGACCGGCGACCAGGCGATCCTGCCGACGCCCGTCGTCGGCGTGCTGGGGGTCATCGACGATGTCAGCCGGCGTACGCCGCAGGGCTTCCGCGAGACGGGCCAGCAGATCTACCTGCTCGGCAGCACCCACGACGAGCTGTCGGGATCGGAGTGGGCGCACGTGGTGCACGACCATCTGGGTGGGCAGCCGCCGGCCGTCGACCTCGCTGTCGAGCGTGAGCTCGCCGAGATCTTGGTGAACGCCTCGCGCGACGGCCTGATCGATGCCGCGCACGACCTCTCCGACGGCGGTCTGGCGCAGGCGCTGGTGGAGTCGTCGTTGCGCTACGGCGTGGGCTGCCGGGTGTGGCTGCCGGACGACCTCGATCCCTTCGTCGCGCTGTTCAGCGAGTCCGCCGGTCGCGCCCTCGTCGCCGTACCCCGCTCCGAGGAGGTGCGCTTCACCGACATGTGCACCGCGCGCGGCTTCGCGCACCAGCGGATCGGGGTCGTCGACGGCGACACGATCGAGGTGCAGGAGCAGTTCACGCTGCCTCTGGATGAGCTGCGGACGGCCTGGACGGGGACCCTGCCGGCGCTGTTCGAGGACTGAGCCGGCGTGCCCCCTCGTCACAGACCCGCGGCCGAGGCCGATGTCGTCCGCTGGCTGACCGAGGTGGCCGAGGAGGACGAGCCGTCGCGGGAGGCACTGCGGGGGCTGACCAAGCACTTCCTTGCCGTGCTGAGCGACCGAGCACCGGGCCGGAGCGTGGAGGTGCGGGTGCCCCCGTACGCCGCAGTGCAGTGCGTTGCGGGCGCCCGCCACACCCGCGGTACTCCGCCGGCGACGGTGGAGGCCGATGCGCACACCTGGATCGCGCTGGCCACCGGTGAGGTCGACTGGAGCACGGCTGTGCAGCAGGGGCGGGTGGTCGCCTCCGGGGAGCGGTCCGACCTCAGTCCGCTGCTCCCGCTGCGCTGAACCTTCCCGAACACTCTCAACAACCCAAACGCTGCTCCTACGCCGAGGCTCCCTCGTGGCGGAGCCTGTTATGCCAGGCCAAGGAGCTCCGCGGCGGCGGCAACGGCCTCATTGTCGATGGCCAACGCGTGCACGCTCTTGACCGTGATGGCACCGAGCGCCCGATCGAAGAGGGTGACGTGAATCCAGCTGGCCTCGAGCGTCGACCACCAGCGCAGACCGGCCGCGTCGGGATGACGTTCGAACTGGCGTAACGCATACGCCTGCGTGACCTGGCGGTGTCCCGTCGCCACGACGGAGGGTCGCAGCGCTTCGACGTCCAGGGTGGTTGGGTCGTCGAGGTCGATGAGCACGGCTTTGGCAGTCAGCTCCAACTCCGCAAGCGCGAGCTGCCGTCCCGAGCGGACGAGCAACTCGGGCTGCAGGTCCCCGGTGCCCCGGAACGGCGCGAGAGTCTCCGCGACTGCCGAGACGGCATCCTCGGCCAGATACAGGCAGCCATAACGATCCGGTGCATCATGGCGGCCGGTGCCCTGAAACTCTCGTGGCACCCAAAGCGCATCGCCGGGTGCACCGGCGGGGGCGGACGGGTTCCACGACAGGACCCGCCACAGCTTCACGCGAAGTTGCCGGCCCGCTCGCTTGCAATGGCGTCGAGCACCTCGCGTGTCTGGCCGCGGCGAACGAGGTCGAGCGGACGCCGACCTCTCAGACTGGGGTTGACCCCGAGCAGCCAGCGCTCGGCCGCCTCCGTCGGATACAGTCGCAGCAGGTTTGCCATCACCAGTTCGAGCAGGTCGACCCGTCCTGCGTTCGCCTCGTCGACACCTTGGCCGCGACGCCAACGAGTGACCTGCGCTGGGCTCACGCCGAGCACCTCTGCCAGCCGACGCTGCGAGCCAAAGTCTCGGCTCAGCGCCACCACCTTGTCCGCAGTTGTCACCGGCATACGCTCCAGTATAGCGCAACGGAATGCGTTGCGCATCCTGCGACGGTAGTCCCTACCGAGCGGTCGGGCCCGCGCTTCGTCACTCTCGCCGGGCATGTCTCTGGCGCGATTGCCTACCGAGGCAAACACACTCCGCAGGGCCGTCTCCATCTCACCCACCCAACCGACGTACCCGAGTTGAGGATGGAGCGGCAGACGTCGATCCGGTGGGTGAAATGGGGAGGTGCACGCGGGCTCATACGATGACGGCCATGACTGGCTCGACCGATCACGACCTGCGTGCCGCCGTCCACCGTGTCCTGCCCGGCGTGCGCGCGGATCTCGAGGACCTCGTCCGCATCCCGTCGGTGAGCGCCGACCCGTCCCGCGCCGAGGAGGTACGGCGAAGTGCCGACGCGACGGCGGATCTCCTACGCGGCGCCGGCTTCGAGGACGTACGGATCCTCGCGGTCGACGGCGGCGCTCCTGCGGTGGTGGCCCGCCGCCCGGCACCGGAGGGTGCTCCCACGGTGCTCCTCTACGCACACCACGACGTGCAGCCCGAGGGTGACCGCGCCAGCTGGCACAGCGACCCGTTCGAGCCCACCGAGCGCGGTGATCGGCTGTACGGCCGCGGTGCCGCCGACGACAAGGCGGGCATCGCGGCCCACCTCGCCGCCGTACGCGCACACGGCGGTGCTCCGCCGGTCGGAGTCACGGTCTTCGTCGAGGGCGAGGAGGAGGTGGGCTCTCCGACCCTGGAGGCGTTCCTGGCCGAGCACCGCGACCTGCTGGCCGCTGACGCGATCGTGATCGCCGACTCGGCCAACTGGGACATCGGGGCGCCGGCGCTGACGACTTCGCTGCGAGGTCTGGTCGACTGCGAGGTCGAGGTGCGCACTCTGACGCATGCGGTGCACTCGGGGCTGTTCGGCGGCGCCGTGCCGGATGCGCTGACCACGATGTCGAAACTGCTCGCCTCGTTGCACGACGACGAGGGCAACGTCTGCGTGGCCGGCCTGGCGCACTCTGCCGCCGCGGACCTGGACTACCCGTTGGAGCGATTCCGGTCCGAGTCGGGGATCGCCGACGGCGTCGAGCTGATCGGTGCAGGCCCGCTCGTCGAGCGGCTGTGGACCCGCCCGGCGATCGCGGTGGTCGCCATCGACGCGCCGCGAGTCGCCGACGCCTCCAACACCTTGGTGCCGGTCTGCCGAGCCAAGGTCTCGATGCGGGTCGCCCCGGGTGACGACGCCGACACGGCGATGGACGCGCTGGTCTCGCACCTGGAGTCGCACGCGCCGTGGGGCGCGCAGGTGCGGGTCGAGCGCGGCGAGTCCGGCGCACCCGCGCGGATCGAGGCGGCTGGCCCCGTGTACGACGCGACCCGGTCAGCCTTCCGTGAGGCGTGGGACGGCGTACAACCGGTCGACGTCGGCATCGGCGGGTCGATCCCGTTCATCGCCTCGTTCATGGCGGCCTATCCCGAAGCGGCCATCCTGGTCACCGGGGTGGAGGATCCCGACACCCGGGCGCACGGCGCCAACGAGGGCCTGCATCTGGCGGAGTTCGAGCGGGTCTGCCTGGCCGAGGCCCTGCTGCTGGACCGCCTGGCCGCCCTCTGACTCACCTACTCCGGATACTGCCGATTGGACCGAGGCCCTACACTCGACCCCGTGGTGCGCGGCGACGGTCTCCTCAGTCATGACCTCGATCCCCAGGACAAGGGCCCGCAGGATGCCTGCGGGGTCTTCGGTGTCTGGGCACCTGGCGAGGAGGTCGCCAAGCTCACCTACTACGGCATCTACGCGCTGCAGCACCGCGGCCAGGAGTCGGCCGGGATTGCGGTCAGCAACGGCGAGCACATCCTGGTCTACAAGGACATGGGTCTGGTCTCCCAGGTCTTCGACGAGTCGACGTTGGCGTCGTTCCACGGCCATGTCGCGGTCGGCCACGCGCGCTACTCCACCACCGGCGCGAGCGTGTGGTCCAACGCACAGCCGACCTTCCGCCCCACCGCCACCGGTGCCCTCGCGCTGGGTCACAACGGAAACCTGACCAACACCCACGAGCTCGCCGAGCAGGCCAAGGGGCTGGCTGCTCGCGCCGGCCAGCTCGACCTCTCGCGGATCCCAGTCGAGACCACCGACACCGGTGTCATGACCGCGCTGCTCGCGGCGTACCCGGAGCTCACGCTGGAGCAGGCCGCCATGCAGGTGCTGCCGACTCTGCGCGGCGCCTTCAGCCTGGTCTTCATGGACGAGGGCACGCTCTACGCTGCCCGCGACCCGCAGGGCATCAGGCCGTTGGTGCTGGGCCGCCTCGACCGGGGCTGGGTGGTGGCGAGCGAGACCGCTGCGCTCGACATCGTCGGTGCCTCCTATATCCGCGAGGTCGAGCCGGGCGAGCTGGTCACCATCGACGAGGAGGGGCTGCGCAGCCGGCATTTCGCTCCGGCCCGGCCGAAGGGCTGCATCTTCGAGTTCGTCTACCTGGCCCGTCCCGACACCCAGATCAGCGACCGCCGGGTGCACTCGGTCCGGGTCGAGATCGGGCGCCGGTTGGCCAAGGAGTTCCCCGCCGACGCCGACTTGGTGATTCCGGTGCCCGAGTCCGGCACCCCGTCCGCGATCGGGTACGCCGAAGCATCGGGCATCCCTTACGGGCAAGGTTTCGTCAAGAACTCCTACGTCGGTCGGACCTTCATCCAGCCCAGCCAGACGATCCGCCAGCTCGGCATCCGGCTCAAGCTGAACCCGCTGCGGGACGTCATCGAGGGCAAGCGGCTGGTCGTGGTCGACGACTCCATCGTCCGCGGCAACACCCAGCGCGCGCTGGTCCGGATGCTGCGCGAGGCGGGTGCGGCCGAGGTGCACGTCCGGATCTCCAGCCCGCCGGTCAAGTGGCCCTGCTTCTACGGCATCGACTTCGCCAGCCGCACCGAGCTGATCGCCAACGGGCTCGACGCGGACGAGATCTGCCGGGCCATCGGGGCGGACTCGCTGGCCTACATTTCACTCGACGAGCTGGTGGCCGCGACCGAGGTTCCCAAGGACCGGCTCTGCCGGGCCTGCTTCGACGGCGTCTATCCCGTCGCCCTGCCGGAGCCGGAGCAGCTCGGCAAGGAGCTGCTCGAGACCGAGGCAGCGGTCGACGCACCGATCGACGGGGCCGATGGCCTGGTCGCCCTGGTGGCCGGCGGCGGAGCTGCCGACTCCCTGTCCCGTCCCTGACCCTGTTTGGGCCGGGCCAGCTGAAGAAGGGTGCCGCCGATGTCGGATGAGTCGACCTACGCCGCCGCCGGAGTCTCGATCGAAGCCGGTGACAAGGCCGTCGCGCTGATGAAGGTGTGGATCGACAAGGCGCGGCGCCCCGAGATGCTCGGGGGGATCGGAGGGTTCGCAGGCCTCTTCGACGCATCGGCGCTCAAGGGCTACAAGCACCCACTGCTGGCGACCTCCGCGGACGGCGTCGGCACCAAGGTCGCGATCGCCCAGCAGCTGGACAAGCACGACACGATCGGCTTCGACCTCGTCGGGATGCTGGTCGACGACCTGGTGGTTTGCGGCGCGGAGCCGCTGTTCCTGACCGACTACATCGCCACCGGACGGGTAGACCCCGAGCGGATCACCGCGATCGTCAAGGGCATCGCCGAGGCCTGTGTGGTCGCCGGCTGTGCGCTGATCGGTGGCGAGACCGCCGAGCACCCGGGCCTGCTCGAGCCCGACGCGTACGACGTGGCGGGCTCGACGACGGGCGTGGTCGAGGCCGCCGACCTGCTCGGCGCCGGCCGGGTCTGCCCGGGCGACGCGGTGATCGCGATGCGGTCGTCGGGCCTGCACGCCAATGGCTTCTCACTGGTACGGCACCTGCTGTTGCAGAATGCCGGCTGGGCCCTCGACCGCGACGTACCCGAGCTGGGCCGCACGCTGGGCGAGGAACTGCTGGAGCCGACCCGCATCTACGCCCAGCCGTGTCTGCGTCTTGCGCGCGAGACCGACGCGCACGCCATGTCGCACATCACCGGAGGTGGACTGGCCGCCAACCTGGCCCGGGTGCTGCCCGACGACGCGTCGGCGGTGCTGGACCGGTCCACCTGGGCGCCGCAGGCCATCTTCGACGTCGTGGGCGCCGTCGGACAGGTGCAGCGTTCGGAGTTGGAGCACACGCTCAACATGGGCGTGGGGATGGTCGCGCTGGTGAGCCCGGACGACGCCGACACCGCGGTGCGGCTGCTCGCGGATGCCGACATCGACGCCTGGGTCTGCGGGGAGGTCGTCGAGGGCGACGGCAGCGTGGTCCTGGAGAACTCCTATGCCTGACCCGAGCCGACGGCCGGCGGAAGCGCGCTGATCGAGGGCGGCTTCCGGGTCGATGTGCGGGAATAGCCATCCGGCAGGTATCGTTCTCTTACGAGACGATGAACATTTCGCCCGGGCCTCTTAGACGACGCCCGGCCCAGTTGCGCGAGGGGGTCGACCCTATGGGGCGCGGCCGTGCCAAGGCCAAGCAGACAAAGGTCGCACGCGAGTTGAAGTATCGCAGCGTCGACACGGACTTGAGCGAGCTCGAGCGAGAGCTTCGCGGTGATGGCGGTGACGCCGGTGAGGTGAGCAGCGTCGGTGACGACGCGCCGGATGAGTACTCCGACGACGGCACTTCTCGTCGGCACTGACACCGGCCGCACACCACAAGTGGCCGCATTACCGACTGCCGCACCATCGACGCGTCACCGAATGTCTTGGTGGCGCGTCCGGCACGCCGGGGTACGTCAGCGCGGGAGCCACACCGAACGAAGCCGTCCGACCTCGCTCATCCGGCGTTCGGCGAGCCGGTCAGCCGCCGCTGCGGCCGGCACGCCCTCCGTGGCCGCGAGCGCGAGGACGCGCTTGGTGGTGTCGAAGATCCGCTCCGCACGCGCCTTGGCGCGGTCGAACGAGAAGCCCTCGAGTTCGTCGGCCACCTGGATCAGGCCGCCGGCGTTGACGCAGTAGTCGGGCGCGTACAAGATCCCGCGCTGGTCCAGGCTCTTGCCGATGCCCTCGTGTGCCAGCTGGTTGTTGGCCGCGCCGCAGATCACCTTCGCGCTGAGCGCGTCGACCGTTGCGTCGCTGACGGCCCCGCCGAGTGCGCAGGGCGCGTAGACGTCGAGCCGGGAGCCGACCATCGCGTCTGTGTCGTCGACCACCGTGACCTCGGGGTGTGCGCGGGTGACACGACCGACGGCTCGCTCGTCGACATCGGTGACCACGACCTCGGCTCCGTCCGCACGCAGATGGTCGACGAGGTGCTTGCCCACCTTGCCTACGCCGGCGACCCCGACCCGCTTGCCGGCCAGCGTCGGGGCCCCCCACGCCACCTCGGCGGCGGCCCGCATGCCCTGGAACACGCCGTAGGCGGTGAGCACCGAGGAGTCACCCGCGCCACCGTGCTCGACGGTGCGGCCGGTCACGAAGTCACACTCGCGGGCGACGAGGTCCATGTCGGCCGAGAACGTGCCGACGTCGCAGGCGGTGTAGTAGCGCCCGCCGAGGGACTGCACGAAGCGGCCGTAGGCGCGCAGGAGTCCTTCGGACTTGACCTGCTCGGGATCCCCGATGATGACGGCCTTGCCGCCACCCAGGTCGAGACCGGCCAGCGCCGCCTTGTAGGCCATGCCCTTGGAGAGGTTGAGCACGTCGGCCAGCGCGTCGTCTTCGCTGTCGTACGCGTAGAAGCGGGTGCCGCCGAGAGCTGGGCCGAGCGCCGTGGAGTAGATGCCGATGATCGCCCTCAAGCCGGTCGCCTCGTCGGAGCAGTAGACGACCTGCTCGTGGCCCGGGTGCCGGCCGAACACTCCGCCGGGTACGTCACCGGTGGGCTCGGGGGAGGCGGCGGTGCTCGATGTCTCGGTCACGGTGGTGACACCTTCTCTCCAGTCCTGCGGTGCAGGGTGCCCACGGGGGTGGTATGGGTCACGTCCCCACGATAGAGCCAACCACGCCGACGCGGATCGCGACCGCCCGTGGCTACACGCGTGTAAGCCATGACGGCGAACCCTGCACAACCTGTACGGCGTGCGAGTACCCTGGGTGGTGCAGGTAGATCGTTCCAATCGTGATATCGACGGCCATAAGCCATGTGAGTGCTTAAGCCCGATATCGGCTGGTGCCTCGGGTGCGCCTACATCGGGCGGTCAGTCTTGAGAGGGAGGCGACCTGATGACGACCCGAGCCACCGACTCGGAGCCCCTGTTGACCCCGGCTGAAGTGGCCGCGATGTTCAGGGTCGACCCGAAGACCGTGACGCGTTGGGCCAAGGCCGGCAAGCTGAGCTCCATCCGCACGCTGGGCGGACATCGCCGTTACCGCGAGTCCGAGGTCCGGGCGCTGCTGACCGGCATGCTGCCGGAGCGGCCGCCGAGCGACGATGCCCAGTCGTCCGCCCAGCCGTCCACCCAGTAATCGACCCAGTGATCGGCCCAGTGATCGACCCGGCCTCTGGTTCCCCACAGAGAGCGCAGTAGTCCCTCAGCCGGCCGAAGTGCGTAGGCTGAGTCCGACCGCAGCGCAAGTTCGTGGAGGAGTGTCGATGCCGAGCGAGGTCCGTGGAGTTGTGGCCCGAGCCAAGGGCGAGCCGGTGGGCGTGGAGACCATCGTGGTGCCCGACCCCGGCCCCGGTGAGGCGCTGGTGCAGGTGCAGGCGTGCGGGGTGTGCCACACCGACCTGCACTACCGCGAGGGTGGCATCAACGACGAGTTTCCGTTCCTCCTCGGCCACGAGGCGGCCGGCGTGGTCGAGGCTGTGGGGGAGGGAGTCACCGACCTCGCACCGGGTGACTTCGTCGTGCTCAACTGGCGGGCGGTGTGTGGCAAGTGCCGTGCCTGCAGCCGGGGCCGGCCGTGGTACTGCTTCGATACCCACAACGCCACCCAGCAGATGACCCTGGCCGACGGCACGGCGCTGTCGCCGGCGCTGGGAATCGGCGCGTTCGCCGAGAAGACGCTGGTGCATGCGGGCCAGTGCACCAAGGTCGATCCGGAGGCATCACCGGCGGCCGTGGGCCTGCTCGGCTGCGGGGTGATGGCGGGGCTGGGCGCGGCGATCAACACGGGCAACGTTGGCCGCGGCGACGCGGTGGCGGTGCTCGGCTGCGGCGGCGTCGGTGCGGCCGCCATCGCCGGATCGCGGCTCGCCGGTGCCGCGCGGATCATTGGCGTCGACATCGACTCGCGCAAGTTGGACACGGCGACGAGGATGGGCGCCACCCACACGGTCGACGCGTCCGGGCGGGACCCGGTCGAGGCGATCCAGGAGCTGACCGGCGGCTTCGGCGCTGACGTGGTCATCGACGCCGTCGGGCGGCCGGAGACGTGGAAGCAGGCGTTCTATGCGCGCGACCTCGCCGGCACCGTCGTCCTGGTCGGCGTACCCACTCCGCAGATGACGATCGAGATGCCGCTGCTGGACCTGTTCGGTCGGGGCGGGTCGCTGAAGTCGAGCTGGTACGGCGACTGCCTGCCGGACCGGGACTTCCCGATGCTCACCGACCTTTATCTGCAGGGCCGGCTGGACCTCGACGCGTTCGTCACCGAGAAGATCGGCATCGAGGACGTGGAGGCCGCCTTCGACAAGATGCACCGCGGCGACGTGCTGCGTTCGGTGGTGATGTTCTGATGGCCTCGCACGTGCGCATCGACCAGGTCGTCACCTCCGGTCAGTTCACCCTCGACGGTGGCAGCTGGGACGTCGACAACAACGTGTGGGTCGTCGGCGACGACACCGAGGCTGTCGTGGTCGACGCGGCCCACGACGCCGAGGCGATCGAGGCTGCGCTGGGTGGCCGGCGCCTGGTCGCGATCCTGTGCACACACGGACATAATGACCACGTCAATGCGGCCCTGGACCTGGCGTCCCGGCAGGAAGCGCCCGTGCTGTTGCATCCCGACGACCGGGTGCTGTGGGACATGACCCATGACACCGCGCCCGACGGTGAGCTCGGCCACGGACAGGTGGTGCGGGTCGGCGACGTGGCGGTCGAGGTCATCCACACACCCGGGCATGCCCCGGGCGCCTGCTGTCTGTACGCACCCGATCTGGGCGTCGTGTTCTCCGGCGACACCTTGTTCAACGGCGGTCCGGGAGCGACCGGCCGCTCCTACAGCGACTTCGGCACCATCGTGGAGTCGATCGAGCAGCGACTGCTGACGTTGCCGGAGCACACCCGAGTGCTCACCGGCCACGGCGACGAGACCACCATCGGCGCGGAGGCACCCCACCTGCAGGAGTGGATCGACCGCGGCCACTGACCCGCCGTACCGCCCCAGCATTTGGCAAGGTACCCGGCCAAGTCGGGAGTCTCCCAGCGAAATCTCGCGAGGGAACTCCGCATTTGGCAAGGTACCCGGCCAAATCTGGCGAGGCGGGTCGGCGCGTACGAGGCCGCGCATGACGAAGGCCCCCGCCCGAGTGGGCGGGGGCCTTCGCTTCTAAGCAAAGCTCAGAGGGGGCGGACGTTCTCCGCCTGCGGGCCCTTCGGGCCCTGGGTGATGTCGAACTCGACCTTCTGGTTCTCGTCGAGCGTGCGGTAGCCGCTCGACTGAATCGCCGAGTAGTGAACGAAGACGTCATCGCCGCCGTCTTCCTGAGCGATGAAGCCGAAGCCCTTGTCAGCGTTGAACCACTTGACGGTGCCGTTTGCCATTTTGCCTGTTTCTCCTAAGCAGGGGCGCTTGTCGGATCGCCACCTCGGCGATCCGGTTGATTCCGTTCACGACCCCCACGAGGTAATACAACGTACGAGGAACTAAACGAAACTTCTCCCAGAGTACAGGATACGGGCCGCTTCCGCCTCCCCGGCCTGTCTGCGGGGTCACCGAGGCGCCGACAACGGCGGCGAATCGGCAGGATGACACCATGGCGGAGTGAGCATCCACAGCGAGCACCCGTTCATGCCCGCCGAAGCCGACCGCAGCCCGATTCGTCGACTGCGCGGCCGGTTCGGTGCCGGGGTCTCGGTGTGGGCCACCGGCGCCGGCCGTGACCGCGCCGGTCTCACCGTGTCGTCGATGATGGTGGCCGACGGCGAGCCCGGCCGCGTGCTCGGTCTGCTCGACCCCGACTCCGACCTGTGGGAGTCGCTGGCGACCAGCCGGTGTTTCGTCGTGAGCCTGCTGGGTTGGGATGACCGAGGCCTGGCCGAGGCGTTCGCGGGGGTGGCCCCGGCGCCGGGTGGGGTGTTCAAGCTCGGCTCGTGGAGCAGCACAGAGTGGGGCCCGGTGCTCGACACGGCGCTGGCGTGGGCCGGTTGCCGTCTCGTCGAGGGTGAGATGCGCACCGTCGGGTGGTCCGTGCTCGCCGAGGCCGTCGTCGAGCAGGTCACGGTGGCCGACGAGGACCAGGCGCAGCCGCTGGTGCATCGTCGCGGCCGCTACCACCACCTGTAGCTGAGGCAGAACTGCGATCTCGACGGGAAGAAGGACAGACCTTCGCCACGAGATCACCAACCTTGCTCCGCTCAAGTAGGTGGAGGAGTCTGCGCCAGCCCGGTGGCGAGTGCGAAGACCAGCATCATCAGGACCAGCTCGCTGCCGGCCAACAGCACGATGTCCCGGCCACGCGCTCGCGGCCCCCGGCGCACCACGTGCCGGCGTTGCATCGCGCCGAAGGCCACGAGCGCGGCCAGCACCGCCGACTTCAGCAGCACCACCACGCCGTACCCGTCGGCCAGCAATTGCTCCCACGACCCGACCCGGCCCAGCGCCGCGACCACGCCGGAGATGCTCAGCGCGACGACGGCTGCCAGCGCGAGGGCGGAGTAGCGCGAGAGCACGCTGGCCCAGGCGTCTCGGTGCCGCAGCGCGAGCCAACCGAGTGCGACCAAGCCGCCTACCCACAGTGTGGCTGCGAGCACGTGGGCCACGATCGCCGCGCCGGCGAGCAGGGGCGAGTCCGCTGTCCGGGCATGGCCGGCGAGCAGGTCGGGGACCAGCGCCACCAGGGCCAGCGGCAGGACCAGTCGGGATCCTCGCCGCGCCGCGACCGCGGCTACTGCCGCTGCTGCGGCCTGCGCGAGCAACGCCCGCACCTGCACCGACTCCAGCAGCGCGCCCACGTCGCCGACCACCGCACGCAGCTGCAGCGCGAGGAGTGCGACGATCAGCAGGGTCAGCGCGACCCACACCCAGGCCGCCACACAACTCACCCGCAGCGCCCGGGAGTGCAGGCTGCTCTGGGCGGTGGGACCCAGGAACCCCCCGCCCAGCAAGGCGAATCCCACGGTGACGGCAGCGGCCACGTTGATCGGGTACGGCGTGAGGGCGAGGGCCCAGGCCACCAGCGCGCCGGCGCCCGGCAGCCCAGGCGTCGAACGAGGCGCACCGCCGCCGAGCAGCAGCACCAGCGTCAACGTGAGTGCACCCGCGACCAGCGCGCCCACGAGCAGTCCCGCAACGGGACGCACGAGGGGCCGGTCAGGCATCAGCTGCCCCACCCACCAGCCGGCCGACGCTGAGCACGGCGAGACCGAGGGCGACCACAAGGCCGGCGACCAATGCCACGACGAGGCCGGTGCTCGGGCCACCCTCCTCCTCCGCGGCGGGAGGTGGCGCGGATGCCGGCTGTGCCTGCTGACCGACCGTGAGCCTGAAGTCGACCGTGCCCGAGATCTGATGACCGTCGGCGGAGGTGACCTGGTAGCTCATCGTGTAGGTGCCCTTGACGAGCTCCGCCTCGCTGTCCAGTGGACGTGACAGCTGGTTGTCGACCACGTCGACCTCCCCGGTCGCGATGTCCGTGCCGTCCGGGCCGGTGACGCTCAGGGCAGCCGGCTGGCCCACGACCTCGGTGAAGCGCAGGTGGGCTACGTCCGGGAGTGTCTTCACCCGGGCTCCGGCTGCCGGATCCGACGACGCCAGCTCGGCATGAGCGATGGCCGGTGCTGCGGCGACGACCTGGACGAGGAGCGCGCCGCCCAGGACGGCCGACAGCAGCGCCAGTGCGACGGTTGCTCTGCCCCGCATGGCGATCAGCTGCTCCGCCGCCGGGCGAGCAATGTCCACAGCAGCGCGACAGCTCCCAGAGCCAGCCCGCCGGCACCGAGCATGCGGGCCAACGCGTCGGCACCGGAACCGTCCGAGGCGGCGGACGCCCCGGACGCACTGCTCACCTCGGCGATCTCACTCGCAGCGCCGAGCTGGAGGACCGGCGCCGGGCTGTCCGGCTCCTCCTCGCCCGTGGACACCTGGTCCCAGGCGGCGATCTCCCCGTCGGAGTAGGTCTGGATCACGGGCAGCGTCAGCGACTCGACGCCTTCGGGAAAGGTGCCGACCGACAGCTCGAACTCGGTGAACTGGTGGGGCTGCAGGCCGTGGCCCTCCTTCGCGGTCCAGGTGACCTCGGTGACTGCCTCGGTGATGGTGAAGCCGTCGGACTCGACCGGTTCCTCGAGCTTCTCGGTCGTGGTCTGGACCGTCCATCCGGCCAACGGCTTGGCGCTGACGGAGCGGAACGGCGTATCGGTCGGCAGCTGAACGGTCACCGACTCGGTGGTGGCGGTGTCGGACTCACTCGGGACCCGGAAGACAAGCTTGCCGTAGCCGCCGGGCTCGGCGTCGGGAGAGGAGACGGTGACGTGGGCACTGGCAGCCGCGGCGCCGAGCAACATCAGCCCGATGGTGACCGCGACGACTGCCAGGACACGGCGCATGCGCGCGAAGATATTCATGGTGAAGTGTTCCCTTGCAGATAGGTGAATGCACCGGTCGTGCCGGTGTGGTGTTCGTCGTTCACCTACCGTGGTGGCCCGCGGCTCCAGACGCTCGTGCCAGCATCGTGGCTGAGAACCGGGGCATCACCGCCGGGTACGGCGGCCTGCGGACGCCGCGGCGACAGCGACCACCAGGCACCGAAGAGCCGCAACAACCGCCGCCCGAGGAGGTCGACGACGGCGCGCAGCCAGCTCTCGCCGAACCGCAGGGCGAGGGCAGTTCCGAGCGCCGCGGCGCTGTGGGCGGCAGCCATCGGCGCCGTCAACTGTGGACCCGTGTGCACGGAGTGCACGGCGTCCGCGCCGCTTGCGCCGTACGCGGCGAAGACCTGATGGAACGTGAGCTGAGCGAGCGTCATCGCTGCGGCCAGCGAAGGCAGCGTCCACCGCCACCGACTCGCCACCGCGCACGTCCCGGTGACGCCGACGGTGAGGGCCAGCAGCAGGGGTAGGGCCGGAGTCGCGCCACCCGCCGAGACGTGTGCGAGCGCCCCGAGCCCGCTCGCACACACGCCCACCGCGCCGCCTCGGACGAGGCGCCACGCGCCTGTCGTCGAGACGTGCCGCTCGGTGGTCATGTGGCTAGTTCGGTGCGGCGCAGGGCGGGGACGGGTGCGAGATCACGCTTCACCCTAAAGCGGCTTCGACCAGGCGTACCAGCGTCGTAGGCTCGGTCGGTCTTCCCCTGTCCGCGTCCAGACGGTCACCGTGGGTCATCCGGGTTACTCCCCATTGCGGACGCCAGGTCGTGCGTCTCCCGCCTATGGTCGAGGCAACACGCAGCTCGGGGTGCTGCCGCCCCCGGGCGGCCAGGGGAGGGGACTTCATGGAAGATTTCGAGCCCGCGGACGAACCGCGAACGGGCATGGAGCGAAGGGCGTTCCTGCAACGCGCTGCGGTCGTCAGTGGCGCGACCCTGTGGGCCGCGCCGACCGTGCAGTCGATCATGACGCCGGCCTTCGCGGTGGGCAGCGGGCTGTGCCCGCCGGGTCATCTGGTGCGGTTCAAGTACGACGTCAGCAACAACCGGTTCGACAGTGGTTCGGGGGGAGGCGTGCAGTGGTGTCTGCCCGACGGGTACGGCGACGCCGACGTCTCGGTCAGCGGCACCGGCAACTCCGCGTTGTTCACCGTCGCTGGCAGCACCTACAGCATCACCGTCACGCTCGCGGACGGCGGTAAGACGGCGTACGTGAAGATCCCGGCCACCAGCAGGATCGAGGATCTGCAGGCAAAGGCCGGTGACATGGTCAGCGGTGCGTGCGACGACTTCGAATCGCAGACGGGCGACACGGCCGTCGTAAGCCTGGGACGGAAGCGCATCTCCTTCGTGGTAGGCGTCATCTGCGTGTAGCACGTCGGTCGAGACCGCATTCCGGTCGGTCAGTCACCAAGGTGCCGCTCTGCGTGAGTCCGACTACTTCAGATTGTGGACGCGTCAACAAGCTGGGTCCCATACGTTGGCTAGGTCAGGTGCCTCGGATGTCTGAGGCTCTTGAGGGGAGGGAAGTCCATGGCAGAGATCGAGCCCACACCAGGGCACCGACCAGGTATGGAGCGCCGGGCGTTCTTGCAGCGCGCTGCAATCGTCGGTGGTGCGACGCTGTGGGCGGCGCCGACCGTGCAGTCGATCATGACGCCGGCCTTCGCGGTCGGCACGGGGCTGTGCCCACCGGGACATCTGGTGCGGTTCAAGTACGACGTCGACGAGAACAGGTTCGACAGCGGTGACGCCATCGGGGGCGGCGCCAACTGGTGCCTGCCCGACGGCTATGCCGACGCCGACGTGCGGGTGGATGGACCGGGCAACGTCGGCACCTTCGCGGTCGGCGGCGTCGCGAAGTCGATCACGGTCATGATCGCGGCTGACGGCAAGACCGCATCGATCACGATCCCGCCCGGGAGCCGGATCGAGGATCTGCAGGCAAAGGCAGGCAACCGCACGAAGGGTGAGTGTGACGACTTCGACTACCAGACCGGCAACACTGCGGTCGTGGAGCTCGAGGACAAGGACATCTCCTTCGTCGCCGGCGTGATCTGCGTATAGACGGGGAACCCCTGCCCCGGCAGGCCGCTGTGGCCCTCACACTGCGCGAGGGCCACAGCGGATCCTGTGTGGCGTAGCGGGTTCGGTAACGAGCAGGGCTGAACCGGCCCTGCGTCCGCTCGTGTATGGCGGTCAGGCGTGCAGCAGCAGCTCACGCAGCGCGGGGACCGCAGATCGGCTGCTCAGTTGCGGCAGGCCGAGGGCAGGCACCCTGCGAGCAAGCCCGGCCAGGCCGTCGAGCGCCGGTCGGGGTCTCAGCGCGTCGACGTTCGCGAGGGTCGAGAAGCCCAGCTGCACCACTTCGGCCGGACGCAGCGTGCACCGGTGCTCGGTGAGCACGCGCAGGCCCCACAGGCAGATGTCGAGGCGCTGTCCGGGCTGCACGCCCCGACGACGCAGCGTGGACGCCACCACCTGGGCGGCCGCACCGTCCACGAGGTGGCTGCGTGCGGGCAACAGGTCGAGCCCGTCCCTCGCCAGGCGAGCCTGGTGCGGTAGCAGCGCGGCATGCCAGGACGCCGGAAGAAGCAGCACCTGCTGATTGGATCGGACGACCGCAGCTGCGCGTACGGCGAGCAGGTCGCACCGCTCCGCGTTACCGATCTCGTCGAGCAGGTCCGCCAGGTCGAGCAGCAGATCACCGGGCTCGTGACGGCGCGCGACGATCTCGTGGTCCCGGTACACCAGATGGAGCCCACGGCTCCTGGAGCCGGTGGAGTCGGTGGAGCCGGCGATCTCGACCGAGAAGTTGGCCGGCACCCTATCGTCCAGCTCAGGGGTTCGCGCGCCGGCGAACAGCGCGGACACCTGCTCCGCAGCGGCTGCCGAGTTCGCGCGCACCCCCACCTGCCAGCAGCCGACTCGGAGGGCCAGCGTCGGGCCCCACGGCCTGCGGGCTGTCAGACGCGAGAGGCACGGGGTGTGTCGCTGCGGCAGCGGCCGGGGTGCTGCGATGTCTGTCTGCACGATGATGCTCACCCGACCCGCTCCACCAGGTCGACAGCCTCCATCTCGGTGGCGAAGCGCATCACATCGTCGAGCACCTCATCGGGTGGCCGTCCGAACGCGGCCGCCAGGTCCGCACTGGTAGCGCGCAACGACGCGGTGCCGTCGAGCAAGGTCCACAGCAGGGTCCCGATCTGGTCGAGCAGGTGGATGGCGTTGCCGGCGCAGTCGTAGACGACGGTCTCGCCGTCGACCTCGACGTACTCGACGGCCGGACTCTCACGGTGGACGAGCACGGTCGAGGGCGAGAGACCCTCCCGGTTGTTGGTCACTGTCACAGCTTCTCCATCAGGCGTTGGCTTACCAAGGTCTCTATGGCGCGCACCGCGCCGTCCAGCGAGCCGATCCGCAGCCGCGCGACCGTGGCACCCCGGGTCAGGTCGACCAGGGTGGCCAGGTTGCGTGCGGGCCGCTGGGTGAAGTGGAAGGTGCCCTGTGCGAGCTCGCGCACCGCCTCGCCCCTGCTCAGCTGCGAGCATCGGGTCGTGCTGCCTGCGACGAACATCGGGAAGACCACGACCGTCGGTGGTGACACCGCACCCCGCATGCTCTGGCTGCCCAGCTGCTCCGCGGGCACCTGCCACTGTCGGAGGCCCTCGGTGCCGACCAGCGGCCGGCACTCGGGAAACAGTGGCCATGCCCCGTCGTCGATGCTCAACGCCTTCGGGAACGGCGTGATGTGCAAGGTCGCGGGGTCGATCGCGACGGCCTCGTCCGTGACGTACTCGTATCCCTCGCGAAGCAGACCCGCCACCGTGGTCGTCTTGCCGTGTTCCTGGTCGCCGGGCAGCATCACGGTGATACCTGCGCGGGTGGCGGCAGCCGCATGCAGGACGACGTGCTCAGCGCTGGACTTGTCGACCATCTGCCGGTTGATGTGCCAGGTGAGGAACCGGACCAACGACTCCGGCCGGGTGGCCAGGGTCAGCCGCATGCCGCCGTAGTAGAGCGCGTACGGCACTTCTGGATTGCGATGACGGACGATGCGGTAGTGACCGTGGACCGACGGCGGGTTCTGCGCCCGCAGCGGTGTGACCAGCGGGCCGAGCAGCGACCTGAGCTCGTGCAGCGGTTCGCTCGTGATCTCGAAGCGGTGGCCGACCGCCGCGCACGGCCCGCTGCGCCAGGCCCATCGTCGGTGCCGGAAGAAGTCAGGGTCCACCTGCGTCGGGCAGTCTCGCGGACCGCCCGCCATGACTGCGGTCGGCGCCGGCAGAGGGGCCGGCAGAGGGGCCGGTGGTGCGGGCAGCGTCTCGAGAGCGTCGAGCGCACGGTCGGCGCGGCTCACGAGATCAGGCCGCTCTCTCGCAGCTGCTGCATGCCGTGCGCCACGTCCGAGGTCGCTCGCTCTGGCGACACGTCGAACAGCTGGCAGATCGCAGCCACCATCTCTGCGACGGACGTGTCGCCGTCGCAGAGCTCCCACAGTGCGAACGCAGTGGGGTTCAGGGCAGCCTCGACGGATGTGTCCGCGCGGCGGACGACCGCTCCGGATGCACCGTGGCGGACGGTCGCGGTGCCCAGCCGAACAGGTCGGTCGTGGACGAAGTCGACATTCATGGACGCCCCCCTACCGGGTCCATGACCAAACCAAGGTCAGCGGCGAGGGCGGCGGCCTCGACGCGTGAGCTGACCTCCAGCTTGGACATCACATGACGGATGTGTGTCCGGGCGGTGTGCGGCGATATCGCCAGGCTTCGCGCGATGCTGACGTGGTCGCGACCCTTCCCGAGCAGAGCCAGCACCTCCTGCTCGCGCCGGCTCAGACGCTGCAGCCGGTCGCGCGCACTCTCGTGCTGGCGGTTGCGATGGACCAGGCCCTGCAGCACGCCGCCGATCAGGGCGGGAGGCACGTGGGTGTGTCCGTCGGTCACGGTTTGCACGGCAGCGGCCACCCCTTCCAGGCCCTGGGCGCTCGACACGACCCCGTGTACGCCGATCTCCAGCAGCTCGAGGGCCTCCTCTGCTCCACCGACCACGACCAGCGTGCGCACCTTCGCCTCGTGCAACCGCGCGCACAGCGGCATCGCCCCGACCGGCGGAAGGCCCGCGTCGATCAGGGCGACGTGCGGGACCCAGCGCTCGAGCAGGTGCCGGCACCCGGCTGTGTCGGCCGCGGTGCGGATCTCGGCGTCGGGAAAGCGGGCGCTGATGGCCAGCACCACACCGTCGCGCACGGGCGGCCGATCGGCAGCGACCAGAATCCTCATCCGGCCGTCACCTGGTCTCGTGTCCTCCACTCGCGCAACCGCTGCGAGAGCAGTGGACTCTGGCGGGCCATCACCGCGGCCGCGTGACGGTGCGGGGCGTCGAGCTTGACGAGCACGTGCTGCATGTGGCTGTGCACCGTGGCCGGGGTGATGCCGAGGCGGTCGCCTATCCCGTCGTCCTGCTCACCCAGCGCCAGCAGTGCGGCGACGTCCCGCTCACGGCTGGTCAGCTGCGTCAACGGGTCGGGGTTGACGTTCCTGCCGCTTCTACGTGGCACGCGGCCACCCTCGCTGACGGTGCGTACGGCACTGACGAGGACATCGGTCGGGCTGCACCAGCTGACGACGCCGGAGGCCCGCAGGCCACGTGCCAGCGCCAGTGCCTTGGAGTCGACGGCGTCCGCAACCAGCAGAAGCGGGACTCGGCCGGTCGGCGGCATCCGGATCGCGCTGGCCGGTGCCGCAAGGTCGATGCTGCGGGGGAGTGCGAGCACCACGGCCGTGGTGTGCTCGTCGGCGTCGGCGACGACCGGAACGCCCGCAGCCTGCAGCAGGAGGCGCAGGCAGTCGGCCTCCAGCGAGGCAGCCGGGGTGACGGTGACGGACCGGGCCGCTGAGGTCATCGCGTCACCTGGGCACGGCTGACGGGTCCGCTGATCTGCGCGGCATGTTGCTGGATCCGCACGATCGCATCGGCCATCGCGCCCAACTCGGCGTCGCTCATGTGCGACCACAGCGGCACGGAGAGCACGGCCGGAGCGATCTGGCTCGTCACCGGCAGGTCTCTGCTCGGCAGGTGCCGGTACGCCTGCTGCGCGTGGATGCTCGGGTGGTAGTAGCGCCTGGACTCGATGCCCTCGTGCTGGAGCGCTTCGGCGAGCTGGGCCGCTGAAAGGCCGAAGGTGGACTCGTCGACGACGACCGTAAGGTCCTTGTACGTCGATAGGTCGCCTGCGTCGACATGCGGACGGCGTAGTCCGGGGAGGCCGTCGAGCGCGGCCCAGAATGCTTCGACGAGCTCGTTGCGTCGCGCAACGTTCGCATCGAGCCAGGACAGCGAGTGCAGTGCGACCGCCGCGTGCAGCTCGGACATCCTGGCGTTGAGACCGGCGAACACGCAGTCGTAGTTGCCGGGGTTTCCGTAGTTGCGGCCGAGCCTGAGCGTCTGTGCCAGTGCTGAGTCGTTGGTGGTGACCAAGCCGCCTTCGCCCGCCACCATGACCTTGGTAGGGCTGAGGCTGAAGACCTCGGCCGTGCCGAAGCCACCGATGGGTTCACCTTGCCGCATCGAGCCAAGGCCGTGCGCTGCGTCGTAGACGAGGGGCACACCTGCCTGGTCGGCGACCGCCTGCAGCATGTTCGTGCTGCACGGCGTTCCGTAGATGTGCGTCGCGGTGATGGCTGCGGCGTCGTCGGGGAGGCCTGCGACCGCTGCTGCGACCGACTCCGGGTCGACGCACAGAGTGTCAGGGGTGATGTCGGCGAACACGGGTTCGCCTCCTGCCCACGTGACAGCGTGCGCGCTCGCCGAGAAGGTGAAACTCGGCATCACCACCTTGCCCCGCGCCTCCAGTGCCTGCAGCGTGAGCGTGAGTCCAGAGGTGCAGCTGGCGACCGCAACCGCGTGCTGCACTCCGAGGCGCTCCGCGACCCGCTCCTCCAGGTCCTTCACCGTGGGCCCGTTGGTGAGGCAGCCGGATGCCAGGATGCTGCTGAGCTTGCGCTCGAGGGCGGGCAGGTCCGGCAGGGTTGGACGCATCAGTGCGAGGCCGGTGGGAAAGGCTGGTGACCCACCGACGATGGCCGGTGCCGCAGGTGTCGTCGAAACAATCGTCATGGTGACACTTTCTGTCGAGTAGGTCGCAACTGCCGCAGCAGCGGCAGGTTTTGCGTGATTGGCAAGGCGAAGAAGACGAGCACGAAGGGGAGCACCTGGACCCGTTGCCGCGTGAGGATGCCGAAGTTGGAGAAGTTGGAGAAGGCGTAGACGAACAGCAGCGTGTAGACGACGCATACGATCAGGTACGGCTCGCGGGTCAGCCCGCCGAGCAGCCCGCGGAGCCGGGGTAGCGAGACCAACAGCAGTGCCAGCAGAGCGGTTCCTTCGGTCGCCGCGATAAGCGATGCGACGTTGTTCGCCTCGAAGATGAACGGCCGGAAGAGCACGGAGATGACCGCCCATGGCATGTCCAGTGGGGAGTTGACCGCCACCGGCGTGAACTCCGATCCGCCGTCCGCCGTGCGTTCCTGGGTGGCGTCGATCGCCGCGTCGACTCCGGAGATCGACGGATCCTCTACGCCCAGGAAACTCGCAGCCTGTCTCACGATGAAGAAGCCGGCTGCGAACACCACCGCGATCGTCAGGGCATGGGACAACGGCGACAGGGGTGTGGTCGGACGCTGTGACCGACGAAGCAGTACGGCCACGGCGACTCCGGCGAACAGCGCTGCGGTGATGTGCGGACGGACCATGGCCGTTGCGGTGAGCCCGATCGCCATGGGAAACAGCCACTTGCGGTGGCCGCCCAGCAACCGCGCCGTGCCCAGGGCAGAAAGACCGATAGCGAACGTCATCCATGCTTCCTTGCCCAGCGACGAGGGCCAGAAAAGCATGGAGGGCAGGAAAAGCACCATGATTGCGTATCGGTGATGGTTGCCGTCAGGGACGCCGACGCAGAAGGCCCGGTAGAAGAAGTAGAGCCCCCAGAAGCCCATCCAGGCAAAGAAAGCGTATGACACGAAGATGCTGGGGCCGGTGACGGCATAGAGCAGTCCGTTGAGCACTCGGATGAACCCGCTGCCGATGAAGTCCCGGCCGATCTCGGCATCGAAGAATCCGTCCCGGTAACTCTCGGCGAGCCGGGCGCCCTCGTCGTGGTAGACGGCGGCGTCACTCTGCCCGTCGTACACGACGAACGCCATCAGGTAGCGCGCGACGGTCGCGAGCGCTTTCAGCGCGAAGGCTACGGCCAGCAGCCGCAGGAAGCGCGGGTCTTCCTGGCGGCGACCGGCACGGACGATGAGATGCCCACTCAGCAACAGCAGCATCGGGATCACGACGAGAGCGGACCACACGTCGTAGCTCGCGTTCGCCACCGCCCACTCGACGAGCAGCACGTAGGCCAGCACAGCGACGACGCCCGCCACCTGGGCGGTGAGCATCACACCGACGCGCGACCCGACTCCGGACATCTCAGAAGACCTCGACATCCCCGAGGGACAGTTGCCATGAGGTCAACCGCAGTGGGTCGACAGAGGTGGTGCGCCGCGGATTCGCGACCAGCTCCATGCCATTGCGCGGCACCGTCAGGTATCCGGTCGAGAGCGCGACGCGCTCGGCCTCCGAGCCTGCGGAGGTGTGGACGGCCACATGGTCGGCACCGGAGCCCCGCGCGGTGCGCAGCAGCTGCCGTGCCGTGTGTCGGTCACCGTCGCGCACCAGCA
Organism: Nocardioidaceae bacterium; assembly: GCA_035690425.1. Classification (GTDB taxonomy): domain Bacteria; phylum Actinomycetota; class Actinomycetes; order Propionibacteriales; family Nocardioidaceae; genus DASSKO01. The sequence continues at coordinate 37,767 of DASSKO010000016.1, forward strand.
GGTCCGACAGGGTGAACTCGGCAAGCGGCCCCCGCCGGCGCATCCGGCCGAAAGCCACTCCTGTCAGCGTCCCCGCCGACTCCACCGTGATACAGCGGTAGTCGAGGCCCGGCGCATCACCGTATCGCCAGGACAGATAGGCCAGCGTCCGCCTGGTGTGCAATCTGCTGGTCGCCGCCACTGCCTGAGCCAGCTCGCCGACCTCGGCGCCGCGATCGCGGAGCAGCTGTCCGGCCGTCCCAAAGGGACAGTCCGGCACGGGGTGACTGGGTGCCGCGGCCGACCCGCGGCGCCCGGGGGACGCGCCGGCCGTGGTGCCGCCGGCGCCTCGGGCCCCGCGGAGAAAGCGAACCGGACGCACCGGGCAGATCCGCACCGGCAAGGCCCCCACCGACTGCCAGCCCATCTTGAGGTATCCAGGCCTGCTGCTCGTGTTCGGCGTGTTGAAGACCAGGTCGACCCCTCCGGCATCGTCGAGCTGTTGCAGCAGTTCGAGCGTGAGCCGGCGAAAGATCCCCTGCCCCTGGAAAGCAGGATCAGTCGCGGTGTCCACTGCCCGCACCGCACTGACCGGCTTGCCTGCAGCTTCCAGCTCCCAGCGCAGGAAGAGCCGAACCCCGACGATGCGATCCTCCTGCACGGCGACAAGCCCGGGCGAGCTGCCGAACGGGTTGCGCAGGTGCTTCCACCCGAAGAAGTCGTCGCTGTAGGTCCCGGTGGGTCCGCCGCCCAAGGCAGCTGTCAACAGGGCCATGACTGCGGGGCGGTCAGCAACCTCGAGCGCTCGCACCACAAGCGGCGCCGCCAGGATGCTCATCGCTGGCTCCGTAGGCTCCGGATCTCACCGATGCCCTGACGCAGGCGGTCTCGCTGGCTGCGATGACGAGTGCCGAGGTATGAGCGCTGCGGCATGGTCATCGCGTACACGAACTTCAACCGCTGCGACAGAGTCGGGATGGCCTTGACTGTGGCCCACGATCGAGCGGCGTAGCTCGACCCGAGGCCGTAGACCGCGAGGTCCGACAGGGTGCGCTGGTCCTCACGGTAGGTCTCGGCCCAAGCGCTTGCCCCCAGCACGTCGGCGATCTGCAACTCCTGCCAGGCCCAGCGCACAGCCCGGGCCACCACCGCCTCGCCCTGGCTCGCACGCATCAGCCAGTGCAGACGAGACATGTCGACATCGTGGGTCAGCAGAATCTGCGCCACGTCACGCAACGGCACCAGCCGTGGGCGCTCGTCGCCGAGGGCCGCGTGGTACGCCGCGTGGAGGAGGCGTTCTTCGACCGAGAGCGCCTGGACGGTGACTCCGGCGAGGTCGAACTCGTCGCAGCGTGCCCACAGCTCGTGCAGCGCCAGCCGCGCGCCGAACGGGCCCATGGTGAAGGTCCGATGCAGGTCGATCTCGAGACCGTCCGGAGTGCACAGGCACGTGCCCTTGCTGAATCGACGGTCGAACCCCGGCCGGGGCTGGGGATAACGCCGAGCCGCACCGGTCTCGGTGATCACGGTGACCGCGTCGTCGAACTGGTCGCCGGGCACCAACAGGTCGATGTCCCCGAACGTTCGCAGGCCAGGGTCGGGGTAGTCCAAGTGTGCCAGCGCAACTCCCTTCAGGGTCCGGACCGGGATGGCGGCCTTCTCCAGGACTCCGACGGTGTTCACGACCAGGTGCTCGAGTACCAGCGCCGCCGCCAGCGACTGCAGGTGAGACTCCTCGGCCCGGTCGCGTTGCGAGGAGGTGACCGGGAAGGCCCCAGACGTGATCGCCGCCCAGAACAGTCCCGTCATCCGTTGGCTTCGCGTCGCGGCATGCAGTCGCGTGAACTCGACGTCGGTCAGCGGTGCCTCCGGCAGGTTCAGAGTCGTGCCAACGAGGCCGTGCGCCGCCACCGCGCGCGCCGCCGGGGAGTGTCCGCCGGCGGACGCCGAGATCTGCGCCATGCCTAGACCACCTGACTGTTGCGCACGACGCCGCGCGCGACCAGGTCGGCGGCTGCGGCCGCGATGTGCTGCTGGGGCGGCGGCGCGCCGGCCTCGTCGACGAAAGCATCCACCAGCTGCGCGAGGCTCCTCGGCCGCCGCAGCAAACGCCAGATCTGGGCGCTGCCACCCCCGAGCACGATGACGTCGCCGCTGCCGGCGGTGGGCAGCGCGACGACATGCGCACCGGTGTCGCGCCACAGCACACCGGCGGCGCGGGCGAATCCGTCCGGGCGGCCGGTCGCGTCCGTCACAGCGTCACCACCCGATCGTCTCCCCGCACAGCGAGGGCGTTGCGGGCGTCGAAGATCAGCCGCGCGTGCTTGACCAACCGGTCGAAGTCGTACCGCTCGTGCGGTGTGAGCACCACGACAGCATCAGCCGAGGCGATGGCCTTCTCGGTCAGTCGGGTCCGTCGCAGCTGCAAACCATGGCTGGTGATCCGGTCGACGTACGGGTCGTGGAAGCTCACGGTGACACCACGTCGCGACAGCTGTGCGAGGCACTCGACGGCAGCTGACTCGCGCAAGTCGCCGACGTTGGGCTTGTAGGTGACGCCGAGCGCCAGCACGTTGGCCTCGGACAGCGGGACCCCACGCTTGCCCAGAGCGTCGATGATCCGCCTGGTGACGTATTCCGGCATCTCCGCGTTGATGTCCTGGGCGAGCTCGACCAGCCGGAAACGCCGTCCGGTGTCACGACGCGACTGCCAGGCGAGGTAGGTGGGATCCAGGGGGATGCAGTGACCGCCCACGCCGGGGCCCGGGTAGAACGGCATGAAGCCGAAGGGTTTGGTGCTCGCGGCGCGGATGACCTCCCAGGTGTCGATGCCCTGGTCGTTGCACTGCATGGCCAGCTCGTTGACGAGGGCGATGTTGACCATGCGAAAGGTGTTCTCGAGCAGCTTGGCCAGCTCCGCCGCGCGGCAGCTCGACAGCGGCGACACGTCATCGACCAGCTGGCGGTAGAACGCCGCTGCTGCCTCGGTCGAGGCCTCGTCGATCCCGCCCACGACGCGCGGTGTGTTGCGCAGACCGTACTTGGTGTTGCCAGGGTCGATCCGCTCCGGCGAGAACGCGAGCAGGAAGTCCCGCCCGGCCCGCAACCGTTTGGCTTCGAGCAACGGCTGCAGCACCTGCTCGGTCGTGCCGGGGTAGGTGGTGGACTCGAGGATCACCAGGCTCCCGCGGCGCAGTCGCGCGCCGACCTCGCGCCCCGCGCCCTCGATCGCGGAGAGATCGGGCCGGTGCTCGGTGATCGGTGTCGGTACGCAGACCACCACGACGTCGGCGTCGGCCACGGCGGAGAACTCGGTGCTGAAGTTGAGGCGCCCGCTGTCGACGCCCAACTCGAACGTCCCGTCATCGACCCCGGGCACGACGTTGGTGCCGGCACTGAGAGAGCCGACCCGGTTCCCGTCGATGTCGATGCCCGTGACGTGCATGCCGTCGGCGGCGGCCGCAGCTGCGAGGGACAGGCCCACGTAACCCTGGCCGATGACGCACAGGCGCACAGGCCCGTGCTTCAGGCGGTTGAGCAGTGTCTCGATTCGGTCAGTCATCTGCGGTGGTCCCCCCACTCCGGTTGTCGTCCTTGTTGCCGCCTCGATGGGCGGGGTGTGTGACCGGACGCCGTCGCCCGGCCTGCACGCCGAGCCGTGTCGTCACCTGGTCCACAAGCGTCGATCGGGAGACATAGCTGTCGACGACTGCCGAGGAGCCTGTTCCGACCAGTACTGCACCTACTGCCGGCACTCGCAGTCGGGACAGCAGACGCTGAGACGCCGCTGCCTGGTGCGAGGTGGTCCGGTTGAGGCGGGCTACTACGACTGCGGTGTCGACATGCGGGGAGAGGTCGACCGCGTCAGAGACGGCAAGCAGCGGAGCCGTGTCGATGATGACGATGTCCGCCAGGTCCCGAGCTCGCTCGATCAGCGGGCCCACGCCCGCGAACAGGGCACCGGGGTGGTTGATCTCCTGGCCGCTGGTCGCGACGCGTACGCCGGTGAAGGGGCTGTCACGCACGACCAGGTCAAGGTCGTCGGGTCGTCCCGCCTGCAGCAGGTCTGACAAGCCGGAGCCGGAGGGCACATCGAGATAGCGATGGATACGCGGGTTGCGGAAGTCGAGCGAGAGCACCAGCACCTGACGGCCCGACTCCGCCATCGCAACGGCGAGATTGGCCACTGAGGTGGTCTTGCCTTCGTTCGGCCGTGCACTGGTGACCAGGATGACGCTCGATTTGTGCCCTCCCGGCCCCCGCTCGCCCGAGTCCGGCTTCAGCAGCAACAGGGCTGACCGGAGGTTTCGGTACGACTCCGCGATGGCGCTTCCAGGCTCGGTCGCGCTGATGACCTCGGTAGTCTTTCGATGGCTCCACGGCAGTGCGGGGATCTCGGCCAGCACCGGCAGCTGTAGGGCATCCTCGGTCTGCTCGCGGGTGCGCAACCGCGAGTCGATGCGCTCGACGACGAGGGCGAGGGCGATCCCCAGCAACAACCCGAGGGCGCCGCCGATCAGGAGTCGATCACGTGGGTCGGACGGCGGCGCGAAGCCACCCGTCTGGTCGGGGATCGCCACGGCGGGTTGCAGCATCTCCAACGGTGGGTCTGCCAGCAGCTGGTCGTTGAGGGCGGCGACCTCCGCTGTGATGGAGGAGTACCGCGCCGTCAGCCCCTCGAGCTCGGCCGTGAGGCGGGGGTCGTTCGGCGTCAGCTCGAGCGCGCTGTCGAGTTGGTCGAGGCGGGCGCCGTCCTGCTTGAGCAGCTCGTTGAGCTCCTTCAGCTGCTTCGTGGCCTGCTCTCGGTCCCTGCGCTCGAAGAAGCCGATCAGCTCGGCGGCGAAGACGTTGGCGGTCCGCTGAGTGAGCTCACCGTCGCTGCCGACCGTGCTGATCTGCAGGGTCGCGGTCTCGGGGTCGACAGCGGTGGTGATCTCGGTGGCCAGGATCTGCGGATCATCGTCGTAGTCCAGTTGCTTGGCGGCTCGCTCCGGGACCTCGCCGATCGTGGTGAACAAGGCGGCGGTTGCCAGATTGAGCGGTGTCTCCGCCGTGGGGCTGCTGATCAGCGTCGCGGTGGCCTGGTAGGTGCGCACCACCGGACCGGTTTGTGCCTCTGCCGGCAGCGTGAGCCAGACGACGACAAGAGCCAACGACGCCGTAGCGGCAACCAGCGTCCACCGCCTGCGGAGGATGCTCAGATAGCCGATCAGGTCCATGCGACGTCCTCCTCGTCAATGGTGACCCTGGCTGTGTGCTGGGCCGGGACCGCTGTCCCCTGACCCGCCGCCACGAGCTGTCGCAACAGCGTCCGGACGGTGGTGTCATCGCGCTCGAGCGTGGCGGCCGTCAGCTCATCGAGCGCGACGCCCAGCTCCGCCTTGGACAGCGACACCGGGTCGAGCCGAAGGATCGAGGGGTGCGATGTCGGATGTTGACGCTCGTCCTCGGTGTGCAGCTGCTCCGCCAGCTTCTCGCCTGGACGAATGCCGGTGACGCGGATCTCGACATCGAGTCCCGGCCGGCGCCCGGACAGCCGGATCATCCTGCTTGCCAGGTCGAGGATGTGGACGGGCTCGCCCATGTCGAGCATGAACACCTCGCCGCCTCGTGCGAGCGTGGCCGCGTGCAGCACCAGCCGCACTGCCTCGGGAATGCTCATGAAGTACCGCGTCATCCGGCCGTCGGTGATGGTCACCGGGCCGCCGGAGCGGATCTGACGCACGAACGTCGGGACTACGCTGCCACGGCTGCCCAAGACGTTGCCGAAGCGGACCGCGCAGGTTGTCATCGAGTCGGAGTGGCTCAGCACCACACCCTCGCCCACGAACTTCGTCGAGCCCATCACGCTGCTGGGTCGCACCGCCTTGTCGGTGGAGATGAAGACGAAGCGCTGTACCCCGGCACGGCGAGCCGCATCTACGACGTGGTGCGTGCCCAGCACGTTTGTCTGCACCGCCTCCACCGGATGCTCCTCGAGCAGCGGCACGTGCTTGTGCGCGGCGGCGTGGAAGACGATGTCGGGTCGCTCCTGCCGGAAGAGGCGCTCGACCGTCGCCTGCTCCCTGATGTCGGCGAGTCGTTGGACGGCTGTCGCCGGCGTGGTCGCGGTCAGGGTGGCCGCGGTGTCGAACAGATGCGTCTCGTCGTGGTCGACCAGCACCACGCGGGCGGCGCCCAACGCCGAGACCTGGCGGGCGATCTCCGACCCGATCGACCCGCCTGCGCCGGTCACCAGGACCCGCTTGCCCGCCACGAGGGCAGTCATCTCGGCGAGGTCTGTCTCGACCTGGTCGCGGCCGAGCAGGTCGCTGATCTCCAGGTCGCGGACGTCGCGCAGCAGAACCTGCCCGTTGACGAGCTCGGAGACCTGCGGGACCACCCGCAGCACGATTCCGGACTCGTCGGCCAGCGCCGCGGCGTGGCGGATCCGCTCAGGGGCGGCGGACGGGATCGCCAGCACGGCGTGCGTCGCATGGTGCCGGCGGCCGACGTCGGGCAGGTCGTCCAGGGTGCCTTCGACGAGCACGCCCTGGACTCGGCGACCAACGAGCTGGGGGTCGTCGTCGAGGAACGCCACGACCCGACCCTGGTCTTGTTGCTGCCGGACGTCTCGGGCGAGTGCCATGCCGGCAGGGCCAGCGCCGATGACGATGAGGTCGACCCCCTCCTGGGACTGCTGGCGTCGCACCGCGAACAGCCTGGACTGGAAGCGGACGGCGCCGACGAGGCTGCAGGTCAGGAGCGCGGCGATGAACGGAACAGTCCCGGGCACCGGACGGTCCATCACCAGCACGGCCGGGAACAGCACCGAGAAGCTCGCGAGCTGGGCCGCCAGCACCAGCCGTGCCTCGTGCACGCTGGCGTACCGCCACACCCCGGAGTACAGGCCGGCGCCGACGTGGCAGACCATCGTCACGCCAACGGCTACCGGCAAGAACGACCACAGACCGTCCCAGGCGTTGTGGGGAACGCTGGCGTCGTAGCGGAGGATGACGGCAGTCGTCCACGCCATCGCGATCAAGGTGGCATCGATTGCGCCCAGAGCCCAGTCCGAGCGGACGTGCCGGACTACCGCTGTAGGCATCCACGACTGTGGACGTGCTTCATGGAACATCCGCCGCACCCCTCCCCTGACGGCCCGGCGGCCAACGAGTCCCCCCGGATCCGCAGCCTGGCCATCGGCGTTGTCCTGCTGCGTCACTGTGACATGCGCTCGATGGCAGACGCACGGGAATCGAGCCGATTTTGCCGAAGTCTCTCCGGGGCTGCGCGATCGCTGGCAGACTCGCCGGCGGAGGGGGGAACTTCCAATGACGTTACGCATTTCAGTGATCGGCACGGGATACCTGGGGGCGACTCACGCAGCCGGAATGGCTGAGCTGGGTCACGAGGTGATCGGTGTCGATACCGACGCGGCCAAGGTGGCCGTGTTGTCCGCCGGTGAGGTGTCGTTCTACGAGCCGGGCCTTGCCGACCTGCTGGGCCGGCACGTCGCCTCGGGTCGGCTGCGCTTCACCACCTCGATCGCGGAGGCGGCGGATTTCGCCGATGTGCACTTCATCTGTGTGGGCACACCGCAGCGCTCCGGTGGCTACTCCGCCGAGCTGCGCCCGGTCGAGGGCGCGATCGACGGTCTTGCCCGGGGGTTGACCCGGCCGTGTCTGGTGGTGGGTAAGTCGACGGTCCCCGTCGGCACCGCGGAGCGGCTGGCCGGGAGGCTGGCCGAGCTCGCTCCGGCGGGCCTCGGGGTCGACCTTGCCTGGAACCCCGAGTTCCTCCGCGAAGGCCACGCGGTGGAGGACACGTTGCGACCGGACCGGCTCGTTGTCGGCGTCGAGTCACCGACCGCGGAGAAGACCCTGCGGGAGGTCTATGCCGTGCCGTTGGCCGAGGGCGTCCCGTGTGTGGTCACCGACCTCGCCACCGCCGAGCTGACGAAGGTGGCTGCCAACTCCTTCCTCGCCACGAAGGTCTCGTTCATCAACGCGATGGCCGAGCTCTGCGAGGTCACCGGAGCCGATGTCGTCACCCTCGCCGATGCGATCGGATACGACGAGCGCATCGGACGGCGCTATCTGAACGCCGGGCTCGGCTTCGGCGGTGGCTGCCTGCCGAAGGACATCCGCGCGTTCATGGCCCGAGCGGGTGAGCTCGGCGTCGACCAGGCCCTGACCTTCCTGCGGGAGGTCGACGCGATCAACATGCGCCGGCGGCACCGGGTGGTCGAGGTCGCGAAGGCGGAGTGCGACGGCAGCGTGCTCGGCAAGCGGATCGGGGTGCTCGGCGCCGCCTTCAAGCCGAGATCTGACGATGTCCGTGACTCACCCGCTCTGAACGTCGCGGCGCAGTTGCAGCTGCAGGGAGCGCACGTCAGTGTCTACGACCCGCAAGCGAATGCGAACGCAAAGCAGCTGTTCCCGACGCTGCGTTATGCCGGTGGTGTGCTCGAAGCCGCTGAGGGCGCCGACCTCGTCCTGCATCTGACCGAGTGGGAGGAGTTCCGCCATTTGGACCCCGACGACGTGGGTGCCGTGGTCGCCAAGAGGCGAATCCTCGACGGGCGCAACGCCTTGGACCCCGACCGCTGGCGGAGCGCCGGGTGGACCTATCGGGCGCTCGGCCGTCCCTGAGGGGCAGCTGTGACATCACCGACGCACACCTTCAGGCCGAGCGCCGTGGTCGACCATGCTGTGCCGCGGGTGCTGGTGCTGATGACTCGCAACCAGCGTCGAGGCGCGGAGTCCTTCGCGTGCGTGCTGGGCGAGGGCCTCGGTCAGCGGGGCTTATCGCCGCGGCTGCTCGCGCTGGCATCTGCGGAAGCTGAGCCGCGGTTGCCGGTGCACCCGCTCGGCCCTTCCCCGCTGAGCGCCGCCACACTGTGGCGTCTGCGTCGAGAGATCCGCCAGGCGGACGTCGTCGTCGCCTGCGGGTCGACCACGCTCCCGGCCACCGTCGTCGCAGGTGTGGCGACCGGCGCACCGATCATCTACCAGAACATCGGCGACCCGATGTTCTGGGCCGGCCGCGGACGCCGACGAATTCAGGTCCGGGCGATGCTCGGGCGGATGTCGGCCGTCGCTGCGCTGAGCGAGGAGTCCGCACGTGTGCTTCGGTCACACTTCGGCGTGCCGGCCACGCAGGTCAGGGTGATCCACAACGCCCGCTCGGCGGCGCTTTTCCGGCCCGGGACCGCGGCGGAACATGCAGCGGCCCGGCACGGGCTCGGCCTGCCGGCGCGCGGTGCCGTGGTCGCGCTCATCGGAGCCCTGGCACCCGAGAAGCGGGTGGACATCGCGATCGATGCCGTGAGCCGGATGCCCGCCGATGTCCGGCTGGTGGTGGCCGGTGACGGCCCACTGCGCGAGGAGCTGACCGCACGCGCACGCTCGGCGGCGCCGGGACGGGTGCATTTTCTCGGCCAGCTGCACGACCTCGGCCCGGTCCTGCACGCCGCCGACGCGGTGGTGCTGACCAGTGCCAGCGAAGGTGTCCCCGGAGCGCTGATCGAGGCCGGCCTGTCCGGGTTGCCCGCGGTTGCGACCGACGTCGGCTACGTCCGCGACATCGTCGTACCCGGAGTCACCGGAGAGCTCGTTCCGGTAGGTGACGTGGAAGCGGTCGCTGACGGTCTCGCCCGGGTGCTGTCGGCGCGGGCGCAGCTGGGACCGCAGGCACGGGCGCACTGCGTGCGCAACTTCGACCTTGACCGGGTGATCGACGACTGGACGGCACTGATCCGGGCCGTCCTCGCACGAGGGGGAAGATGAGCGTCAGGACAGATGTGAAGCGGGTGCTCGCACGGGCGGCCACGAGCCGGCCGGCGGAGGGGGCGACGCTGCTGATCTACCACCGGGTGGGCGGCGGCACCCAGGACGAGCTCGACCTCCCGGTCGTCTCCTTCGAACGGCAGCTGGAGGCACTCGACAGCTATCGCGTTGTGCACCTCGACGACGCGCTGGACGCGCTCGACCGGGGCGATGCGGGTCCGCGGGTGGTGTTGACCTTCGACGACGGGTTCGGCGACGTCTACGCCAACGCCTGGCCGAGGCTGCGTGAGCGGGGTCTTCCCTTCACGCTCTATGTCGCCACGCGTTACGTGGGCGGCACGATGCACTGGGAGGGCTCGACCGCGCGGGGAAGCGGCGCGCCAGCTCTCACGTGGCGACAGCTGGAGGAGATGGCCGGGTCCGGTCTGTGCACGATCGGCAACCACACCGACTCCCACGTGCGGCCGGAGCTGCTCACGGCGGTCGAGCTGGACACCTGTACTCGGGTGCTGCGCGAGCGGCTGAACGTGACGCCACGTCACTTCGCCTACCCATGGGGGGTTGCGGTGCCGGAGCTCGAGGAGGCTCTTCGGGCCCGGTTCCGCAGCGCGGCCACCGGGCGGCTCGGCCGCAACCGACCGGGCGCAGACCTGATGCGACTGTGCAGAGTGCCGGTTCGAGGCAGCGACCCGATCGGGTTCTTCCGCGCCAAGCTGGACGGCGGCCTGTTGCCCGAGCGTCTTTACGGCGGCATCACTGCCACGGCGAAGCGAGTTGGGGTCCGTGCCTGACGCCAGGGAAGGCTCCGGACCGATCAAGTTGCGGGCGCGAGACGGCCGCCCACTGAAGCTGATGCATCTCACGACCGTGGACATGAGTTTGGCGCTGCTGCTGGCGACGGAGCTGGAGGTCGACAACCAAGCCGGGTTGGAGACCTCCGGGGCTTCCGCGCCCGGCGCGTATGTGGCCCAGGTCGAGGGGCTCGGTGTCAAGCACGTGCCCCTGCCGGCACTGACCCGCGCGTGGGACCCCCGGCGGGACGCGAAGGCGGTGCGGGAGCTGCTCGAGGTGGTCCGTGCGTCGCGGCCCGACATCGTGCACACGCACAACCCCAAGACCGGTGTGATGGGGCGGATCGTCGGCAGGCTCGCGGCAGTCCCGGTTGTCGTCAACACCTGCCACGGCCTGTGGGCCGGGCCCGGGGACCGGTTGCTCAAGCGCGCGGCCGTGTACGGCGCCGAGGCGGCGGCTGCCGCGTTCTCCGACGCGGAGCTCTACCAGAACGGCACCGACCGACGGACGCTGCGACGGTTGGTGCGCCAGTCGAAGACCAAGGTGGTAGGCAACGGCGTCGACCTCACGCGTTTCCAGCCTGATGCCGACGCACGCCGACGGGTCCGTGCCGAGCTGGGGGTCGACGAGCACACGACATTGGTCGGCGGTGTCGGCCGGATGGTCGCCGAGAAGGGGATCGCCGAGTACATCGAGATGGCGCAGGCGCTCGACGAACGGGCCGTCTTCGTCTGGGTCGGTCCGGACGATCCCGACAAACCCGACGCCGTGGCAGGCAGGCCTTCGTCGGTGCGGTTCCTGGGCGAGCGCTCTGACATGCCCGCTCTCTACAACGCCTTGGACGTCTTCGTGCTGCCGTCGTACCGCGAGGGGTTCAGCCGGTCCGCGATGGAGGCGGCCGCCACCGGCACCGCGATGGTGTTGTCAGACATCCGGGGCTGCCGGGAGGTGGGCACCCACGAACGGGACCTGCTGCTGGCTCCGCCCGGCGATGCCACCAACCTGACGACCACAACCGCGCGGCTGCTGGACGATCCCGGACTGCGCGAGCGACTGGCGAGCTCCGCTCGCCGGCGGTCCCTGGCTGCCTTCGACCAGCGGACGGTGGCTGCTGCTTCGCTGCACACGTATGCCGAAGTTGCTGCGCGCAAGGGGCTCGGGTGGAGAACGGAGTGCACGCCATGAGACGAGCGGTGGACGTCGTCGTAGCGACGGTCGCGGCCCTGGTGCTGGCGCCCGTGCTGCTGGTTGTTGCCGGCGCCGTCCGGTGGCGGCTGGGAAGCCCCGTGCTGTTTCGGCAGGTGCGGGTCGGACGCGACGGGATCGAGTTCTCGATCGTGAAGTTCCGTACGATGCGTCCGCCGCGCTGGGCCGGTGAGCCTGATGCCGACCGCGACAGTGCGCTGGGACGCCGGCTGAGGGCGATGAGCCTGGACGAGCTGCCGCAGCTGTGGAACGTGCTGGCCGGGGACATGAGCGTGCTCGGCCCGCGGCCGACGTTGCCCGAGCAGGTCGCCGACTACACCGACCGGCAACGAGGCCGGCTGGCCATCCGTCCTGGGCTGACCGGATGGGCACAGGTCAACGGCAGGAACTCGATCTCGTGGCCGGAGCGGATCGAGCTCGACCTGCACTACATCGACAACCGCAGTGTGGTGATGGATGCCCGGATCGTGTGGCGCACCTGTCTGCAACTGGTGCGACCGACCGGGATCTACGGACCAGGGGGAGTGAACATGGGCTTTCCCACAAAGGAGGGGGACGGGTGAGCACACCAATCGTCGTGTTCGGTGCCGGCGGCCACGGCCGGGAGGTCCTGGATGTCATCGCGGCACACAACGCCGCTCGCGGCGACCCCGAGTACGAGTTGCTCGGCGTCGTGGACGATGGGCCGGCCGGGATCAATCTCAGGCGGCTCGCAGAGCGCGGTGTGCCCTACCTCGGTGACCTGCGCAGCTGGGCGCATGGTGCCGACCGACGGGTGCAGTATGTGGTGGGCGTCGGCAACTCGCCGGTCCGGCGGGCCGTCGACGAGCAGATGTCCGCAGCCGGTTTCGAGGCCGCGACGTTGGTCCATCCCGCTGCCGTCATCGGCTCAGGGGTCCGGTTGTCACCTGGGGTCGTGGTGTGTCCCGGAGTCGTCATGACGACCAACATCGTGGTCGGCCGGCACAGCCACATCAACTTCTGTGCTGCTGTCGGACACGACACCGCGATCGGTGAGTACGTCATGGTGAACCCGTCGGCGAACATCTCTGGCGACTGCGTCATCGAGGACGACGTGATGCTCGGCGTGGGCTCTGTCGTGTTGCAGGGCCTCACCGTGCACCGTGGCGCGATCGTGGGCGCGTCTGCCTGTGTCGTCACCGACGTCCCGGCCGAGCAGGTCGCGAAGGGGGTGCCGGCTCGATGGCAGAGCGGCGTCACCGGGTGGGCAAAGTCTGTCGTCGATTCGGCCGTTCCGCAGCCGGCGGCGGAAGAGGCGTCCTAGCCTGACGAGGGCCGGACCTGTTGGGTGGGGAATCGATCAAGTCGCGGCACGGGGAGGGTTTCGGGATGACTGTGACAAGTTCCGCCGGCGTGCAACGAGCGCGCACGGTCGACAAGCCGTGGGGCCACGAGGAGATCTTCGCCCTGGTCGACGGCAAGTTTTGCGGCAAGGTTCTGCATGTGGATGCAGGGCATTCACTGTCGTTGCAGTACCACCGCGTCAAAGAGGAAGTCATCTGCGTCCAGCGCGGCATGGCACGTGTCGCGGTGGGGGAGCGTATCGGTGCGCTGACCGAGGTCGAGCTGATGCCGGGCGACAGCCTGCATCTGCCCCCGGGCATGCTGCACCGCATCACCGCAGCGACCGACCTGGTCCTGCTTGAGGCGTCCACGACCGAGCTCGATGACGTGGTGCGCCTGGCCGACGACTACGGCCGTGCCGGCACGGCCACGCCCTGAGGGCTGGTTCGTACTTCACGTCATGCGTTTGACAGGAGGGGTGTTGTGAAGGTCGCCATACTTGCCGGCGGTCTCGGCAGCCGAATGGGCGAGGAGACCGTGGTGAAGCCGAAGCCGATGGTGGAGGTCGGGGCACGCCCGATCCTCTGGCACATCATGAAGTACTACGCCCATTTCGGGTACGACGACTTCGTCGTGGCCGCCGGTTACCGCGGCGAGATCATCAAACGGTGGATGGCGGACTACGGCAGCCTGACCGGCGACATCACGGTGCGGCTGCGCGAAGGCCATGTGCAGGTCCACAACTCCGACTGTGAGGACTGGACGGTCGCCGTGGTCGACACCGGGCCGGGGACCAACACCGGCGGCCGGATCAAGCGGTTGCGGGACTGGGTCGGAGACTCCACCTTCATGCTCACCTGGGGCGACGGCGTCGCCGACGTCGACCTCGACAAGCTGCTGCAGTTTCACCGTTCGCACGGCAGGTTGGCGACGCTGACGGCCGTGCGCCCCGCGGCTCGATACGGCCACCTCGCGACCGAGGGCGACCGCATCGTCGAGTTCACGGAGAAGCCCCAGCTCGCCGAGGGCTGGATCAACGGGGCGTTCTTCGTGCTCGAACCCGGCGTCTTCGACTACATCGAGGGCGACGACACCCAATGGGAACGCGAGCCGCTGGAGCAGCTCGCCAAGGATGGAGAGTTGATGGCATACCGGCACCACGGCTTCTGGCAGTGCATGGATACCCCGCGGGAGAAGCACATCCTCGAGGAGCTGTGGCGCACCGACGCCGCGCCGTGGAAGGTGTGGTAGAGCATGCGAATCCTCGTCACCGGCCACGATGGCTACATCGGCACCTCGCTGGTGCCCCTCTTTCTCGCAGCCGGCCATGATGTGGTCGGCCTCGACTCGATGCTGTACCGGCACTGCCAGATCGGCGCGGCACCGGTCGAGATTCCGGAGATCCAGTGCGACATCCGCGACGTGACGCCCGACCACTTCGCCGGCGTGGACGCCGTGGTCCATCTGGCCGGGATCTCCAACGACCCCCTCGGTGACCTCAACTCCGAGACCACCTACGACATCAACCACCGCGGGACGACCCGGGTCGCCGCGGCCGCGAAGGCGGCGGGAGTGCGCCGGTTCGCGTTCTCCTCCTCGTGCAGCATCTACGGTGCACACGGCGACGCACCCATCGACGAGTCCGCCGCCTTTCTGCCGGTCACGCCGTACGGAGAGTCCAAGGTGCTGGCCGAGCGCGACCTCACCGACCTCGCCGACGAGGACTTCTCGCCGACGTTTCTGCGGAACGCGACCGCGTACGGGTACTCCCCGCGTCTGCGCGGAGACCTTGTGGTCAACAACCTCGTCGGCTACGCGGTCGCGATCGGTGAGGTGCGGCTGAAGAGTGACGGGACTCCGTGGCGGCCGTTGGTGCACATCCAAGACATCGCCCGGGCCTTCCTCGCGATCGTCGAGGCGCCGCGCGACGTCGTACACCTGAAGGCATACAACGTGGGAACGACCGAGGAGAACTACCGGATCCGCGAGGTCGCCGGGATTGTGGAGGCGACAGTGCCCGGATCGAGGGTCACGTTCGGGGAGGACGCCGGGCCGGACAAGCGCAACTACCGCGTGGACTGCTCGTTGATCGCCGAGGAGCTGCCGGCGTTCCAGCCGGTCTGGACCGTGGCCGACGGCGCTGCCCAGGTCCTGGAGGCGTTTCTCGCCGCCGGACTCACGCTCGAAGACCTCACCGGGCCGCGACTCCAGCGCATCCGGAGCGTGCTCGACCAGCAAAGCTCTGGTGTGCTGGGTGCGGACCTGCGTCGCTGTTCGATGGTGGAGGAGGTCGCTCGTGCCTGAGACATCCGGATGCCGCTCCTGCGGCAGCAGCCGGTTGCGCACCTTCCTGTCGCTGGGCAAGGTTCCGCTGCCGACCGCCCTGCTCACCGAAGCCCAGCTGCGCGAGCCAGAGGCCCGCTTCCCGCTCGACGTCGCACACTGCCCCAACTGCTCGCTGGTGCAGATCCTGGAAGATGTGCCGCCGGAGCAGTTGTTCGTCGACAACTACCTGTACTTCTCGTCGTTCTCCGACGAGCTGTTGCGGCACTCGCGCGAGCACGCGCTCGGCCTCATCAAGGAGCGAGAGCTGGGGCCTGACAACCTGGTCGTGGAGCTGGCCAGCAACGACGGCTACCTGCTGAGCAACTTCGTCGAGGCTGGCGTACCCGTGCTCGGGATCGACCCGGCACCGGACCAGGCCGATGCTGCGGAGCGGGCCGGCGTACCCACCCTGCAGGAGTTCTTCGGCCTGGACCTCGCGCGGCGCATCCGGGCCGAACGGGGACCGGCCGACGTGATCATCGCCAACAACGTGATGGCCCACATCCCCGATCTCAACGGGTTCGTAGGTGGGATGGCGCACCTGCTGGCCGAGGACGGCATCGCCACGATCGAGAACCCGTACGTGCGCGACCTGATCGACAACTGCGAGTTCGACACGATCTACCACGAGCACTTCTTCTACTACTCGTGCACCGCGGTCGACCACCTCGTCCGGCGCCACGGCATGTACCTCAACGACGTGGAGTACTTCCCCGAGTTGCACGGCGGCACGTTGCGGTGGCACGTCGGGCACAACGAGGACGTGTCGGAGACGGTCCGTGGCTACCTCGCCAACGAGCGCGCCCGGGGCATTGCCGACTTCGGCTACTACGCGAGCTTCGCCGAGCGCGTGGACGGGATCCGCGACCGGCTGCTCAGCCTGCTCGCAGAGCTGCGCGGCGGCGGGGCACGGATCGCCGCGTACGGCGCGGCTGCCAAGGGGAGCACGCTGCTCAACTACATCGGCATTGGACCCGACCTCGTCGACTTCGTGGTCGACCGCAACGTGCACAAGCAGGGCAAGCACATGCCCGGGGTGCACATTCCCGTCCGAGCGCCGGAGGCGCTGCTCGAGGAGCAGCCCGACTACGTGCTGATGCTCTCCTGGAACTTCCGCGACGAGATTCTGCGCCAGCAGCAGGAGTACCTGCGCCGCGGTGGACGCTTCATCGTGCCCGTCCCGGATCCGGAGGTGATCTGAGTGACCTGCCCCGCTTGCGCCGGCGTCGACACCGAGGTCTTCTACCGCCGGGACGGCGTCCCCGTGCACAGCTGCCTGCTGCTCGACGACGCCGGCGAGGCGCGCGACTTCCCGCGCGGCGACCTCCGGTTAGCGATCTGCCACACGTGCGGCTTCGTCTTCAATGAGGCCTACGACTCCGCCCGCAGCCGGTACTCCCCGGACTACGAGGAGACTCAGGCATACTCCGCGCACTTCCAAGGCTTCCTGACCGAGCTGGCCGCCCGCTGGGTCGACCGCTA
This sequence comes from Nocardioidaceae bacterium, assembly GCA_035690425.1. Lineage (GTDB taxonomy): Bacteria > Actinomycetota > Actinomycetes > Propionibacteriales > Nocardioidaceae > DASSKO01. The sequence goes on from DASSKO010000016.1 coordinate 54,626, forward strand.
CGGTCTGCGCGGTGGTCGAGTGGTGGAGATCGGCTGCGGCAAGGCGGAGTTCCTCGTCGAGCTCGTCGAGCACGGTGTGTCCGAGGGCATCGCCCTTGACCCGGGCGTCCACCCGGAGCGGATCCCCGCACACGTCCGCGATCGGATCACAGTCGTGCAGGGATTCTTCCCACAGGACCTCGCAGACCTCGACGCGGACGCCGTCGTCTGCCGGCACACCCTGGAGCACATCGGCCCGGTGGGCGAGTTCATGCGCGAGATCCGGCGAGCCATCGGGGAGCGCACGGACACCGTGGTGCTGTTCGAGCTGCCCGACACCCTGCGGGTGTTGCGCGAGGCCGCGTTCTGGGACCTCTACTACGAGCACTGCTCCTACTTCACGCTGGGCTCACTGGCGCGGTTGTTCCGCCGGACCGGCTTCGAGGTGCTCGACCTGTCGATGGCCTACGACGACCAGTACCTGCTGATCGAGGCCCGGCCGATTACCGACGCCGACGCCGTCGAGCCGCACCCCTACGAGGACGACCTTGGCTCGACACAGCAGGCGGTCCGTTCCTTCCAAGATGCCGAGTCGGCGCTGGTGCGCCGGTGGTCGGAGGAGGTGGAGGCGGTCTCCGCTCGCGGCGGTCGGACGGCGATCTGGGGCTCCGGATCCAAGGGCGTCGCCTTCCTGGCAGCGCTCGGCGACCGGTCAGCGGCGGTCGGATGCGCCGTCGACATCAACCCGCACAAGCACGGCAGATTCATGGCGGGCACCGCGCACCCCATCGTCGCGCCGGCGCACCTGCAGCAGTACGCACCGGAGCTCGTGGTGGCGATGAACCCGGTCTATGTGGACGAGATCCAGCGTGACCTCGACGACCTCGGCGTGTCGACCAACCTGAAGGCGCTGTGAACAGCATCGGCCGCTGCCCGGCCTGCGACTCCGACCAGGTGCAGGACCTGGCCACGATCGGCCCGGTGCCGGTGCTGTGCGGCAGCCTCTGGCCGACTCGGGACGAAGCGCTGACGACTCCGACGGCAGACTTGGCGCTTGCGTGCTGCCTGCGGTGTGCCCATGTCTGGAACTGGTGTTTCGACCCGACCCTCGTCGAGTACGACGCGCAGTACGACAATGCGCTGGACTTCTCCGCCACCTTCCGCGCGTATGCCGAGGGTCTGGTCGACCACCTGGTCGAGGCCTTCGAACTCCAGGGGAAGCGGCTCGTGGAGATCGGGTCCGGCAAGGGGGAGTTCCTCCGCCAGTTGTGCGCAGCGGGAGGGAACACCGGCCTCGGTTACGACCCCACCTACGAGGGGCCCGACGAGGCGGACGGCATCCGGTTCGTGCGCACCTTCTTCACGCCGGGCACCGCGGTAGACGACGTCGACTTCGTGTGCTGTCGGCACGTGCTGGAGCATCTCGCGGACCCCTACGGGGCCCTTCTCGACATGCGCAAGGCCGTGCAGGACCGCCCCGTCCCGATGTACTTCGAGGTGCCGAACGCGGAGTTCAACTTCTCCGAGTCCGGGCCGTGGGACCTGATCTACCCGCACGTCGCGTACTTCAGCGACATTTCGCTACGAGCCCTGCTGGTTCGCTCCGGCTTCAGGGTGCTGCGGCTGGATCCCGTGTTCGGGGGGCAGTTTCTCGGTGCAGAGGTCGTCGTGGACACCGCGGCGTTGTCGGCCGACGACGAGCAGTGCCGCGCTCGCGGTGCCGCGCTCGCGCGCTTCTACCGCGATGCGCTCGATCGGCAGTTGACGGAGACCAAGGGCTGGCAGCGACGCCTGGACCGGCTGCTGGAGAGTGGCCAGGTCGCGCTCTGGGGCGCCGGGTCCAAGGGCGTCACGTTCTTGTCCCTCGTGGACCGTGGCCACAAGGTTGCGACCGTGGTCGATGCCAACCCTCGTAAGTGGGGGCGATTCCTGCCCGGCTGTGGGCATCAGGTCGTGGCCCCCGACGAGGTCGTGAACCGGTCGGCTCACGCCGTGATCGTGATGAACCCCGCCTACACCGAAGAGATCAAGGGCAGCATCGCAGAGCTCGGATCGCGCGCCGACGTCCTCGTCGTCTGAGCATTCGGTCAGAGCGGCGTGACCTCCACGGTGCCGAATGCTGCATCGACGTGATGCGCGATCAGACCGACCGAGCCGGTCGCCGGCCCCTCACTCACGATCTGAAGTGACCAGCTCGCCGGTTCGCCGGCGGACGCCAGCCACATCTTGAAGCTGTACCGCGTCGTGCCGTCGAGCAGCGTCTCCACTCGCGCCTTCATCCAGTAGGGCTCACCGAACTGGAACTTGCGGGGGTCCGGGTAGACCCACTCGCTTGGGACGCTGTGGTTGCCGAGGATCTCCAGCTTGGGCCAGGTGTCGTAGAGGCGTAGCCAGGCGTACGAGCCGACCGGGAAGTACCGCCACGCCGGCTGGTCGTCACGGAAGGCTCGGTGACCCTGCCAACGCATGGCCATCCCGACCAGGGCGTCTCCGCTGGTGCCGGTCTTCGCCTCCGGCCCGATGGTGCTGACCGTGAATGGAACCTTGACCTCGTAGTCACGCCAGGACAAGTCACCCAGCGCGATGACTCGGTCGTAACCAAGTCGCGTCGAGACAACAGCACCGTTCACCACGTCCCACTTGCCGTCGACCACGGTTGCCTGGTCCTGCAGAGGCTGGTTTTCCGACCACTCCAGCGTGTACGGCAACGCCGGCGCTGTTGCCTGGACCCTCCGTACCGTGGTGGTGACTGTTGTGGTCTGGCCGTCGTTATCGGTCGCCCTCAGCACGACGGTGTTGTCGCCCATCTGCAGGTCGGCGAGGTCGATGTCGGCATTGAAGTCGCCCAGTGCCTGGAGCCGGCGATCGTCCGGCCCGATGGTCAGGGCGCGCTCCGCGCCGCCGTTCAGTGAGTACGACAGGGTTGCGACGCCGCTGGGGTCGGACACGTTCCCCAGCACATTGATCCACGGCTGCGGCGTTCCGTGCAGGCCCACGGTGAGCGGTTCTTCGTGCCAGAGGTCGATCTGCGGGGGACCGTCCTCGGTGGTGGTGAAGGTGGCGTCGTTGGTGGTGGTGGTGTTGCCGGCGGTGTCGGTGGCGGTGATCCGGTAGTGGTAGGTGGTCTGGGGGGTGAGGCCGGTGAGGGTGTGGTCGTGGTTGGTGGTGGCGGTGGTGGTGGGTGGGGTGGTGTGTCCGTAGCTGGTGTCGGTGCCGTACTGGACCTGTGTGGTGGTGGGTTCGTCGGTGGTCCAGCTGATCTGCGCGGACTCGGTGCGGGGGGTGGCCTGGACCTGGGTGATCTGTGGGGCGGTGGTGTCTTCGGGGTCGCCACCGCCGCCACCGTCGCCGCCGCCGTCGCTGTCGAGGCCGCCGTCCTCGGGGGTGATCGGCGATGCGGTGTTGAAGACGTAGTCGACCTGTGCGGTGTGGGCGGGGGCGTTGGTTCCGGAGTTGCCGGAGTAGGGGCCGATCGCGGTGACGGTCAGGTCGGAGGTGAACGATCCGATGGTGGTCCAGCTCTGCTTGTCGGCGGAGTAGTCGAAGGTGAACTGGGAGCCTGATCGGCTCACCCGGAGCCACATCTGTCCCGACGGTGCGGTGACCTCTTGCTTGAGCTTCATCGTCGAGGACGTTCCGGTGGTGGCCGCGGCGAAGGCCAGCAGCTTGGTGGGGCCGTGGGAGTAGACACCGAACCGCAGCCACTTCCCCGATGCCCCGTGGATCTGCAGTCCCTGGTCGGCGTAGGTGCCGGCCGGGACCGAGTCGAACTTGGCCGCGACCTCGACGTCGGTGTCCTCGACCGGCTGCAACACCCGCACCGACTCGTTCGGTCCCCACGCGTCGTGTTCGGCGCCTGCGGGCACCGCGATCGACAACCGGGCGTCGCCGGTCCCCGCACCGACCACCGACACCGCCGCGTCACCGACCGGATCGACCACCTGCCACCGTCCCGCGTCCAGACCACCGAAGAAGTCCGCAGACACCAACGGCCCCACCGACGCGGCTGCGGTCGGTGCGGTCGGGACGGCGAGGAAAAGCCCAACCATCAAGGCGATCAACGAGGCGAGCACCACATGGAGTCGAGCCAGCGCCCGACGTGCAAATGACAAAGACATGTCGCTGCTCCCCTTCGGTCGGTCAGACCCACAAGGAGTTGCCGATGGGGGTTGAACTCGCTGCACCCGTCAACAAGTAGGACCTTGCCCGCACCCCAACGGCCTCCCGCGGCCGGCGTCCGCCCCCCGGAGAACGACGCGTCCTGACATTGTGGTCCACCCGCGGTCGACTCAGGCGCCATTCAGCGAAAAACCGACCCTGTCTGGTTGACATAGCGGTCACGTTGGGTGATCAGGAGGCGGTCAGCTGGCGCCGACGTCGTGCGCGTCGACGGTCTTCACGGACCCGCGCGGCCCATGCCGGCAGCGGGCCCGGCAACGCGCTGACGATGTCATAGGCGAGGCTGCCACGTTCCCGGGACATCCAGGCTGGAAGCACCGCGACGGCGGCGACCCGGTCGCGGCCACGCGCGGGGCCAGACCAGGCCGCACTGGTGAACGCGCGGAGCAATCTCCAGTGTGGGAACTTCATCGTGCTCGATGGGTCGAACCAGCGTGCTCGCTCCTTGGCGCCCGGATAGAGGTGCATGCTGTCCCGTTGGTGAACACGATTGACGAATAGCGGCTCGTCGATGTGCTGGAAACGCCCTCGCAGTGCCAGCTCGGCCAGCAGCGGACGGTCCGATCCGGGAAAGGCGCCTATGCCGGACGTCTCGAGCAGTTGGCTGCGCCGCGTGACGCCAAAGACCTCGAAGCACATCACCGAGTGCCACAGGACGTCTCGAAATCGATCGGCGGCGCGGGCTTGCCGCGCATAGCCAGGTCGAGGTCGCCATGTCTTGATCGTCCGCCCGTCGCCGTCGATGACGGAGGTGGTGGCGTAAGCGAGCACGACGGCAGGGTCGGCTTGAAGCGCATGCACGCAGCGAGCCAGGTAGGACGGCGCGAAGCGGTCATCGCAAGCGGCCCAATGAAAGTAAGTTCCGCGCGCCAGTTCGAGCACCTGGTTGTAGTTCCATGCTGCGCCGCGGTTGACTGGCTCGCGGACGTAGCGAACCCGGTCGTCTGCAGCGACGACCGCCCGGCAGATCTCTTCGGTGCCGTCGGTGGACCCGTTGTCCGATATGACCAGCTCGAGGCTCCCGGAGTCACCGAGATCCTGAGCCAGGATCGAGTCGATTGCCTCCTTCAGGTAGCGGTCGCCGTTGTAGACGGGCATACCGACAGTGACGAGCGGCATTGAGCCTGACGCAGGGCGCACCACATAACCTCCGGCCGCAGAGCAACGGACGGCAGCTCACTGTCTGCATCAGCCCGCGAGCCACCAACCATGTCAGTGTGAGATTACGGAGCCACGCCGCTAGCTCGCAGGCGATTAGAGCAACTTCGAGCGAGCAGATAGGGAAGTGTCTGTGCGAATCGGCCCATGAGCGGGCTTGGCCGCGACATAATCGACGGGCGAGGGGGTGGTGATCGTGTTGAACGCGGCGTCTGGCAACGCACGCCGTGCCCGGTTGGTTCACCACCGCCGCGGCCTCCCGGGGCGACGGTGCGGGTGAGGATTTCGATAGATCCTGACCGCACCCGGCTGCGTGGTGGGGCACTGCGCGGCGTCAAGTGGTCGGCTTTGCAGAAGGTCGGCACGCGGTCCGCGTCGCTCCTGACCTTCATCGTGCTGGCGCGGATGCTCGAGCCTCAGGACTTCGGGCTGGTGGCTCTGGCCAGCGCGATCGTCATGGTTATCACCATGCTCTTCGACCTGAGCCTGCCGCAGTACCTCATCCAGCAGGTGGAGCTGACTCGCCGCGTCATCGACACGGCCTTCTGGTGTGCAGTGGCGCTGAGCATTGTTGCGGCTCTCGTCATTATCGCGTGCGCCCCGCTCGTTGCCACGTTGCTCACCGAACCGCGACTGACGCCGGTGCTCGTGGCGCTTGCCTGCACGGTGCCGCTGGGATCGCTGAGTGCGGTGCCTCAGGCGCTGCTGCGTCGCTCCTTGGCGTTCGACGTCATCAGCAAGCGCAGCCTCGTCGGAATTGCCGCGTCTGGCGTGGTCGGGGTGTCGCTGGCCGCATCGGGAGCAGGTGTCTGGGCGCTGGTCCTGCAGACATATGCGCAGCTGCTGGTCAGCATCGTGCTGTTCTACGGTGTAGCCCAATGGCGACCCGGACTGTCGTGGGATCGTCGCGAGTCGGTGGCCATGGTGCGGTACGGCACGACCTTGTGGGGCATGAGCTCGCTGCACTTCCTCAGGCTGCGGGGCGACGAGCTGGTGGTCGGCGCGATCCTGGGGTCGGTGAGTCTCGGCATCTACTCCGTCGCCAAGCGAATGGTGCTGTTCGTGAGCGATCTCATCGGCGGAGTCGTGCTTCAGGTCGTGCCGTCGGTGCTGGCCGCTGCAAAGGCTGACCCGGAACGAGTGCGCCGCGGGTACCTGACGGCGATCGGCGCATCGGCTGCCATGATCGCCCCTGTGACCATGGGCCTCGCCGCCGTATCGGGAGTGCTCGTCCCGCTCGTCTTCGGCCGCCAGTGGCAGGGCTCGGGAGCGATCGCGCAGGTGGCGGCAATAGCCGCCGCCGCGATCATCCTGACCCAGTTCGACCGCGGGCTCTTCCTCGCCCTGGACCTGCCGAGAGTCGAGCTCAAGAACATGGTGATCACCGCCGTGCTCGGCGTCGGTGCGGCCGCAGCAGCGGCGCCGTGGGGTCTGATGAGCGTCGTCCTCGCGACGACCGGCTGCAGCTACCTCGCCTGGGCTTGGCGGATACGGGTCACGCAACGCTGTGCCGACATCCCCGCTCGCAAGGTGCTGGCCACGCTGGCCCCGGTCTGGTTCGCGGCCCTGCTTGCTGCTGCGCTCGCCTGGGGGACCCTGCTGGGCTTAGGCTCCTGGAGCTCCTGGGGCGACCTCTACGCCCTGCTCCTTTCGGGTGCGGTGCTCGCGGTCGCCTATCCGCCACTGCTCCGGCTGCTCGCTCGGCCCACCGTCGCGAACCTGCAAGGCTTCGTGCCGGCCCGGCTTCAGCGCAGCGTCGCCACCAAGTACCTCCTGCGTTACCTGCTGGGCAGACCCCACAGCGGAGCAGCCAGACACGTCGCCGCATAAGGGCACGCTCGCGCTATCGACCCACGCGGCGCGGATGACCTGAGCGGGCTGTCACATTTGTTGCGCGCGCTCTGCTTCGGCCAGTCGTCGCCGCTTCTGGGGGTTGACTGGCAAGTGCCCAGCCTGCGTCAGCTCGGGTGGCCACGTGTCGCCGAGGCGCCCGGTCAGGCCGTCGAAGCACGCACGTGCAGTCAAGATGGAGTGGGCGAAGGATGCGCGCGGATGCCGGATGCTGTTGACCGCGAGCTTGCCCACCACCTCACCGATCACTCTCCAGGCAGGCCACCGGCCGCCGTACTCGAGGCCGACGTATACGCGGTTGCGAATGCTGTAGTAGCGCCGCCAGTCCGCTGGGCCCAGCGATCGGGACGGAGTCGTAGGCGCTCCCGTGCGGCCGCGGGCGTCGCGGTAGCGCCTGAGCAGGCCTGAGTCACAGAAGGCCTTCCACCCATGGCGGTGCATACGCAGGAAGAACTCCAACTCCTCCTGCCCGAAGAACAGCTCGGACGAGTAGGGCCCCACGTCGCGGATGGCCGCGACTCTGATCATCGGGTGATGGTTGCCGCTCAACGTTGCCACCTGCATGGGTGAGCCGGTCAGCTCGTCGTTGCGAAGCCGCCGCACTCGGACGCGGCGTGCATCGAACTGGCATCCGCCAACGCCGACTGCCCCGACCTCGGGCGAGTCTTCCAGCAGCCTCTGCGCCGTCAGCCACAGGCACGCAAGGGCGTCGGGGAACTGTGGTGGGTCGTCGTCATCGAACGTCACCACCCAGGCATCGGGGCCGGCGTTGGCCGCCACGTACCCCATGCCGACTGCGATGGCCCCCGCGGGGCCCAGGTTGTGGTCCTGCGAGAGCAAGGTGACGTGATGAGCAGCTGTGGGGACGGCCAGCTCGTCGGCAAGGCGACTGCCTGCGTCGCCTCCATTGTCGACGATAACGAGGTGGTCGAGGCACTTGGTCTGGCCCGCGAGCACTGCCAGCGTGCGCAGTAGCTGCTCCGGGCGGCGAAAGGTAGTCAGAACCCCCCACAGCTGTTTCCCCACGGCCGACCCCCTCAATGTCGCTGCGAGCTGACGACAGATGCCGTGCTGCCAGCCTAGTCACGCTGCTCGAAGGTGTGCGCCGTTATGAACAATGCCTCCGGCGGCGAGACGGTGCGGATGCTGCCCACCCTGCTGACTCCGTGCTTGTCACGCCTGATAGTTTCCACAGAGGCAATTGTAAAAACAACAAACTATCGTCATCTGCGGTGCTCTGGTGGCGGCGGGCGACGTGGTCAGGAAGGAAACTGATGCTGTCCGACGAATCGGCACGCGTGGTCCGAGCCACGATTCCAGCGGTTACCACCCGGGGCGCGGACATCACCGCGCGCTTCTACGACACGATGCTCGCGGGGCGGCCGGAACTGCTCAACCTGTTCAACCGTGGTAACCAGGCCAACGGTGAGCAGCGGCGAGCCCTCGCCGCCTCCGTCGTCGCCTACGCCGAACACCTGATCGGCGACAGCCAGACATCCTTCCAGCCGGTGCTGGACCGGATCGCGAACAAGCACGTGAGCCTCGGCGTTCGCCCCGACCAGTACACAATTGTGGGACGCTACCTACTCGGTGCGGTTGCGGAAGTCCTCGGCGAAGCGGTGACGCCGGAGGTGGCCGCGGCCTGGGATGAGGTCTACTGGCTGTTCGCGACTCAACTCGTGGCCGCGGAGGCGCGGATGTACCAGCGCGCGGGCGTCGACCCCACAGTCCCGTGGCAGCCGTGGAAGGTCCTGGACAAGATCCACGAAGCGCACGACGTGATCTCTTTGGTGCTACAGCCCGCAGATGGCGCGCGGCTGCCCGAGTTTCTGCCGGGGCAGTACCTCACCGTGGCCGTCGAGCTTCCGGACGGCACCCGCCAGCCACGCCAGTACACGATCTCGCATGGTCCCGGGCGCGATGACATCCGCCTGACCGTCCGCCGCCAGCGCGGAACGGGCGGGGCACCGGACGGAGAGGTCTCGAGCTACTTGCATGACCAGGTCCGACCGGGAGACACGCTCGACCTCTCTGCTCCCGCCGGGGATGTCACGCTGCCCGAGGGTCCGGACCCTCTGGTGCTGGTGAGTGCGGGCGTTGGCATCACGCCCGTCGCGGCAATGCTCGACCATATCGGGTCCACCGAACCGGAACGCCCCGTTATCGTGGCGCACGCCGACCGCTCCCCAGCCACCCACGCGCTTCGTGGCCAGATCGAGGCTGGCGGTAGCCGTCTGAGCTCGTTCGAGCAGTTCCTCTGGTATGAGGAGCATGCCGCTACCCCGGCGCTCCGCGGACTGCTGGACCCGGCGGTGATCCCGGTGCCGGACAAGTCCAAGGTCTTCATGTGCGGCCCGCTGGTGTTCATGCGTGACGTGCGGTCGAACTTGCTGCGGCGTGGCGTCGCCGCAGGGGACATCACCTACGAGGTCTTCGGGCCCGACCTGTGGACCGCGGCAACCGGCGCCTGACCATCACGGAGAACGCGTGCGGGAGTCGGGGCGGTCGGTTGGCCGCTGCTTGTCTACTGTTGTGTGGTGGAGAGACGCAGACTTCCCGACTTTCTCGTGATCGGCACGATGAAGTCAGGAACGACGACGCTGTTTCGCTGGCTCGAGCAGCACCCCCAGGTGCGGCTTCCGGCGGTGAAGGAACCGGACTTCTTCTCTGACGACGTTGCGTGGGGACGCGGCATCGACTGGTACGCCGACCACTTCAGAAGTGTCCCCGAAGGCCTGCACACCGGTGAGGCATCCGTGAGCTACACCGACCCACGATGGGCTCCGGTGGCGGCCCGTCGGCTGCACGAGACAGTCCCGGACGCGCGGCTGGTCTGCGTGCTGCGACACCCCGTCGAGCGGATGCGCTCTCACTACCGCCACGAGGTGCAGCGCGGTCGGGAACGTCGAGACTTTGTCGATGCGGTCTCCGATGTACGCAGTGCCTACGTGCTACGCAGTTGCTATGCCAGTGCACTGCGGCCATGGGTGGAGACGGCGCCACCGGCACAGCTGCACGTGGTGCACTTCGAAAGCGTCTTCGCCGATGCCTCGGAGTGGGATCGCCTGACCGACTTCCTTGGCCTTTCGCGCGTGCCGAGGCCTACGTCGGCGCACAACGTCACGGCGGACAAGTCTGGCTTCTCGCCGGCCATGCGGGTGCTCTGGGACCGCGGTCTCGTGCAGCGACTTCCCCGGCCTCCGCGTCTGCTGCGTCCGCTCGCACGCCGGATGCTGTTGCGGAACCCAGACGCCGCCTCTGCCCTGAACGACTCGGCCAGGACGGGCGTTCCGGGTGCTGTCATGGACGTCTTGCACAGGGAGGCGACCGAGCTGGAAGCGCTTGTTCCAGCACTGAGAGCCGACTGGGACTTGCGAACCTAGTTTCCGACCAGCGTGCTGTCGGCATAGGCCCGCTCGATCGCCCACACCGCAGCCCGAATGTCGAACTGGTCACCGCGCTCCCGTGCCCGCGCAGCCATCTCCTTGCGCTGCTGGTCGTCAGTCGCCATGCGCACGATCGACTCCGCAAGCTGCGCCGGCTGCCCGGCATCACTGAGAAAGCCCTCCCAGCCGTCCGTCACGGCGTCTGGAATCCCTCCTACTCGAGTCGCGACGACCGGTAGGCCGGTAGCCATCGCCTCCATCAACGCAATCGGGAAACCTTCGAACCGAGACGCAAGGACGAAGAAGTCACCGACGGAGAGGATCTGCAGCACGTCTTCGCGGTAACCCACGATCCGACAGCGTTCGGCAAGACCGAGCTCAGCGTGCAGACGACGGATCTCAGGCTCCAACACGCCCTGCCCGATAATGAGCAGGCGCAGTCTGGGCTCGGCTCGTACGGCGATGGCGAACGCCGCCAACAGGTCGGGATACGCCTTCTCCTCTCGGTAGTTGGCCACCGTCACCGCGACGACATCGTCAGGAGAACAGCCCAGGCTGGCGCGCAGCGCGGCTGGATCGGCCGGTGGCACCACGTCCTGCAAGACGATCCCGTGTACCAGGACCTCCACCCCCTGGCGAAGCGGTCGCCATACCGAGTCGCGCACGCGTCGTGACACCGCCCAGCGGCGGTGATCGCCGCGATGCAGGACCGCGTTGAGCACCCGGGTCGGCCAGGCGTAACTGGGCCACGCATTGTGCTCCGTCGACACCACGACCGGGCGACGGCTGCGGGGGATGGTACGCACGACAAGCCGGGCAACTCCGGCCACCAGCGGGGAGTGCAGATGCACGACGTCGTAGCTCTGCGTCAAGAGCAGCCGCCGGAGCGCGAGCGGCCACGGCGTGCGGTGACCACCAGCGGACAGGCAGTGGCTCGGCACTCCAAGAGCCGCCAACTCGGGAACCAGCGTGTCCTTCCACGCGACGACGTACGCCGCCTCGTAGCGAAACCGCGCGTGGTCGCCCACGCGAGCGGCCGAGACGAGAAGCCGCTCTGCCCCACCGGCACCGAGGCCCTTGATCAGCCACAGCACTCGCACGGTCTGGTCCATGCGAGCAGTCTGTCAACGCCGGCACGACGATGTTGAGGTTTTGGCAAAGGGCGTGCTGACGACCACCGCACGTGGTAGCAAGGAGCCTGCGGTGGGGGGCCCTCCGCGCATGGTCGGAGGTGGGGACGTTTGTGTGGTCTGGCTGGGATCGTGGACGGCGGTGGCGCCACGCACGCTTTCCTCACCGCAACGGTCACCGCCATGAGCGATGCCGTGCGCCATCGTGGCCCGGACGGCAGCGGCATCTGGTGTGACCCGGCGGCCGGTGCTGCCCTCGCCCATCGGCGGCTCGCCATCATCGACCTCACCGATCACGGTCACCAGCCGATGCTCTCCGCCGATGGGCGCTACGTCCTCGTCTTCAACGGCGAGATCTACAACCACCGGGAGATGGCGAGCCGCCTCGCCGGTGCAGGTGCACGCCTGCGTGGCCACAGCGACACCGAGATCCTCCTCGAGACGATCGCTAGCACGTCTGTCGAATCCGCCTTGGAGGCGGCGAACGGGATGTTCGCGCTGGCGCTGTGGGATCGGCGCAAGCAGACGATGACCCTGGCCAGAGACAGGATGGGGGAGAAGCCCCTCTACTACGCGCACGACCGCGGACGGGTCATCTTTGCGTCGGAGTTGACTGCCCTGCGACAGGTCTCCGGATTCTCTCCGTCGCTGGACCAGGGTGCGTTGGCCCTTTTCGTGCGGCACTCCTACGTCCCAGGCCCGCAGACCATCTACGCCGGTGTGCGCAAGTTGGCGCCGGGCCACCTGGTGAGGTTCCAAGCGGGATGCCTCGATGATCCGGTGCCGTATCCGTTCTGGACGCTGCGTGATGCCGCCAGCCGTGGTGCCGCTGACCCACTGTCGCTTGCAGACGACGAACTCGTGTCGGTGGCGGAGGGCACTCTGCGCGACGCCGTGCGGCTGCGAATGATCTCCGACGTGCCGCTGGGCGCGTTTCTGTCCGGTGGCGTCGACTCGTCCCTCGTCGTCGCCCTGATGCAGTCCGTCTCCCCACGGCCGGTGCGCAGCTTCACGGTCTCCGTCGGCGGTCAGTTCGACGAGTCGCAGCACGCTGCCGCGGTCGCCAGGCACATCGGAACCGACCACACCGAGCTTCGCCTGACCGAGGCCGACGCGCTCAGCCTCGCCTCCGAGATCCCCGCCATGTACGACGAACCGTTCGCAGATCCCTCCGCGGTCCCGACAGCGTTGGTCAGCGCCGCGGCTCGCCAGCACGTGACCGTGTGTCTCACCGGCGATGGGGGCGACGAGATCCTCGCGGGCTACAACCGGTATCTCGCAGCTGACCGCCTGATGACTCGGGCCATGCGCGTTCCGGCGGGTGTGCGTACGTCGGTCGGCCACGCGATCTGTCAGGCATCGCCCCATCGCTGGGACACCTGGGGCAACGCGCTGCCGAGCGGTCGGCGAGTGCCGGATCTCGGCACCAAGATGCACAAGCTCGCTCGGGTGTTGGCCGCCGCCGATCCGCATGCGGCGTACCGGGCACTGACCTCGCACATCGAGCCCACGCACGTGCTTCGCCACCCTGCGGAGCCGATGACCGAGGCCACGCAGCAAGATCCGCGGTTGTCCCCGCTCGACCCGTTGCACCAGATGCTCTACCTCGACGGCGTGATGACGCTGCCGGACAACATGCTGGTCAAGGTCGATCGGGCGAGCATGGCCGTGGCGTTGGAGTGTCGAGTGCCCCTCCTCGACCACAGGTTCGTGGAGTTGGCCTGGCGGCTGCCGCGTACGGCCAAGATCCGCAATCGGCAGGGCAAGTGGCTACTTCGCCAGATCCTCCGTCGACACGTGCCGGACGAGCTCTTCGACCGTCCGAAGCAAGGGTTCGATCCGCCGCTGGCCGACTGGCTCCGGGGACCGTTGCGGAACTGGGTGGGGGACCTGCTGAGCCCGTCCCGATTGGACGCACAAGGACTGTTCAACGCCGCAGGTGTGCAGGGCATCGTCGCGGAGCACATGTCCGGAAGGCGCAACCACGACTACGCGGTGTGGACGCTGGTGGTCTTCCAGGCATGGTGGGAGCACCAGCGAGTCACGGTGACGAGCTGACCCGCTGCACCGGGAGGTACCCCGGTCGGCCGACCCCCGTCGCTGCGACCGAACCGAGCACGAAAGCCGCCCCCAACAGGACAGCTGGGAAGGTGAGGACGTAGTCCACGGTCGGCTGTAGCGCCAGGATGGCGAGGAAGACCGCGCCGCGGCCGAGGGCCAGCACCATCCATCCAGTGAGTGCCGCGAGGAGGGCCAGGCCGACCAGACCGAGCTCGGCCAGCACTTGCATCGGCGTCGAGTGCGCCCACTGGAGGTCGGGATCGCTGCCGGCGGTCGGGCTGTGCAGTGAGAAGTTGCCGGGTCCGACTCCGCGGACCGGATGGTCGGCGGTGATGTCGAGCGCCTCCGACCACAGGTCGACGCGGGTGGAGCCCACAGTTTCCGGGACGACGCCTGCCTCGGCGGATGACGAGCCGGTCGCCCCCAGCAGGACGGTCGCGACGACGGCCGCGCCGACCACGGTGGCCGCAAAAGCTTGCCACGCCGCAGCCGGTCCGCGGCGCAGCCGGGGCCACAGCAGCATCAACAGCACACAGCACGCTGCCACCGCCCGGGAGCCCGTTGCCAGTGATGCCACCGCAAGCACCCCGGCCCAGACGACGAGACCAGTTCGTAGCCGGTCCCGTGCGTGTGCTGCGGCGGACAGGGCACCTGCCACGCCGATGGTGAGCAAGGCGGCGCTCGCATTGGCATAGCCGAGCGGTGGCGCGGTCGCACCTCCACTGAGCGACTCGGTGCCACCAGCCAGCATTGCTACGGTCACCAGTGCCACGACCGCGACGCCAGGCGCCTCACGGTAGGACCGGGCGAGCCAACCGCCGCCCACCCACGCGGCAATGCCGGCCAGCACCATTCCTGCCATCGCGGGGGCGGCAGGAGCAGCTGGATGCGCCAGGAAGGACCAGCCGGCCAGCAGAGCCGCCAGCACCACCCCGATGGTGCCACTCGTGCGTGTGTGTACCACCGACGCTCAGACCCTCGCCGTCGTACGGCGCATCTCCTCGAACCACTGCACGGTGGCCGCCACGCCTTCGTCGAGTGGCACCGGATCCACGTCCGGGAACAGCGACGTCAACCGGGAGGAGTCGGCTTGTGAGTGCGGCACGTCACCGGCCCGTGGGGGCAGGGTCTCCCGATCCAGCGATCGACCCACGATGCCCTCGACGATGCCGATCAGCTCGTTCAACGACGTACGCCCACCGAACGCGAGGTTGACCGGTTCAGTGCTGGCAACACGTCGGGTGACTGCATCGGTGATCACGCGAGCCACGCTACCGACGAACGTGAAGTCACGCGTTTGCGTGCCGTCGCCTTGGACCGGGATCGACTTGCCTGCGAGCGCAGCATCGACGAACGCCGGCACCACCGCGGCGTACGCGTGTCCCGCCGGCTGCAGCGGCCCGAACACGTTGAAGAACCGGAACGGCAGCACATCGAGCCCGAACGAGTGGTGGTAGGCGAGCGTGTAGGCCTCGGTCGCAAGCTTGCTGACCGCGTACGGCGACAACGGTGCCGTGCGCATGTCCTCGTGCTTGGGCATGGTCGGGTTTGCGCCGTAGACCGACGACGACGACGCGACGACCAGGTGCGGGCCACCCGCCCGGCGGACCGCCTCGAGAACTTCCAGGGTGCCGGTGGCGTTGGCGTGGTGGCTGGCACGTGGGTCGAGCAGTGAGCGCGGCACCGACGGCAGCGCAGCCAGGTGCACCACGGCGTCGGCGCCGGCGAACGCGCCGTCGAGCAACTGCGGGTCGAGCACGCTGCCCTCGTGGAACGCCACCTCGACACCCGCCAAGTTGCTCAGCGTGCCGGTCGACAGGTCGTCGACGACCACCACGTCGAGCCCGTCCGCGACCATGGTGCGTGCCAGGTTGGCGCCGATGAATCCGGCACCCCCGGTGATGACTGTGCGCATGATTTCCCCTCCCCGCGCCGAAGCCTACGGCAGGGCATCGCCCTATTTCGCCGATCCCGACACATCGCAAGCACCGCAGTCCTACGCTGCTTGAGGGGACAAACGTGGGGGGAGAGTTGAGGGGCTATCGGTTTGCCGAGGCTGCGCTGGCCCGCAGCCCGCTGCAGGGCATCGCTGGGCAGGTGTCGAGGCGTCGGTTGTGCGTGCTCGCCTACCACGGCGTCTCCGACGCCGACCGGTTCACCGCCCACCTGGACTGGCTGTGCGGACACACCAACCCGGTCGCACTCTCCGACGTGCGTGCGGCAATGCGCGATGGACGGCCGCTGCCTCCGCACGCCGTACTCGTGACGTTCGACGACGGCGAGCGGTCGGTGCTGGAGGTGGGCGCTCCGCTGCTACGGGAGCGCGGCATTCCCGGGGTGGCGTTCGTGGTGGCAGGCGTCGTCGACACCGACACACCCTTCTGGTGGACCGAGGTGGAGGCCCTCGCGCCGGCCCACGAAGCCACCGCACTCGTACGTCGTTTCAAGCGGCTACCCGACTCCGAGCGGCGCGAGGCGGTCCGGCGGCTGCGGGCCCAGGCGGACCAGCCGGTGCGCACCTCGCAGCTGACCTCAGACGAGCTTCGCAAGCTCGAGCTCGACGGCATCGCGATCGGCAACCACTCGCTGAGCCATCCCTGTTTGGACAACTGCACCGACGATGTCCTTCGGGCCGAGGTGCAGGACGCGCACGAGCGGCTCACCGAGATGCTCGGTCATCAGCCCGACGCCTTCGCGTATCCCAACGGCAACTGGGACAGCCGCGTGCGCAGCGAGGTATCCGCCGCAGGTTACGACCTCGCCTTCGCGTTCGACCACCGACTGAGCCCGGTGCCGGCCCCCGACCCACTGGTGATCTCGCGGGTGCGGGTCGACGCCACCGCGAGCCTGGAACGGTTCCGGATCCTGGTCTCGGGGCTGCACAGCGGCATCCATCGAATGCGGGGACTCCCGTGATCGCCGCTCCCGTCCTGCGCTCGGTGGCCGGTGCCGTCTCGCCCCGGCACCGTGAGTGGCGGCGGCTGCTTGCCAGCCTCACGCTCGACCCGGGGACGCTGCCACACCCGGTGCCGCAGCCCGGGCCGCGCGACTTCCTCATCTGCGGCTCGCCGAGGTCGGGTACGGCGTTGCTGGTGGCGATGCTCTTCCAGCCGCCGCAGAGCGTGACGGTGATGGAGCCGTGGGACGCGTTGCGGCTTCCGCCGCGGCAGCTGTTCGACTCCTTGCGCTCGGAACTGGCCGAGACCGGCGTCCTCAGCCGTGGACGTCTCGACATCGGCGCACTGGAGAGCGACGGTGCCGTGACCTGGTGCCGCGATGGCGAGCTTCCGCGCGCGGTGGAGACCGAGGCAGCCGATTTCCTGCTCGGGGTGAAGTTTCCTGCCTTCTGGCGCTATCTCGACCTGCTGCCGGACACCCGGTTCCTGGTCTGCCTGCGCAACCCGATCGAGGTGCTGCGTTCGTACGCCACGACCGGAGGCCGGCTGCGGGAGGGCTTGGACTACGACGTCCCGTTCAACCGCGAGATGAACGACTACCTGCTCAGCTTGACCGACGACTGGGCAATCCGGCGGGTCCTGCTGTTCGACTACATCCATCAGCGACTGATCCCGCACCTGGACCGGCCCAACGTGTTGACGGTCCGCTACGAGCGGTGGTTCAGCGAGCCCGAGCAGCAGCTGCGGGAGGTCTCCGACTTCCTCGGCGTCGAGCTCGACCACACCCGCGTGCGCCTGCGGCCACCTCAGTCGGAGGGTCCGGCCCCGCCGGAGGAGATCGCACTGTTGCGTCGGCACTGCACCACCGCACCCGCGTTGGGCTATTCCCTGTAAGAAGTTGGGCTGTGAGAAGTCGGCCGTGCCAGGTCGGCTGGTGAGGAGTCAGCGGGTGAAGGTCCTGCATGTGATCAACGGCCTGGGCACCGGGGGTGCCGAGCGTTCGCTGGCCGAGTTGCTGCCGCTGCTGGCTGTCGCGGGGATCGACAGCTCCGTTGCCTGCCTGGTGCGCAAGCCCGAAGGCGTGCACGCCCAGGTCGAGGCGGCCGGCTACCCGGTGACCGTGATCGGCTCGGACCGGCTGTCGGCTGTGCGCCGGCTGCGGGCGCTGATCACCGCCGACCAGCCCGACGTCGTGCACACGACGATCTTCGAGGCCGACGTGATCGGCCGCGTGGCCGCGGCCGGCCAGCGGTGCAAGGTGGTGAGCAGCATTGTCAACACCACCTATGACGGTCTGCGCCTCGCCGACACCCAGATCAACCCAGCGAAGCTCGCCGCCGCGAAGATGCTCGACCGGGTCACCGCCCGCCGCCTCACCGACCACTTCCACGCCATCTCACCCGCGGTGCGCGACTCCGCGATCGCCCACCTCGGGCTGCGTCCGGAGCGGGTCACCGTCATCGAGCGTGGCCGTGACCTGGCCCGGCTCGGACGAGCCAGCATCGACCGTCGCAACGCCGTACGCGCCATGCTCGGCGTGCCCGCCGACGCCGAGGTCGTCCTCAGCGTGGGCAGGCAGGAGCCACAGAAGGACCAGGCGCTGTTGCTGCGGGCGGTCGCCACCCTCACGTCGACTCGTCCACGGCTGACGGTCCTGCACGTAGGACGTGCCGGAAAGGCCACCGCGGAGCTGGAACGACTCGCGGCAACGACCGAGCTCGCCGGCCGGGTGCGGTTCCTCGGGCATCGCGACGATGTCGGTGACCTGCTCGCAGCCAGCGACGTGTTCGCGTTTCCCTCGGTCTATGAGGGACTGGGCGGCAGCGTCCTCGAAGCGATGGCGCTGGGGGCGCCGGTCGTGGTCAGCGACGCTCCCGCCCTGGTCGACGTCGTGGAGGGCGGCCGCGGGGGGCTCGTCGTACCCGTCGGCGACGCAGCCGCGCTGGCCGCTGCCGTCGAGCGGCTGCTCGACGACCGAGCGCTGGCCGCCGCCTTGGCGCAACAGGCCCGGCAGATCTTCGCTGACCGCTTCACCCTCGAACGCAGCGCCGGGCGCATGGTCGACATGTACGCCCAGGTCGCAGGTGCACGGAGCCGGTGCTGACCGGTCGGCCCCAGGGGTCGCTTCAATCCCCCTCACCGCGGGTACGGCGGGGGCATGACACGCTTCGGATACACGCTGATGACCGAGCAGTCCGGGCCTCGCGAGCTGGTGCGTTACGCCGCCGCCGCCGAACGGGCCGGCTTCGACTTCGAGGTGATGAGCGACCACTACTTCCCCTGGCTGCAGGAGCAGGGTCACGCCGGCTACGCCTGGAGCATGCTCGGCGCGGTCACCCAGGTGACCGATGCGGTGGAGCTGATGACCTACGTGACCTGCCCGATCATGCGTTACCACCCCGCCGTAGTGGCGCAGAAGGCGGCGACGATCGGGCTGTTGTCGGACAACCGGTTCACGCTCGGGCTCGGCGGTGGCGAGAACCTCAACGAGCACGTCATCGGCGCGGGGTGGCCCCCCGCCAACGTCCGGCACGAGATGCTCGGCGAGGCGGTCGAGATCATCCGTCGGCTCTTCGACGGCGGGTACGTCAACTTCGTGGGAAGCCACTACCGGGTCGACTCGGCGAAGATCTGGGACCTTCCCGAGGCCCGGGTGCCGATCGGTGTCGCCGTCTCCGGTGCGCAGTCGGTCGAGAAGTTCGCGCCGGTCGCCGACGCCATGATCGCGGTCGAGCCCACCCCAGAACTGGTCTCGCAGTGGGACCAGGCATCGGCCCAGCAGGCCGCTCGTAAGATCGGCCAGATCCCGATCTGCTGGGACCCCTCACGAGACCGCGCAGTAGAGCGCGCGCACGCGCAGTTCCGCTGGTTCGCCGGCGGATGGAAGGTCAACGCCGAGCTTCCCGGGCCGGCCGGCTTCGCCGGCGCCACCCAGTTCATCACCCCCGACGACGTCGCGGACAACATCCCCTGCGGGCCACAGGTGCAGCCGATCGTCGACGCCGTCAGTGCCTTCTGGGAGGCCGGCTTCACCGACATCGCGATGGTGCAGATCGGCGACGAGGGCCAGCAGGGCTTCTTCGACTTCGCGGAGTCCGAGCTGCTCCCGGCCCTGCGAGCAGCCGCAGACTGAACGTTCGACCCCGTGCGAGCCAGGGTAGGGGCCGTCCAGACTTACTGATCTGCCTCGAAGGAGTGAGCACGGTGAAGGCACTGGTGTACGACGGGCCGCGCGACGTCAAGGTCAAGGACGTCCCGGACGCCAAGATCGAACGGCCCACGGATGTGCTGGTCAAGGTCACCAGCACCAACATCTGTGGCTCGGATCTGCACATGTACGAGGGACGCACACCGATGGAGACCGGGCGGGTGCTCGGCCACGAGAACCTCGGCGACGTGGTCGAGGTCGGCAACGGGGTCGACCGCGTGAAGAAGGGCGATCGGGTCTGCCTGCCGTTCAACATCGGCTGTGGCTTCTGCGCCAACTGCGAGCGCGGCATGACCGGCTTCTGCCTCACCGTCGACTCCGACACCCCGGGCGGTGCGTACGGGTTCGCCGGCATGGGGTCCTACAGCGGCGGACAGGCGGAGTACCTGCGGGTCCCGTGGGCGGACTTCAACTGTCTCGTCCTCCCCGAGGATGCGGCGGAGAAGGAGAACGACTACGTGATGC
Source organism: Nocardioidaceae bacterium (assembly GCA_035690425.1). Classification (GTDB taxonomy): domain Bacteria; phylum Actinomycetota; class Actinomycetes; order Propionibacteriales; family Nocardioidaceae; genus DASSKO01. Next base: position 74,940 of record DASSKO010000016.1, read on the forward strand.
TGGCCGACATCTTCCCGACCGGCTACCACGCCACGCAGCTCGCCGACGTGTCTCCCGGTGAGTCGGTGGTCGTGTACGGCGGTGGCCCCGTCGGGCTGATGGCGGCGTACTCGGCAAACCTTCGCGGCGCGAGCCAGGTGATGGTGGTCGACCGGCACCAGGACCGGCTGCAGCTGGCGGAGCAGGCCGGTGCCATCGCCATCGACGACTCGTACGGCGACCACGTCGAGAAGATCCTCGACCTGACCGACGGCGTGGGTGCCGACAAGGGATGTGAGTGTGTCGGCTACCAGGCGCACGACCCCGCAGGCAACGAGAAGCCGGAGGCGACCATGAACGACCTTGTCGCCTCGGTGAAGGCCACCGGCGCCCTCGGCGTCATCGGCGTGTTCCTGCCCCAGGACGAGGGCGCTCCGACGGATCTGACCAAGCAGGGCAAGCTGCCATTCGACTTCGGGCAGTTCTGGTTCAAGGGTCAGCGCATCGGCACCGGTCAGGCCAACGTCAAGGCCTACAACCGCTACCTGGCCAACCTGATCCACCGGGACAAGGCCAAGCCGTCGTTCATCGTCTCGCACGAGCTGCCGCTCGCGGAGGCCGCGGACGCCTACCGCAACTTCGACGACCGCGTCGACGGCTGGACCAAGGTGATCCTCAAGCCGTGAGCTGCGTGGCCTGGGCCGGGGATACCTCGGTGCGGGGCCCGGTGCGCCTTCCACGTCTCCGTGAAACACGTACGCCATGGACCCGATCCGGCGTACGTGTTTCACGGGACAGTGAAAGCCGTCGGCGGGGGCTCAGGCCGGCTTCAGCGGGTCGTGCCCCAGCGACATCAGCCGGTGCCGCCACTTCGCGTCGCCCGCCGTCGGCTCGAGGTCGTCCCGGCGCTGGGCGCGGACCGTCTCCACCACCGCCTCCATCACCGACATGTCGTCGTCGGTCACGTCGGAGCGGCGCTTGCCGAGGATGTGCACCACCTGCCGACCGGTCGGGTCCTCTGCCTGCTCGGGCATCTCCTCGGTCTCTTCATGGGCGGCGTCGGTGAGCAGAAACTCCTCGAGCTCCCGTGAGGTCATGTTGACCACGGTGTGGAAGTCATCCCACAGCTCGTCGCTGACTCGGCTGTGTGCCACGTCGTTCCCCTTCCGCTGTAGTGTCACTGGACCTGCGTCCTTGGATTGGGTCACCGGCCGTTCGGCCGACTCACCTCGTCCGGGCTCTTGTCCGACCGCAGCCCCCGCCAGGAGGCGTGCCGCAGCCGGCCGTCTCGGGTCCACTGTCGAAACTCCACCTCACCGACCAGCTCCGCCTGCACCCAGTGCGCACCTCGGGCACGGTCGCGGGGGACGGTGTCGGCGAACGGACTCTGCCCCTGCTGCAGCGGCCGCAGTCGCTTCTGCAGATCAGCCAGCACGTCGGCGCTGAACCCCGTGCCGACGTGTCCGACGTAGCGCAGGCCATCCTGGCCGCGCCCTTGGTCATGCGCGGTGTCGTACGCGCCGAGCAGCAGTGAGCCGATCGTGCCGGCACGCCGCCCCTCGCCTTCCTTCCAGCCGCCGATGACGACCTCCTGGGTGTTGATCAGCGGAACCTTCACCCACGACCGAGATCGCCGGCCGGGCTCGTAGATCGACTCCCGACGCTTGGCCACCACGCCCTCGAACCCGCGCTCCGCCGCCACCGCCATCAGGTCGTGTCCGTCCGCGTCGTCGAAGGACGGAGGGACCTGTGCCACGCGACCCGCCAGACCCAGCTCGTCCAGCCGGGACCGGCGCTGCGAGTACGGCGTCCGCAGCAGCGACTCCCCGTCGAGGTGCAACACGTCGAAGAGGTAGTAGCCGACCGGAACCCGGCGCAGCAGCTCAGCGCTCGGCTGGGTCACGTGCATCCGCGACTGCAGCTCGCCGAAGCTCGGCCGGCCGTTCGGGTCGAGGGCAACGATCTCACCGTCGAGCACCGCTGACCGGCCACCGAGGGCGTCGGACAGACTCGCCAGCTCCGGATAGGTGGAGGCCACGTCCCGGTCGTTGCGGGTGATGACCGCCGCGGACCCCCGGTGCAGATGGGTCACGGCGCGCACGCCGTCCCACTTGAACTCGAACGCCCAGCCGTCCGACTCCGGTATCCGGCCAGCAGTGGCCAGCATCGGCAGGATCCGGGCAGGTCGGGTCATGGCCGTGGCGTACCCGGCTGCCCAGCGGGCTAAGCCTGCGCAGCCACGCGATGAATCCGTCGGCCGAGATTGGGAACGGGGACTGCATGACCACCAACGAGCCGCCGCCCGAGGACACCCCGCTGGAGGGGCAGAGCGAGTCGGTCGGACCGCCGGTGCGTGACGACGCGCCGCCGAAGCGGGGGCCGCAGCCGTTCGTCTGGCTGGCCGTCATCGGCATCGTGGTCCTGGCGACCGCCGTACTGCTGTTCGCGCTCGCCGGCGGTGTGCTGTGACGCGCGCGCCCAACCAGCACGCACCCGAGTACGACGAGGAGGTCGAGCGTTGATGCACACGGTCACGTCGCTGCCGCTGGAGGTCCGCGAGGACACCCACGTCTGGATCCCGATGTCGGACGGCACCCGGCTGGCCGCCCGGATCTGGCGGCCGGTGGTATCCGACGACGAGCCGATGCCGGCGGTGCTGGAGATGATCCCGTACCGCAAACGCGACCTCACCGCGCACCGTGACACCATGCACCACCCCTACATGGCGGGCCACGGCTATGCCTGCGTCCGCGTGGACCTTCGCGGCAGCGGCGACTCCGAGGGGGTCCTCACCGACGAGTACCTCGAGCAGGAGCTGTGCGATGTCGAGGAGGTGCTGGCCTGGCTGGGTGAGCAGCCGTGGTGCAATGGGGTCAGCGGCATGATGGGCATCTCCTGGGGCGGTTTCAACGCGCTGCAGGTAGCTGCCCGGCGGCCCCCTGGCCTGGCAGGCATCGTCACGGTCTGCTCGACCGATGACCGCTACGCCGACGACGTGCACTACATGGGTGGGTGCCTGCTCGGTGACAACCTGTCGTGGGCGTCGACGATGTTCGCCTACACCTCCTGCCCGCCCGACCCCGCGCTGGTCGGTGAGCAGTGGCGCGCGATGTGGCTGGACCGGGTCGACGGCAGCGGCCTCTGGCTGGACGAGTGGCTGCGGCACCAGCGCCGTGACGACTACTGGGAGCACGGGTCGGTGTGCGAGGACTACGCCGACATCGAATGTCCGGTGCTCGCCGTCAGCGGCTGGGCCGACGGCTACTCCAATGCGGTGTTCCGGATGTTGCGTCACCTTCAGGTGCCCCGGCAGGGCCTGATCGGGCCGTGGTCGCACAAGTACCCGCATCTGGGTCAGCCGGGGCCGGCGATCGGCTTCCTGCAGGAGATGGTGCGCTGGTGGGACCACTGGCTCAAGGGCGTCGACAACAAGGTGATGGACCAGCCGATGCTGCGCGCGTGGATGCAGGACAGCGTGCCGCCTTCCACCGCGTACGCCGAACGGCCTGGCCGGTGGGTGGGGGAGCCGTCCTGGCCGTCCCCACAGGTGCAGGACTCCGTGCACGCGCTCGCACTGCACCGGATCGCGCCCGCAGGCGAGGCGGTATCCGCGGAGAAGGCCACCATCGAGTCACCGCTGTCGGTCGGTCAGTACGCCGGCAAGTGGTGCTCCTACAACGCGCCGCCGGACCTGCCCTACGACCAGCGCGAGGAGGACGGCGGCTCGCTGGTGTTCGACAGCGCGACGCTGACCGAGCGCTTCGAGATCCTCGGTGCCCCGGTGCTCGACCTCGAGCTCGCCGCCAGCCGTCCGAACGCGATGGTGGCCGTACGGCTCTCCGACGTGGGACCGGACGGCAGTGCGACGCGGGTCACCTACGGGCTGCTGAACCTGACCCACCGCGACGGGCACGCGGACCCCGAGCCGCTCGTCCCGGGGAAGTCGTACCGGGTGCAGGTGCGGATGAACGGCGTCGCGCACGCGTTCGCCCCCGGCCACCGGATCCGGGTGGCGCTGTCGACGTCGTACTGGCCTCTCGCGTGGCCGCCGCCGGAGCCGGTGCAGCTCGAGGTCCTGCTCGGAGAGACCGAGCTGACGCTCCCGGTCCGCCCGGCGCCGGAGACGGAGGCGGAGGTGGTGTTCGAGGAACCCGAGGCCACCGAGCCGATCCCGATGGTGCAGACCTGGCCCGGCGACCGTCGCTGGACGGTCACCCGGGACCTGGTCGGCTACGAGTCGGCGCTGGAGGTGGTCAACGACCTCGGCACGGTGCGCTTCGGCGATATCGACCTCGAGGTGACCCGCCGCGCGGACGAGCGGTACAGCTGCGTGGGCGACGACTTCGACTCCATCCGCGGTGACACCACCTGGCTGATGCGCTTTCGCCGCGACGACTGGGACGTCAAGACGGTGACGCGCACCGTGCTCACCTCCACCAGCACCGACTTCCACCTATATGCCCAGCTCGACGCGTACGAGGGCGAGCAGCGGGTGCGGTCGCTGAACTGGGAACGCACGATCCCCCGCGACCACGTCTGAGCCGGCTTCTAGTGGTGCGGGTTCTGCTGTAGCTCGTGCAGTTTGCGAGACTCGAAGGCCGACCCGAGCTCGACCAGTCGGTCCCTGCTTACCCGCGCCGCCAGCCCGGGCAGCACGGTGGCCTCCTCCTCGTTGACGTGGTGGGTGACGGCGTCGACCAGCGTGGCCAGGTGCTCGTCGAACTCCGCGCCGGCCGGATCGAGGCTGCGCAGGTGCTGCAACATGCGCTCGGCCTCGGCGTGTTCCTCGGCGCTGTGCTCGACCTCCTGCTCGCCGGTCTCCTCGCGAGCGACCGGATAGACCTCGGCCTCCTCGGCGCGGCTGTGTGCCACGAACAGCGCCGCGATCTTCTCCAGCAGCTGCGGCCGGTCGTCCCGGTCGGTCCCGAGCTCATCGAAGAGCCGCTCGATCTCGCGGTGATCGTGCTCGATCAGCGTGACCACATCTCCATCGGCCATGCCGGTGCGGTGCCCCCCCACACCGCCCCCAAACGGGGTTCGTCTGCGCCCCGCCCCCCGTAGAAGACGCGGGCAAGCGCAGACGAATCGGGGTAGAAGAGGGGCGAGCGCGGGTAGTAGTGCGAGGCGAAGCCAATTCCAAGGAGGCCAGCATGCCGCTGTTTTCGCGGATCCGCGGGCTGCTGGGGCGTGACCGCGCCAGCCGGCAGATGGGCGAGTCCGACGCGCCCGCCGACACCTCGATGGCGCGTGCTCGTCCCACCGGCGGCGCGCCGGACAGCGAGGCCCCCGACACCCACAGCACGACCGGTACGACGTCGAGCGGCACCTTCGTCGGACAGGCAACCGGGGACGAGGCAGGTGACACCCAGACCAGCGGCGCCGAACGACGAGCGGAGCACGAGAAGTCGCACGGACCCGCCGACCCCGATGCGGACGACCGCGAGTAGAGGAGCACCCATGCCCACCTCAGAGTTCCCCGACGAGCTGCGCGAGCTGCTCGACAAGCCCAATCCAGCCGTCATCGCCACGCTGCGTCCGGACGGTCAGGCCGTGTCGGTCGCCACCTGGTACCTGCTGGAGCGGGGCCGCTTCCTCGTGAACATGGACGAGGGACGCAAGCGGCTCGGCTACCTGCGGAAGGACCCGCGGATCTCCTTGACCGTGCTGGACGCCGACAACTGGTACACCCACGTGAGCGTGCAGGGCCGGGTCGTCGAGCTGGTCGACGACACCGACCTGTCCGACATCGATCGGCTCTCCCAGCGTTACCGCGGCCAGCCCTACCCGACCCGTGACCGCAAGCGGGTCAGCGCCTGGATCGAGGTCGACCGCTGGCACGGCTGGGGGGCAGCGAAGAGGACCGACTGACGAGATGACCGGCGAGCCCGACGCGGCACGGCCAGAGCACGACCGGCCGCGCGGGCTGGCCCATGGTTCATGCCTGGACACGAGACGGAGGCGGAGTGCTGCGGCGGCTGGAGTACAAGTGGTTGGTCGCGATCACTTTCGTGTCGGGTCTGATCATGCAGATCCTCGACCTGACGATCCTCAACGTCGCGCTGGCGACTCTCGGCGAGGAGTTCAATGTCGACATCGGCACGCTGCAGTGGGTGCTCACCAGCTACATGCTCAGCCTGGCCGTGTTCATCCCGGCCTCCGGCTGGATCAGTGACCGTTTCGGCACCAAACGGACCTTCCAGGTCGCGATCATCGTGTTCACGAGCGCGTCTGTGTTGTGCGGCCTCTCCCAGAGCATCGAGTGGCTGATCGGCGCGCGCGTGCTGCAGGGGGTCGGCGGAGGCATGCTGGTGCCGGTCGGCCAGGCCATGCTGTATCGCGCCTTCCCGCCCGACGAGCGGGCGAAGGCGTCCGCCGTACTCGTCATCCCGACGTCCATCGCCCCGGCCCTGGGCCCCATCCTCGGCGGCTTCCTGGTCGAGTCGGTGAGCTGGCGGTGGATCTTCTTCATCAACGTGCCGGTCGGTGTGCTCGCCCTGACCTTCACGATTCTGTTCCTGCGTGAGGAGACCCAGTCCAATCCGGGCAGCCTGGACCTCGCCGGGTTCGTGCTGGCCGGCGGCGGCCTGGCCACGTTCCTGCTCGGGCTCGACCGCGGCGCTCGTGACGGCTGGGCTGAGCCGCACGTCTGGGGCAGCCTGCTGACCGGCGTGGTGCTGTTGTCGCTGCTCGTGTGGCGGGAGCTGGCGGCTCGGCAGCCGATGCTCGACCTTCGCCTGCTCGGGCAGCGCCTGTTCGCCAGCGGCAACGGCGTGCTGCTGTGCCTCGTCGCCGGCATGTTCGGGGTGCTCTTCCTGCTGCCGTTGTATTTGCAGCGGCTGCGCGGAGCGTCCGCGTTGGAGGCCGGACTCGTGCTCGCACCGCAAGCCCTTGGCCTGGTGGCTACGACCCAGGTGAGCAGCCGTTTGTACGGCAGGATAGGTCCGCGCCGGATGCTGTTGACGGGCTTCACCATCATCGGTGCAGTGACCTTGTCGCTCCAGCTGATCGGCCTGGATACGTCGTTCTGGTTCCTGGCCGGGCTGATGTTCGTCCAGGGCATCGGGATGGGCACCTCGATGATCCCACTGCAGGCAGCGACCTTCGCGCAGACGTCGCCGGCGTCGATGGGCCGGGCCACCTCGTTGTTCAACACCAGCCGGCAGGTCGCGACCGCCACGGGCGTCGCCATCGTGTCTACCGTGCTGGTGGGCGCCACCCAGGCGAGGCTCGCCGACCTTGGCAGCGGAGCGTCCGAGGCAGCCCGTGCAGCGGCGCAGATGGACGCCTACCATGTCGCCTTCCTGGCCGCCGTCGGCTTCGCCGTGATGGGCGCGGTCATCGCGTGGTTCATCCGGGACGAGGACGCGGCGGCCAGCATGCGCAGCCCGTCGGCGTCCGCGAGCGCTGCCTAGTCGGGGGTACCGCGGCGGGGGCCGCTACGGTCGGTGCGGACACCTTCGCTTATCGTTCCGCGCGATGCCTTTCTCTCGTCTCGGTGCCCGGACCGCGGGCGCCCTCCTCCTCGCCACCACCGTCGCAGCCTGCGCAGGCGGGGCCGCCGAGTCGTCGGCCGACGCTGAGCGGGCCGACGCTGAGCGGGCCGACGCGACCTCACCGCCTCCCACGACAACCGGCGCATCGCCCACGGACTCGGCGTCGGACCCGGACGAGATCACGCTGGGGTTCGCCGGAGACGTCCACTTCGCGGGGGAGCTGGCGCCGCGGTTGCAGGACCCGGACAGCGCCCTCGCGCCGATCGCCTCGGCATTGCGCCGGCCGGACCTGATGATGGTCAACCTGGAGACGGCGATCACCGACGACGGTGCGCCGGAGCCCAAGCAGTACCACTTCCGCACGTCTCCGGCAGCCCTGGACGCCTTGGCCGCCGCGGGGGTGGACGTGGCCACCATGGCCAACAACCACGCCGCCGACTACGGCGGCGCAGGCCTGGCGGACACGCTGGCGGCCGTGCGGCGCAGCCCCGTACCGGTCGTCGGGATCGGAACAGACGTGGCTGCGGCCTTCCGGCCCTACGTCGCCTCGGTGCGCGGCACCCGGGTCGCGGTGCTGGGAGCCACCACGCTGCCCGATCGGACCGCGCAGGCCTGGGCCGCCGGGCCGGGCGAGCCAGGAGTTGCGGTGGCGCTGCTGCCCGAGCCCAGGCTGGTCGATGCGGTGCGTGCCGCCCGCGCCCAGGCCGACGTCGTGGTGGTCTACCTGCACTGGGGCGGTGAGGGGGAGGCGTGCCCGTACTGGCGGCAGTTCCGCCACGCCGAGGCGCTGGCCGCTGCGGGTGCCGACATCGTCGTCGGCAGCCACGCGCACGTGCTGCTCGACGGCGGCTGGCTGGGTGACACCTACGTCGACTACGGGCTGGGCAACTTCGTCTGGTACAGCCAGGGGTCGTTGGCCACCTCCAGCACCGGCGTGCTCACCCTCACGGTCCGCGACGGCACGGTGGTCGAGGACTCCTTCGCACCGGCACGCATCGGCTCAGACGGGCTGCCCCGACTGCTGACGGGCTCGGCCCGCAAGCAGGCGCGAGCCCGGTGGCAGGGGCTCGCCGACTGCACCGACCTGGCGGCGTACCCGCCGCGCTGACCTCCTCGGTTGCCAGATCGCTGCCCGTGGTGGGGCCTCGCCGGGCATAGTCTGGACGCATGCCCAACCAGAAGACGCGTCTTCCGGCGGTGCTCGGCCTCGCGGCGGCGCTGGTTCTGACCGTGCCCGGCCTGCAGCCGGCCGCCGCGGACGGGGACGACGGCGTTCGCGTGACGGCTGTGCAGACCCCGTCCTGCCCGCAGCAGGTGCTGTCCGGGATGAGCCTCGCGCAGCGAGCCGGCCAGCTGTTCGTGGCCGGCGTCACCAGCACCGGCCCGACCGACGACCAGCTGCGGATGATCCGCCGACATCATCTGGGCGGGGCGATCCTGATGGGCCACAACAGCGCGGGGACGTCCGCGACCCGGCGAGTCGCCCGTCAGCTGCAGGCGCAGGCCACGACCGACAACGTCGGCCTATGGGTGGCAGCCGACCAGGAGGGTGGTTACGTGCAGGTGCTGCACGGCCCGGGCTTCTCGGAGATCCCGACCGCCCTCGCCCAGGGAGACATGCGCCCCCGCACCTTGCGGGCGCGGGCGCTCCGCTGGGGACGGCAGTTGCGCGCGGCGGGGGTCAACCTCAACCTGGCGCCGGTGCTGGACACGGTGCCGGCCCGCCTGGGCCGGGGCAACCGGCCGATCGGCTACTACTTCCGCGAGTACGGCCACACTCCGTCGGTGGTGACCAGTCACGGGATGGCCGTCAGCGACGGGATGCGGTCGGCGGGCGTGCAGACCACCGTCAAGCATTTTCCCGGGCTCGGCCGGGTACGCCGCAACACCGACACCAGCTACGGCGTCACCGACAAGGTGACGACGCGGCACGACAGCTACCTGCGGCCGTTCCGCAACGCGGCAGCCGACCGGGTGCCGGTGATCATGGTCTCCTCGGCCCGGTACAGCAGAATCGACCCAGCGCACCTGGCGCCGTTCTCCTCGACGATCCTGCGTGGGATGCTGCGACACGACCTGGACTTCACCGGCGTCATCATGTCCGACGACCTCGGAGCCGCACAGGCGGTCTCCAAGGTTGCGGTACGCCGCCGGGCCGTGCGGTTCCTGCAGGCAGGCGGCACCGTCGCACTCACCGTCGACGCGTCCACGGTCCCGCGGATGGTGCGGGGCGTGCTGGACCGCGCGCGAGCCCACCGGCCATTCCGCCGGCGGGTCGATGCGGCCGCGCTGCGGGTGCTGCAGGTCAAGAACCGGGCCGGTCTGCTGCCGTGCTCGCCGGCTCCCGCACCGACTGCGCCCTGCACGGCGTTCGGCACCGCGGGGGACGACCGGCTCGTGGGTACTGCGCACGCCGACGTCATCTGCGCACGCGGGGGCGCTGACCGGGTCTTCGCCCAAGCCGGAAACGACCTTGTGCACGGCGGCACCGGAGACGACCGGCTGCACGGGCGGCGAGGAAACGACCGCCTCATCGGCTGGGGCGGGGACGACGAGCTGCGTGGCAACCGCGGACGGGACGTCTTGGTGGGGAGGGCAGGGCGTGACCTGCTCGACGGAGGCCTGGGCAGCGATGGCTGCCGCGGTGGGACGGGGGTCAATCGTCGCCGCAGCTGCGAGCACTGAGCCGTCGCAGCGGTGGCAGCTCTGCTCGCCTGCCTGGTCGCGCCGAGATCGCTGCACCCAACGCCCGGCCCTGAGCCCGCCTAGAGTCTTGGCGTGCACATCACGTCGCTCGGCTACCGGACCGACCTTGCGCTGCTCCAGCTAGGCGGCAGCGAGATCGAGGACCGCGGCGACCACATCGCCGTACGGACTCCGCACA
>DASSKO010000017.1:0-5396 GCA_035690425.1 Nocardioidaceae bacterium
CCGGCGGCGAGGACGACTTCGCGGTGCTGGAGCACGTCGGCACACCGCGCGACTTCGCGAGCGAGGGGTTCGAGCCGAAGGACCACCTCGAGCTGGGGGAGCTGCTCGGGGCGATCGACGTCAAGCGAGGTGCGAAGGTCAGCGGTGCCCGCTTCTACTTCCTCACCGGCATCGGGGCGCAGCTGGAGCTTGCGCTGGTGTCGATGGCGATCGACCACGCGGTCGAGGCGGGCTTCACCCCGGTGATCCCGCCGGCGCTGGTGAAGCCGCGCGCGATGGCAGGCACCGGATTCCTCGGGCAGGCGGCCGACGACGTCTACCACCTCACTCAGGACGACCTCTACCTCGTGGGTACGTCGGAGGTGCCGCTGGCGGCCTACCACTCCGAGGAAATCATCGACGGCGCGACGTTGCCGCTGCGCTACGCCGGCTACAGCCCCTGCTTCCGTCGCGAGGCGGGCTCGTACGGCAAGGACACCCGTGGGATCTTCCGGGTGCACTGGTTCGACAAGGTCGAGATGTTCTCCTACACCACCGTCGCCGATTCCTACGCCGAGCACGAGCGGCTGCTGGCGACCGAGAAGTCCTGGATGGCGAAGATGGAGCTGGCCTACCGAGTGATCGACACTGCGGCAGGTGACCTGGGCCTGTCCGCGATCCGCAAGTTCGACTGCGAGGCGTGGATCCCGACGCAGGGCAAGTACCGCGAGCTCACCTCGACGTCCAACTGCACCGACTTCCAGACCCGGCGGCTGGACACCCGCGGCCGGTTCGCCGACGGCGTGCAGCCGATCGCCACCCTCAACGGCACACTGGTCGCGATCCCGCGCACGATCGTCGCCCTGCTCGAGACGCATCAGCGAGCAGACGGCTCGATACGGGTGCCCTCGGCGCTGCAGCCCTATCTCGGCGGCCGAGAGGTGCTGGAGCCCGTCGGCCGATGACAGAGTCTTCCGCGGTCGCGCCGTCGCACGACTTCCGCCCCCGGCTGGTCGCGCTGGACATCGATGGCACGCTGCTCGACAGCACCGAGCGGATCGCGCCCTCGGTCCACGACGCTGTGGGCCGCGTGCGCGATGCCGGCGTACCCGTGGTGCTGTCGACCGGCAGATCCACCTTCGGCATCAACTGGGTGCTCGAGGCCCTCGAGCTTCCCGACGGCATGGCGGTGGCCAGCAACGGCGCGGTGACGTTCTCGTACTGGCCGGTCGAGGTGCGCCACTCCACTACCTTCGACCCACGCGAGACGGTCAAGCTGCTGCTCGACCATGTCCCCGACGCGCTGGTGGCGGTGGAGGTGGTCGGCCGGGGCTACCGCGTCAACCGGCACTTCCCCGACGGCGAGATCACCGGCGAGATGTGGATCGAGTCGGTCGAGGACCTGGTCGCCGAGCCGGTCACCCGTGTGATCGTCCGCGACCCCTCGCAGTCGGCCGAGGAGTTCGTCGAGCTGGCCGAGCGGCTCGGTCTGCACGGCACCAACTACTTCGTCGGCTACACGGCGTGGCTCGACCTCGCGCCCGAAGGTGTGTCGAAGGCTTCCGCGCTGGAGGCGCTCGCCGGCGAGCTGGGGGTGCGGCAGTGCGACGTACTCGCCATCGGTGACGGCCGCAACGACACCGAGATGTTGCGCTGGGCCGGACGTGGGGTGGCGATGGGACACGCACCGCTGTCGGTCCAGGAGGCCGCCGACGACGTCACCGCCACGCTGGCCGACGACGGTGTCGCGTTCGAGCTCGCCCGCTGGTTCTGAGCGGGGCATCTTCGCGATCTCGGCGTGAATATTTGAGGGGGGCGCCCCTTCGCCGCGAGATCGCAGGTTTGTCTCGGGCGCAGCCTGGGACAATGGCCGGGTGCCGCCCTATGCTCCGCGTGTGATCGCCACCGACCTCGACGGCACGCTGCTGCGCAGCGACGGCTCGATCTCCGCCCGCACCCGGGACGCCCTGGCGCTCGCCGAGCGGGCCGGCTCCCAGGTCATCTTCGTGTCCGGACGCCCGCCGCGGTGGCTCGACGAGCTGGCGGACGCGATCGGCGCGCACGGCCTCGCGATCTGCGCCAACGGCGCTCTCGTGTACGACGTCGCCGACCGGGAGGTGGTCGAACAGCACGGCCTGCCGGGCGAGGCCGCGCTGCAGGTCGCCCGGGCGCTGCGCGAAGCGGTGCCGGGCGTGGTCTTCGCTGTCGAGCGGCGGCTGGAGTTCGGCCGCGAACCGGTCTTCATGGAGCACTGGCCGCTGCCCGACGGCGCGATCGAGGCCGAGCTCGAGGAGCTGCTGGTCGACCCGGTCGCCAAGCTGATCGCGCGCCACGACGACCTCGACGCCGACGAGTTCAAGTCCCGGGCCGCCGAGGTGGTGGGGTCGATGGCCGAAGCCACCCACTCCAGTCCCAGCGCGATGCTGGAGATCAGCGCGGCCGGCGTGTCCAAGGCCACCACGCTCGCGCAGCTGTGCGCGGAGCGCGACGTCGAGCCCGAGCAGGTGCTCGCCTTCGGTGACATGCCCAACGACGTGCCGATGCTGTCGTGGGCCGGCACCTCCTACGCGGTGGCCAACGCCCACCCCGACGCGGTCGAGGTCGCCGACCACCGATGCGGCAGCAACGACGAAGACGGCGTGGCCGAGGTGCTCGAGCGGGTCTTCGGCTGAGGCGCTACCGGTGCGTCACAGGTACATCCCGCCGCCGGGGCCCCGCTCACGCTGACCGTGCTCGCCGGGCGGACCCTGCTGAGCCTCCGGGGGCACCACGCCGGGCGGCAGCTGGCGGCGCATCTGCTCCAGCTGCGCACGGGCGGCCATCTGCTGGGCATAGATCGCGGTCTGGATGCCGTGGAAGAGGCCCTCGAGCCAGCCGACGAGCTGTGCCTGGGCGATGCGCAACTCGGACTCCGACGGGGTACCGTCGGCGAAGGGCAGGCTGATCCGCTCCAGCTCCTCGATCAGCTCCGGGGCCAGTCCCTGCTCGAGCTCCTTGATCGACGACTTGTGGATCTCGGCGAGGCGTTGGCGGCTCGCCTCGTCCAACGGCGCCGACTTCACCTCGTCGAGCAGCTGGCGGATCATGCTGCCGATCCGCATCACCTTGTCGGGTCGCTCCACGAGCTCGGTGAGGGACCGGTCGGAGCGCTCGGCGTCGTCGGTGCCGCCGGCCATCGCCATCCCCTCCGGACCGACCACCACGATGCGGGGGTCCTCGGACTGCTCGGCTCGCCGCTCTTGGGGCTGTTCAGTCATGGTCTCCAACCTACGTGGTCGCCGGCCAGCAGGCCCGTCAAGAGTGCCGACCAGAGGGCCGACCAGAGAGCCCGGTCACAGCTTCAGCAGGACCTTGCCGATGTGCTCGCTGGACTCCAGCACCCGGTGCGCCTCCTGCACCTCGTCCAGCGACAGCGTCGCATGCACGATCGGGCGGACCAGACCGTCCTCGATCAGCGGCCACACGCGCTCCCGGGTGCTGGCGACGATCGCGGCCTTCTCGCCGTCGGGTCGTCCGCGCAGCGAGGTCGCCGTCACCGCGGCGCGCTTGGTCAGCAGCGCACCCATGTCGAGCTCACCCTTGCGGCCACCCTGCAGTCCGATCGTGACCAGCCGGCCGCTGGTGGCGAGCGCCTTGATGTTGCGCTCGAGGTACTTGGCCCCCATGTTGTCGAGGATGACGTTGACCCCGCCGTCGGTCTCCAGGCGTACGACCTCGAGGAAGTCCTCCTCGCGGTAGTTGATCGCGACGTCGGCGCCCAGGTCACGACAGGCGTCGAGCTTGGCCGGCGTACCCGCGGTGACGAAGACCCGGGCCTCGAAGGCCTTGCCCAGCTGGATCGCCATCGTCCCGATGCCGCTGGACCCACCGTGCGCAAGCAGCGTCTCCTTCGGCTGCAGCCCCGCGACCATGAACACGTTGGACCACACCGTGCACGTCACCTCGGGCAGCGCCGCCGCCGTCACCAGGTCGACGCCGCGCGGGATCGGCAGCAGCTGAGTGGCGGGTACGGCGACCCGGGCCGCGTAGCCACCTCCGGACAGCAGTGCGCAGGCCTCGTCGCCGACCGACCAGCCCTCGACGCCCTCGCCGACCGAGGCGACGACGCCGGAGCACTCCAAACCGAGTATGTCGGAGGCGCCCGGCGGCGGTGGATAGAAGCCCTGCCGCTGCATGATGTCGGCCCGGTTGACGGCAGTGGCCGCCACGTCGAGGACGACCTCGCCTGCGGCCGGTGTCGGGTCGGGGACCTCACCGACCTTCATTACCTCGACGCCGCCAGAGTCAGAACACAGGACTGCACGCATGACCCCCACCCTAGTGAACCGAGTCCGGCGGTCGTCCCCCGGTGGGCTCAGGACTCCGAGGACTCGGACGACACGCGGGTGACGAGGGCGTTGGCGCTGTCGATGCAGTCCGAGATGTCCTCCGACGATCCGCCCCGCTTGCCGGCCGCGTAGCCCACCATGAAAGTCGTCACCGGCGCCGACGGCCGGTTGACGCCGCGTGCGGCGTCGCGGGCGAGGTCGAGGACCGCGGTCATGTCGATCTCGGTGTCGATGCCGAACTCGTCGGCCAGGACGTCCATCCACTCTTGAATCGTCACGGTTCTCTCCTCCAGCGCTCAGTTGCGGTGCGTCTTACCAGCGTCCGGCCAGTCTCGCAGTCGGCGGCCACGCGCCCACAGGGTGGTGATCGGCGGGCACAATGGTCGGATGCAGGCAACCGTGGTGCAGATGAGTGCGACGACCGACAAGGCCGGCAAC
Source organism: Nocardioidaceae bacterium (assembly GCA_035690425.1). Taxonomy (GTDB): domain Bacteria; phylum Actinomycetota; class Actinomycetes; order Propionibacteriales; family Nocardioidaceae; genus DASSKO01. The sequence continues at coordinate 4,746 of DASSKO010000017.1, forward strand.
GCGGCCGCGATCGAGCGGCTGATGGCGCAGGCCGGCCCAGGGTCAGACCTGGTGGTGCTGCCGGAGGCGGTGATGCACGACTTCGGCAAGCCCGACGACGCGCTGGCGCCTGCGGCGGAGCCACTCGACGGGCCGTTCGTGGGACTGCTGCAGCGACTGGCCGGTGAGCACCACGTCACCGTGGTGGCGGGGATGTTCGAGCAGACCGATGAGCCCGGCCGCGTATTCAACACCCTGGTCGCGGTGTCGGGTGCCGGCCTGCTTGCGCGCTATCGCAAGACCCACCTCTACGACTCGTTCGGCTACCGCGAGTCCGACACCGTCGGCGCCGGTGCCATCGAACCAGTCGTGGTCGACGTGCGCGGCGTGCCGGTCGGCTTGATGACCTGCTACGACCTGCGGTTCCCCGAGCTCGGCCGGGCGCTCGTCGACGCGGGAGCCCGGATCTTCGCCGTCCCCGCGGCCTGGGTCGCGGGCGAGCGCAAGGCGATGCACTGGACCACGCTCCTGCGGGCCCGGGCGATCGAGAACCTCGTGTACGTCGTGGGCGCCGCCCAGTGCGGCCCCCGCTACACCGGACACTCGCTCGTGGTCTCGCCGTACGGCGACACGATCGTGGAGGCCGACAACGACGAGACGGTGCTGAACGTG
>DASSKO010000018.1:0-8071 GCA_035690425.1 Nocardioidaceae bacterium
CCGGCCCGTCCTTCCAGAAGGTCGCGGACTCGATCATGGTGAGGTCGCGCACCACCAGCCAGTCGAGGTTGGCCATTCCGAGGCGCTGCAGCTTGCCGTTCGCCGATCCGACGGCGGGGTTCTCACCGACCAGGAAGTAGCCCTTGACGGTGCCCTCGTTCTGGCCGAGCACCGTGTTGTACGTGCCGTGGTTGCCGGTCAGCCGGGGCAGGTAGTCGAAGCAGTAGTCGTTGTCCTCGGTGGCGGCGTCGCCCCACCACGATTTCAGCAGGCTGACGGTGTAGTCGCGCATGTTGCCCCAGAAACCGACCTCGGAGGCGTCGTTGGCGATGAACGCGTCGAAGTCCAGCTGCTCGGCGGCGTGCGGCATCGGGATGTAGCCCGGCAGGATGTTGAACAGCGTGGGGATGTCGGTCGAGCCTTGGATGCTGGCGTGCCCGCGCAGCGCCAGGATGCCGCCGCCCGGTCGCCCGATGTTGCCCAGCAGCGTCTGCAGGATCGAGGCCGTGCGAATCATCTGCGCACCCGAGGAATGCTGGGTCCAGGCGACCGCGTAGCAGAACGCGCTGGTGCGCTCCCGGCCACTGTTGCGGGTCAGCGCCTCCGCGACCCGCAGGAACTGCTCGGGCGCCACCCCGCAGGTCTCGGCCACCATCTCGGGGGTGTAGCGGGCGAAGTGTCGCTTGAGCACCTGGTAGACGCAGCGCGGATGCTGCAGCGTCTCGTCGCGCTCGGGCTTGCCGCCTGCGGAAGGGCCGCCGGAGCCCGAAGAATCGGACTCATGGCCGGCCAGTGGCTTCGGCCCGCCGGCCTGCGCGGGGTCGCGGTGGCCGGCGGCCGCGTCCATCCGCACGCCCTCGTACGACCAGCTGGAGCTGTCGTACTTGCCCGACTCGGGGTCGTAGCCGGAGAACAGCCCATCGAGGTCCTCGGTGTCGGCGAAGTCCTCACTGATGATGGCCGCCGCGTTCGTGTACGCCGTGACGTACTCGCGGAAGTCCAGCTCGTTGGACAGCACGTAGTTGACCAGCGCACCGAGGAAGGCGATGTCGCTGCCGGCGCGCAGCGCGACGTGCTCGTTGGCCATCGCCGAGGTGCGGGTGAACCGCGGGTCGACGTGAATGATCGTGGCGCCGCGGGCCTTGGCCTCCATCACCCACTGGAAACCCACCGGGTGGTTCTCGGCCATGTTGGAGCCCTGGATCACGATGCAGTCGGCGTTGGCCAGGTCCTGCTGGAAGGTGGTGGCACCGCCACGACCGAACGACGTCCCCAGACCGGGGACAGTGGAGGAGTGTCAAATACGGGCCTGGTTCTCGATCTGCACCGCCCCGAGCGCCGTGTAAAGCTTCTTCATCAGGTAGTTCTCTTCGTTGTCGAGCGTCGCTCCTCCCAGGCTCGACAGGCCCATGGTGCGGCGGGTGCGCTTGCCGTCCTCTTCCCACGCCCACGTGTCGTTGCGGGTCTCGATGACCCGGTCGGCGATCATGTCCAGCGCCTCGTCGAGACCGAGGTCCTGCCAGTCGGTGGCGTGCGGCGGGCGATAGCGCACGGTCGTCACGCGGTTCGGCGAGTTGACCAACTGGCCGCTGGCGCTGCCCTTGGGGCACAGCCGTCCCCGCGATACCGGACTGTCGGGGTCGCCCTCGATGTGGGTGACCTTGTTGTCCTTGACGAACAGTTTCTGTCCGCACCCCACGGCGCAGTAAGGACAGATGGAGTCGACGACCTTCTCGGCGTCGGCGGTGCGCGGGCGCAGTGTGTCGGACCAGGTGGAGCGCGCGACGACGTCTCGACCCAGCGGGTCCTTGCCACGCAGCTGACGATAGACCGGCCAGCCCTCGATAAACGTCCGTACACCCATCGGCCCAGTCCCTCTCGTGTCGCCACCCACGCCTGTTGTGACGCTAGTTACCAAGATTGACTTCGCCAAACCCACCATGCCGCTGGGTATTCACCACGTGGGCGTGCTCTAGCATCGGCGGCGGAGGCGTTCCTCGTCTGGTGACGGGCGCGGTCTTCAAAACCGTTGTGGCCGAGCACCTCGGTCAGGCGGGTTCGATTCCCGTCCGCCTCCGCCAACGCTGCACGTGGCCAGTCCCACGTGAAGGAGGGCTTGAGTTGTCCGACGCTCGCCGGCTGGTCCCGCGGACCGACCGTGTGCTGGCCGAGCCGGCACTTGTCGATGCCGCCACGCGGCTCGGCCGTGAGGCGGTCAAGACCGCCGTGCGGCGGGCCCAGGACCTCGTCCGCTCGGGCGATCTGCGACCCGACGCACTGCTGCCCGCCGTACTCGAGTCGCTGCCGGAGGCCGCCACGTCGCTGCGTCCGGTGCTCAACGCCTCCGGTGTCGTGGTGCACACCAACCTCGGCCGGGCACCGTTGTCGGCGGCCGCCGTCGAGGCGTTGCGCACCGCTGCGGGTACGACGGACGTGGAGCTCGACCTCGCCACCGGCCGGCGGGGCCGTCGCGGCGCTCCGGCGATCGACGCGCTGCTGGCCGCCGTACCCGTCGCCGAGGACGCGCACATCGTCAACAACGGCGCGGCCGCGCTCGCGCTGCTCGCTACCGCCTACGCCGGCCGCGAGGTTGTGGTCGCACGGGGCGAGCTGGTCGAGATCGGTGACGGCTTCCGGATCCCCGAGCTGCTGAGCTCGTGCGGCGTGCGGCTGCGCGAGGTGGGCACCACCAACCGCGTGCGGCTCGGCGACTACGCCGATGCCGTCGGCACGGAGACCGCCTTCCTGCTCAAGGTGCACCCGTCGAACTTCGTCGTCTCCGGCTTCACCTCCTCGGTGCCGGTCGACGAGCTCGCCGGACTGGGGGTGCCCGTCGTGGCCGACATCGGCTCGGGCCTGTTGCAGCCGCACCCCCGGTTGCCGGGCGAGCCGGACGCGACCAGCAGCCTGCAGGCGGGCGCCGCGCTGGTCACCGCCTCCGGCGACAAGCTGCTCGGCGGTCCGCAGTGCGGGCTGCTGCTCGGCCGCCACGATCTGGTGCACAGCCTGCGCCGGCACCCGATGGCCCGCGCCGTGCGGGTCGACAAGCTGACGATCGCCGCCCTCGAAGCCACCGTGGCGGGCCCGCAGACCCCGGTGCACCGCTGCCTCGACACCGCGCCACGGCAGCTGCACGACCGGGCGGCCGCCGTCGCGGTCGGGCTGGCCGACGCGGGCATCGACGCCGAGGTGGTGGGCACCGACGCGGCCGTGGGCGGAGGCGGAGCTCCGGGTGTCACGCTGCCCAGCGCGGCGGTGGCCGTGACGCCTGCACTGGCGGAGCCGCTGCGGCGGGGCAGTCCGGCTGTGCTGGGTCGCGTGGAGCATGGTCGGTTGCTCCTCGACCTGATCGCGATCGACCCCGCTGAGGACGACCTGCTGGTGAGGTTGGTGCGCGGGTGCAGGTGATCGCCACCGCCGGCCACGTCGACCACGGCAAGTCGACGTTGGTGCAGGCGCTGACCGGTGCGGACCCCGACCGGCTCGCGGAGGAGCACCGGCGCGGGCTATCGATCGAGCTCGGCTACTGCTGGACGCACTGGACCGGTGTCGGCGACTGCGCGTTCGTCGACGTACCCGGCCACGAGCGGTTCGTGCCCACGATGCTGGCGGGGGTGGGGCCGGTGCCCGCCGTGCTGTTCGTGGTGGCGGCCGACGACCCGTGGATGCCGCAGTCGGCCGAGCACCTCGCCGCCCTCGACGCTCTCGGCGTGCGCCACGGAGTGGTTGCGGTGACCCGCAGCGACCTGGCCGACCCGACGGCCGCGGCCGATGCCGCCCGCACGCACCTGGGCCGCAGCAGCCTCGCCGGCGCCGAGATCGTGCCGGTGAGCGCGCGCACCGGAGTGGGGATGGACGAGCTCCGCGCGGCGCTCGCGGCGATGCTCGGGAGGGTCCCGGCGCCGGACCCCGAGGCGGACGTGCGGCTGTGGGTCGACCGCAGCTTCGTCGTGCAGGGTGCGGGCACGGTCGTGACCGGCACATTGCCGGCGGGCACCGTCCGCGTGGGAGACGCACTGACGCTGGGCGACGTCACCATACCGGTGCGTGGAGTCCAGACCCTCGGCCGCGACGTCGAGTCGGCTGCGGGCGTCGCCCGGGTCGCGATCAAGCTGGGCGGCCGGCGCGCCGACGACGTGCACCGAGGCAGCGTCCTGCTCACGCCCGAAGCGTGGCACCGCACCGACGTCGTCGACGTGCGACTCGCTGCCGGTGAGGTGTTGCCTGCCGAGGTCACCATGCACATCGGGTCCGCTCACAGCGCCTGTCATGTGCGTCCGCTCGACGACTCGTACGCGCGACTGCGGCTGGTCCAGCATCTGCCGCTGCGGCCCGGCGACCGGGCACTGCTGCGCGACCCCGGCAGCGCACGGATCTGGGGCATCGAGGTCGTCGACCCGGCGCCGCCCCCGTTGCGGCGCCGGCGGGCCGCCCAGCACCGCGCGGCGGCGCTGCACGCGAGTGCGGACCACCCCGGTCTGGCCGGCGAGCTGCGCAGGCGCGGCCTCGTGGAGACCAGCTTGCTGCGCCGCCTCGGTATCGACCTGGCCGCCGCCGACGAGCTCGCCGTGGGCGCGGACGGGTGGCTGCTCGACCGCGGCCAGGTGCCAGACCTCGCCGAGCAGCTGCGGCGCCTGGTCACCGAGCACCACCGCACGCGGCCGCTCGACCGCGGCATGAGCGTGTCCGCGGTGGCGCGTGCGCTCGAACTGCCGACAGCCGAGCTGGTGCCACCACTCGTGCCGCGGGGCATGCGGCTGGAAGCCGGCCGGGTTGGTCCCGACCAACCGGCAGCTCTCCCGGCCGACGTCGAGCGCGCGGTCGTGCAGCTCGAGGGCGACCTGCGGGAGGCACCGTTTCGAGCACCCGACGCCGACCGGCTCGCCGACCTCGGCCTGGACGCCGCTGCCACTGCGGCCGCGGCACGGGCCGGCAGGTTGCTGCGTGTCTCGCCGGCCGTGATCCTGTTGCCCGGTGCCGACGAGGTTGCCGCCGAGCGGCTGGCCGCTCTCCCGCAGCCGTTCGCGACCAGCGAGGCCCGCCGCGTGCTCGACACCACCCGGCGCGTGGTGATTCCGCTGCTCGAGCTCCTCGACCGGACCGGGGTGACCCGGCGGCTGCCCGACGACCGGCGCGAGATCGTCGCACCCTGATCGCGCGCTCGCCCGCAGCAATCCTCGCCGCGAGATCGCAACTCTCACTCGCCGCCAGATCGCAACTCTCACTCACCGCGAAATCGCATCTTTGCCTCACCCCCGCATCGCACCCGACTGAGGCAATAGTGCGATCTCGATGCGAAGAAGCGCGGCACGGGGCGGGGCAGAAGTGCGATCTCGGCGCGAAGGGGATTGGGCGGGACTGGGCAGGGGCTGGGCGGGTGACGTTGCGCACGGACGGGCATTGCGTCCACGGGGTGCGGGTATACGTGGACACATGCAGGCGGACGCGGTGGTGGTCGGCGCCGGGCCCAACGGCCTGGTCGCGGCCAACGTGCTCGCTGACGCGGGTTGGCAGGTGTTGTTGCTCGAGGCAGCGCCGCAGGTGGGTGGGGCCGTGCACAGCAGCGGCGACGTCGCCGCCGGGTTTGTGCACGACACCTGCAGCTCGTTCTACCCCTTGGCGGCAGGCTCCCCGGTGATCGCCTCGCTGGAGTTGGAGCGGCACGGTCTGCGCTGGTCGCACGCGCCCGCCGTGCTTGGCCACGCGTTCGCTGACGGCGAGTGGGCCCTGATCCACCGCTCCCCCGACGAGACCGCCGCGGGTTTCGACGAGCAGCATCCCGGCGACGGCGACGCGTGGCTGCGGATGTGTGCGGATGCCCGCCGGATCGGCCCGGCCGTGGTTGACGCGCTGCTCAGCCCGATGCCGCCGGCGCGCGACGGCCTGCGGGTGCTCACGAAGCTGCGCTCCGTGGGCGGTCTGGACTTCGTGCGGATGCTCGCCTCGCCGGTGCGCTCCATGGGCACCGCCCACTTCGGCGGCCGCGCGCCGCGCATGTTGCTCGCCGGCAACGCGCTGCACACCGACATCCCACTCGACGCGCCCGGGTCGGGCCTAATGGGCTGGCTGCTCACCATGCTCGGCCAACACGTCGGGTTTCCCGTGCCGGTGGGCGGCGCGAGCGCGCTCAGCGAGGCGCTGGCCCGCAGGTTCACCGGGCTCGGCGGTGAGATCCATTGCTCGACCCGCGTCGACCATGTCGTCGTCCGCCACGGCCGCGCCGTCGCGGTGCAGACGGCGCACGGTGAACAGGTTGGAGCCCGGCGGGCCGTGCTCACCGACGTCGCTGCGCCACGTCTCTACGGCGGCCTCGTCGACTGGTCGGACCTGCCCGACCGGGTACGTCGGCGGATGGCGCGATTCGAGTGGGACCCAGGGACGATCAAGCTCGACTGGGCCCTGGACGGCCCGATCCCGTGGCGCAAGCGACCAGCCGCCCAACCGGGCACCGTGCACATCGGTGAGTCGGTCGACGAGCTCTCGCATTCGTTGCTGGCGCTGCGATCCGGGAGGATGCCGGACCGGCCGTTCGTGCTGCTCGGCCAGATGACCACCGCCGACCCGAGCAGGTCGCCGGCCGGGACCGAGTCGGCCTGGGCCTACACCCATCTGCCCGCAGACGCCGACGTGCAGCGGATGGCCGAGCGGGTCGAGGCCAGGGTCGAGGAGCGCGCCCCCGGTTTCGGCGACCAGATTCGCGCACGGCGGGTGCTCGGACCGCTCGACCTGGAGGCACACGACGAGAACCTCGCCGGGGGCGCCATCAACGGCGGCACCTCCAGCCTGCACCAGCAGGCAGTGTTCCGCCCGATCCCGGGCCTAGGGCGTGCGGAGACTCCGGTGCGCCGCCTCTTCCTCGCCTCCGCCTCCGCCCACCCCGGCGGCGGAGTGCACGGCGCGTGCGGAGCCAACGCTGCCCGCGCCGCTCTTGCCCATCACCGCATGCCCCTCAGGAGCCCCGCATCGTGAACGCACTACACGACTGGCGCATCGTCGCGCCGGTCTACCGCGTACTCGCGCGTTTTCCACGCCTCGGCCTCGCCGCCAAGGCCGCCGCCGCCGCCGCGGCGGCATGGGCGGCCGTGTTCCAGATCCCGGGGTCCAACGACTACCCCTATTACGCGCCACTCGGTGCGGTCATCGCCGTCTCCACCACGGTGGCTGGGTCGATCCGCGAGTCGGTACAAGGCGTCGTCGCGATCCTGATCGGTGCGGCCGTCGCCCTCGCCGTCGACGTCACGTTCGGGCCGAACCTGGTCACGATCGCGCTCGTCGTGGCGATCGGCACGCTGCTGGCCGGGTGGGAGCGGCTCGGCTCGATGGCGAGCTGGGTGCCGATCTCGTCGCTCTTCGTGCTGATCATCGGCAACAGTGATCCCCTCGACTACGTGCTCGCCTACGGCGGCTTCACCACCATCGGCGCGGCGATCGGAATCGGGCTGAACCTGGCCTTTCCGCCACTGCCTCTCACCCCTGCCGAGGCCACCATGTCGCGGCTGCGCGACACCCTCGCCAGCCAGCTCTGTGAGCTCGCCGACGGCCTGCGGCAGCAGCAGCCTCGGACGGGGGACGAGTGGGAGGAACGCCGATGGACGATCGAGCCGATCTCGGCGCAGATGCGGACGATGATCCAGAAAGCGGCCGAGGCGCGGCGGGGGAACCGCCGGGCCAAGCGGTACCGCAACATGGCCGACCTGCTCTACCAGCAGGCACGCGCGCTGCAACGGATGACGTTCCTGGTCGAGGACCTCACCGTGTTGATCGCTGAGAACGAGCGCAGAGACCGCGAGCGCTTCGCCCTGGGACAGTCATTGCGCGAGCCCGCTGCTCGGGTCATCGAGGCGACTGCGGACGTGCTGCGCTCGGTGCAGGGGGCCACCGCCGAGCGCGACGAGCTGAGGACTGCCGACGCGGCCCTGAACGACATGGTGCATGCGGTGCGCGATGCCCGGCAGGCCAGTGAGGAGGACATGTTCGCCGCCGGCAGCATCGTGGTCAGTCTCCGCCGCTGCCTCAGCGCGGTGGTGCCGTCCGACCTCGAAACCACGATTCCCTCCGGCTGACCGAGGCC
>DASSKO010000019.1:0-17931 GCA_035690425.1 Nocardioidaceae bacterium
ACGAAGTCAGCCCCGGACTGGTTGCCGATCGCCCGACCGGCCTGCTGGGCGAGAAACCCGACCAGATCGAACGCCGAGTCCTGCAGCAGCTCGGAGGTGATCTGCATGAGGACGCCGTACTTGTACGCGTTCAGCGTGACCTGCCCGAACGATGGCTCGGATTCGGTGAGCGTGGCAGCCTCGGCGGTGAGCGTCGCGGAGGAGAAGCCCGCGGTCTTCGGGACCTGGAGCTCTTCGCCGCTGTCGGTGGTGAGCACGGTGACGTTGGTCTGGCGGATCGCGGAGACCTCGATCATGTGCTGGTAGAGCCGGCCCACGAACGACGTGGGCACGGTGTCGCCACCAGCGGAGTCGGTGCCGACGCTCAGGCCGGCGTAGGCGCGGCGCTCCGACGGGGTGAGACGCAGTTCCACGCTGCGGCGCTCACCGGATGCGATGGACCGCACAAGGTCGGCTTCGTCGGGGCGGTCGTCCTGGCTCGGTGGTTCGCCGACCCGGTACTCAGCCCGGACCGCTTCGGCGTCAGCCTCGCGCTGCTCGCGCTTGATCTCGGCGTCGATCTGCGCATCGCGCTGTTCGATGTCGGCGTCCTGGCGGGCCAGGCTCTCCCGCTCCTCCTCGGTCGGGCCGTCGCCGCGGGCGTCGATCTCCTCCAGGAGGGCCTTCTGGTGCTCCCACGCGTTCGCGCGGGCTTCGATGAGGCGCTTGAGGCGCTCGGTGGTCATTTGGCTGCTCCTTGGCAGTCGGTGGCCGCTCGACGGGGCCACGGGTGGGGTTGGTCAGCGGCGCGTGCGGGCGACCGCGTCGTAGTGGGCTTGGCGTCCGTCGCCGAGGGCGATCCGGGCGGCGAAGCTCGCCACGTGTTCGGGTGTCGGCGGCGCGGCCCTGTTCGGTGCGTCGTCGGCGGCCCTGCGATGGCATGTGCAGACCGCGGCGCGAAGCTCGGGTGCGGAAGCGAGGAGCTGTCGCAGCTCCTCCTCCATCCCCTCGGGGTCTGCGATGAGGTCGGAGGCGAGGCGTGCACGGCGACCCGTCGAGGTGATGCCGGCAGCGCGCAGCACCGCGTCGACTGGGGCGAGAGCACGAGCGGATGACGTGGTCTGCGCGAACGCCGGGAACGTGACCGGGCCCGTCTCCATGAGCTGGCCCTCGAGGATGCGGCGGTGCGGCATCTCCAGCTCGTTCGATTCGTCCGGGTAGGTCCACTCCTGGCGGATCACCCGGAACCACACCGACGAGCCGTCGACGTCGCCGCGGGCGACGCGGGCGTGAACGCCCATCGCCATCGGGTCGTCGGGGTTCACGTCGATCTCGTAGAGGAGCCCGTTATCGTCCTCGGAGAGTCGCAGGGTGCCGGACTTGGTCCGGCCGAGGAGCTGGTTCGTATCGTGGTTGAACATCGAGCGGATGTCGCCCTCGGCGATCGACTTGGCCCACGCCCCCGCAGCGACCTCCTCGGTCCAATCGCTGAACATGCCTTCGATCACTGTGGACTGCTCCGATACGGACCCGTAGCCCTCGATCATCGGTGCGCTGTCCTCGGCTGCGGCCCGGGCGACGAGCTCGTGTGAGGTCACCGCGACCAGGCGAGCCTCCAGGCCACCGGGCCCCTGCTCGCGAGCGAAGCTCGCTGGTGCGTCAGCGTTGCGGCTCATGACGTCTCCTTCGCCGGGGTGACCGCGAACGGCGGCCAGTTCGTTCGGTCGCCGCCCTCCGCGAGCGGCTGCTCGTCCTCGAGGCGCCGCACCTCGTTCGGGGTGCGCCAGCCGGAACGGATCGCAACCTCGTGCGCCTCGTAGCGCGACTTCGTGTCCGTGCGGAGCAGAGCGTCACGGGTGAGACGCACGTACTGGCCCGTCTCGGGTGTCGAACCGCCCTGCGCTGTGGCCAACTGCCGGGTGATCGCATCCTCGAGCCGCACCAGGTACGGGTCGGCCGAGAAGGTCAAGAAGTCGATCGCCCGCTGCTCCCGGTTCGCGTACGTCACCGAACTGCCCGCGATCGCGGCACCGATCATCTCCGGCTGCAACAACCCGAGGGCCCTCGCCACAGCAACGGCCGCGTGCTGCTGCGACGCGACAAGCTGCGACTGCTCCGGCCCCTCCTGCACAGACGTGTACTGCACGCCGGCGCCGAGCACCGCCGGCTCCCTCCGCCCCCTCACCGCCGCGAGGAAACGTTCCTTGATCGTCGCGGCCTGCTCGGCGGAGACCGGCTCCTTGGTCTGCAGGATCGCGCTCGGGTGGGCACCTTCACCGAACCAGCGCGCGCCGTAGTTGCGCGCCGCGGCCGCGAGGCCGAACGTCTCCCGGAAGCGTTCGAGGGGGACGAGACCCTGCCGGTAGCCGGTCCGGACGTAACGGCCAGGCAAGTGCAGCAGCTGATCCTCCGCGATCTCGCGTCCGTTCAGCCGGTAGGTAGCAGGCCCGAGCACGCCCCACGGCTCATCCACGTCGACCCACTCGGGGTTGAGCCAGTCGACACCGGTCACCCTCTGGCGGGAGTCACGGCTCGTGATCAGGCCGTAGGCGTTGCCCCACAGCATCCAACTCATGACCGCCTGCGCCCGCCAGGCGCGAGGGTCGATCGTGCCCGACGGCTCCGCGACCAGAGGTGGGGACGGGAGCCGCACCGGGACGCCGCCCTCGTCGCGGTACGTCGCCAGCGGGAGCATGTAGACCACGTCGCAGATCAGCCCCACGACCGCCGCCACCGCGTCAAGACCGATGACCGTCGAGAACGTGACCTTCTCCCCCGACAGGGACCGCCACGCACCCCGCGAGGAACCACCCGACGACCACGGCGCGGTCGCGGTGCGACGCTCGCTGCGACCGAACAGCACGCTCATCGGCTTAGACCCCATGCGACGGCGAGCAGCGCAGCCCCAAAGGCCGCGAGGCCCACCAGCGGGCTCCACAAGGCCACAGCCGCAACGATGCAGGCCAGCCCCGCCAGTTCGATACCCGTGGTGAGGGTGGGTCGCATGCAGTCCTCCTCACCAGACGTTGTTGGCCGGATCGATCGTCGGCGTCGACGCCCCATAGGCAGCCAGCGTCACGGCCACCAGCGGCGAGATGTCCGACGAGGAGCCCTTGCGCGACCAGGCCCTGGCATCGCCGAGAGGGCGCCACGCGGCGCCGTCAAGGGCGGAGAGCAGTGTCGGACCCCCGAGGTGTCGCAACCGGTCCTCCACCACGAGGTCGTAGAACGCGCCGCACGCCTGCGCGTATTCGGATGCGCCGACGGTCTCCATGCCGACACCGGCTGCCGCCAAGTCGTGAAGGAGTGACCCGGCAGGCGACCGCGGATCACACCACACACCAGACGGCCGATGCCGCTCCACGAGCTGCGCGAGACGGCCCACGACCCACCCTGTCCCGGCCCGATGCTCGACCACCTCGACGTGCATCTTCCCGTCGGCGCGCAGACCCGCCACACCGATCGCCGCGTGCGACCGGTCCGGCTGCACGTCCAGCGCGAACGCAACCGACGGGCCCGGCTGCGACCCCTCGTCGGCCAACTCCGCCCACAGATCAAGCGGGATCGGCGGGTCGAGGACGCTCGACACCCACTGGTTCAGAAACGCGCGACGGAAACCGTGGAGATCATGCTCACGCATCGACTCGAACGTCGACGCGATGAACCCCTCGGTCACTGTGATCCCGAGCGCCGGCATGCACGCTCGCCACGTGTCAGGATCACCAGGGTCCGCGTCGTCAGGTGCGGACCACTCGAAGTAGGCGATGTCCTGGTCCACGTCCGCGTCCACCAGCGCACGTCCCGTCTCCACCTTTCCCCACAGGTATGGCGACTCGCCCGGCACACCGGCCGTCGACACGATCCACAGCTGCGGATCCGGTCTCGTGGACATCGCCGGCCGCAGCGCCTGCTCCAACCGGCTGTCCGGGTGAGCGAACGCCTCATCCAGAATCCCGAGGTCCAACGTGCCGCCGTGACCGGTCTTCTTCGTCGTCGCGACTAGCCCCTGCAGACTCCCGTTGCGGAACCTCAGCGCTTCATGACCGTTCGTCAGCCGAGGCGTGAACGTGTCACGGAACCGGGAGTCCTGCAGGATCGGCAGCCAGTCGTCCATCCACTTCTTGCGGGCGTCGGCGCCGGTCTGCGCCGTGTAGCGGATCTGCTGGCGTGCCTCCCGCAACGCCCGCACCAGCACCAGCACCAGCATCAGCGTCGTCTTCCCCGACTGACGGGGCACGGTGAGGATCACCTCCCGGTACACCAGTCGCCCCGTCTCCGAGTCCACCTCGAGCGCCACGTCGAGCACCTGCCGCTGCCACGGCATCAGCGGCGTCCCGAGCGTCACAGCGACCCGCGCGGCCACATCGCCGAGCGTCCGCCGATCCGATCTACGGCGAGTCGCCCACCTCGGCGAACAGCCCGTCGAGCCACTCGTCGGTGCTGTCCTCGTGCGCGTCGGTGATGTCATTCAGCACCTCACGCAGCTCGTGCACCAGGCCCGCCAAACGCGTGTCGACCACGCCGGGCTTCGAGGCCTCGTCGATCTCGAAGGCCAGCACCCGCGCCAACGACGCCCGGGCCATGCCGACCTCATCCAGCTCCAGCCGGTCGATCAGCGCCTCCACTGGCAGCCGCACAGGAGGCGGCAACGACGGTTTCGCCGCCTGCCTCTTCACCACACCCGCGACCTCCTCGGCCGGGCTCGCGGTCGACGTCCAGCACCCCGGCGGGAGTTGCAGCCGAAGTGCGCAGCCCGGAGGTTCGCCGGGTCGGCGCTCAGTCGACGGCGGAGCTCCGAGCTGAGACCACGAGTCCAGGCCATCGGAATCTTGTGGTCCACAGACGGGCTCCAACGGCTCCGCGGCGCAGCATCGAAGTCGATCGGCAGCCCACAGATGGCGCAGACCGTTGCGGCCCCCAACACCGCAGCCCGAGACGCGATGTACTCGGAGTTGGTTCGGCCGAGAGGATCACGGCTCATCCCGACCTCCCCCGTTCACTTCCAAGTCATCTCAGCCCATCGGGGAGAGATATTTTGACTGCGTGGCGGGGTCAGCGACCGGCCCCCTCTAAAAACGAACGAGCGTTCGGCGTGATGTGGGCTTCTTCGATCGCGCGGGTGCTCAGCCCGCGCCGTTGCAGCTTGAGTAGCCGGCCGTGGCGAAGTGCTGGACTTGGTCCATGACAATGCCGTTGTTGGCAGGCGCTCCGCCGGAGTCGAGGATGCTGCTTATGAGCGTGATCGTGGACGCGGGGAGCTGGCCGACGACGTAGTTGGCGACGCAGGTGTCGGCTTCGTACTGCTGGTCGGTGACGTCCTGTTGGCCGTGCATGTCGGCTACGGCGGCATCCACGACATTGTGGATGAAGTTTGTGGCGACGGTGATGTCGTGCTCGGTGGGATTGTCGATGCGGGCTCGGCTCACAGTCGTCCCGGTTGCCGCCGTGTCGCTGCTGCTCGAGGAGCTGGAGCCGCAGCCAGCGAGCACGAGTGCGGCGAGGATGGCGAGGGCGATGACTGCTCGGCGCATGTGACGGACGCTACTGCACGGGTCGGCGCAGCTGCTCGGCCCACCATGCGCGCCAGTCGCGCCCACCGGCTGGGGTCGCCGGTGCGTAGAAGCCATCGGCTTCCCCGAGGGCTCGACGGTGAGGGTGGCCGATGGTGCGGGCCACCCATGATGGGCACACCCAGTCGGCGAGCAGGTGCCAGAGTCGGTGCATCGGCAGCCTCCCCCACGCGCAACGAGCGCCGACCCTCGGGGCGCAGCGCTCGACCTCCTAGCAGGTTACACGATTGTAGTTTGCCGATCAAGCCTCTGACCTGCGAACGGCTCATGACCACTCAGCGGCCTGCCGATTCGAGCGGCCGGAGCTTGCCAGTGTCACGCCACAGCTCCATCTCCGCTCGGCTCGGGAGCCGGTCGTTGACCCCGACGAAGCGCCAGCACGGACGGCACAGCGACTTGAGCGCGTCCAGCCTGCCACCCACGTCGGACGAGTTGACGTGCACCGGCGACCAGACGCCGACGCGGGCGCAGGACTGGCAGCCGGGCTCAGCGTTGGCGCTGGCGAGGCGGCTCAGCTCGGCAGCCTGACGTGACGACAGCGGCAGGTAGTTGCTGGCGATGCGCGCCGCGGCTGCGAGGGCGTCAGCGGCGATGGTGACGAGACGTTCGAGCTCGCGTCTCGCTGCTTGGGCTTCGTCGAAGCGGATGCCGTCGCGCCCGGTCGGGTCGCTGACGCCCGAACGGCCGGTCGGCTCGTAGCCGCCTGAGCGCGGGTGCCCGACCATCGCGTCGCGCATGTTGGTGAGCACCGGGCCGAGGCGCGTGTTGACCGCGGCCGCGGTGACCTCGCAGCGGTTGAGTCGGCGGCGGATCTCGTGGTGGTTCATCGGTCGGCGTCGTAGTGGTCGAGGCGCGTCCGGTTGCTCATCGTGGGTCGGTCCTCCGTTGGGGTCGTGGTGGGGGCCAGGCTCGGGTCTGGTCGCAGTGGGGGCAGATGGTGATGCCGTCGGTGGTGATGGTCTTGGTGGGTCGTCGCACCAGTCGCAGCGGCTGGGTGGCTGTCGGCCGGCCTCGACCCATCCGGGTGCTGGGATGCCGTGGTGGTCGACGGTGCGCATGGCGGTCACTTGTCGCTCTCGGGTGGGCTCATCGGGTGCGAGCCACGGCCTTGGCGACAAGGTTGGTCACGTCGTCTTTCGTGAGCGCTGGGTGGTCTTGGCCGTTTCCGCACAGGGTGGCTTGGAGGCGCAGCACGTCGTTCAGGGCGTGGATGAGCCCGGCGAGGGTGGCGTCGTCGACCCAGGTTTTTCCGGCGAGCTGTGCGATCCAGTCGCGCACTTCGGCGGCGGTGGCGCATCGGTCGAGGTCGACGTCGTAGAGGGGGTGGGACAGTGACCAATTGTCGGTGTCGAGCACCCACGGCCCCCAGTTGGGCCTTGAAGTGGTGGTGGCCATCTGTTGCTCCTTTGGTTCTGTTTGGGGGAAAGTGTTTGTGGTTGATGTTTCAATGCGTCTGATTGCGTGGAACTGATCTGGGGTGGCGGCATCGGTTCAGTTCTCGGGGTCGTCGAAGATCGAGCGGGTTGGTTCTGGCTTGGAAGTTCGCCCCGGCGAACTTCCGTTTTCTGGCTCGGTAGTTCGCCCTTCCGCCGAAGTGCGCCCCCCAAAGGGGTGGGGGCGCACTTCCGCTTCGGCCGGAACCGCGCCGGGGCGAGGTTGGGGCGAGGTGGGGCGCACTTCATCTCGTGTCATTTCGTGCAGGGCGGAGTAGGCGCGGATGAGGCTGAACGATGCGCCGCCGCCGCGGCCAGCGCGTGTCGCCATTTCCACATATCCTTCTTCCACGAGGCGTGCTATTGCGGTGTCGATCGCAGCGTTCTTTCCCCTGACAGACTGCCGGATCTCTCGTCCTGTTGCCTGTTCGACCTCGCGAAGGTGGTCGCTGATTCGTTCCATGAGGACGGTGGGGCGGAACGGTTCGCCGGCGGCTTGGTCGCCGCTGGTCGGTGGGGTGACTGTGACGTCGGTGCCTCCGTGGACTCGTGGGGCGATGATGATCTCTATGGCGGTGGTGCCGGTGGAGCGGGCGCCGTGGCGGTCTTTGGCGACGACGAGGCGTAGGAGCCCGTCTGTGGTGCGTGAGGGGGCTTTGATGGCGTCGACGCGGTAGCTGGCGCCGTTGATGGCTGCCCGTTTGCGTTGTGAGCCGATGGCGTAGGTGCCGGGGGCGTTGGGGTCTTTGGGTACGTGGTCGGTGAGGACGACGGCGGGGCCGAGGTCTGCGAGACGGCGGGGGAACCAGCGGAACCAGCGGGCCACGTCGTCGTCGTCGTTGCCTTTGACGGCGCCCATGGCCATGGCTTCGCCGGTGGAGTCGATGATGACGAGGCGCACGTCGCGTTCGGTGATGAGGCCTTCGATGATGGTGGCGGCGTCGGGCCGCCAGGGGGTGACGGGGTTGAGGTAGAGGAACTGTTGGGTGAGTTGGTGGTCTGTGAGGCCGATGCCGCGGAGGCGTGCGACGGCGCCGTGGGCGGAGTCTTCGAGGTCGATGAGCATGGCGGTGTGGCCGTTGCGGATGACTTGGGCGGCGGCGGCGAGGGTGACCCAGGTTTTGCCGCCGCCGGATTCGCCGAAGAAGGAGTTGACGCGGCCGGTGTAGAGCAGTGGTGGGTGGCCGGGTGCGTTGAAGATCTCGGGTTCGGGTGCGGTGATGTCGCCGTTGAGGATGGGGGTGAGGTTGACGGGTTGCCAGTCGGTGAGGTCTGTGATGTCGGCGGGGCCGGCCTCTTGGCTGTCGTCGGGGGCGTCTGTGGCCGCCGTGGTGGCGGTGAGGCCGGCGAGGGTGTGGAGGTCTGTGTCGGGTGGGCGCCAGCCGAGCCCGGCGAGGGCTTGTGCGGCGGCTGTGTGGTCGCCGTCGTATTGGGTGGCGGCGAGGTAGCCGAGCTTGGAGTAGGAGCCGTCGGCTTCGAGGCCGACGGCGCTCGAGGTGAAGACTTTGAGCCGCCCGGAGCCGCGGTAGTTGACGGTCGCTGAGGTGCCTTCGCGGGGGTCTTTGCCGGGCCTGGTCCAGTGTTGTTCGCCGTCGGGGTCGGTGTGGTGGAGTGTCCAGCCGTCGGCGCCGAGGAGGTCGGCCCAGGCGGTTTGTGCGGCCCAGAGGTCGCCTGGGCGGTCGGACTGTGGGGCGATCTGGGGTTGCGGCGTCGGTGTCGCTGGTGTGGGGGTGAGCAGTGCGACGAGCCAGCCGGGCGGGTCGGCGGGGTCGGGTGGTGAGGATGCTTCGTGGGCGTAGGGGCGGCCGTTGGGGTGGATGGTGGGTGGTGCGAGGACTTGGCCGCCTTCGCCGCGGACGTCGATGCCTGGGCCGAGCGCGCCGGAGGCGCTGTTGCGGATCACGTGGCCGCTGCTGGGCCATCGGTAGTAGAGGTGGCGGCCGCCGGTGCCGGTGATGACCTCGTAGGTGGGTGGGAGCGGGCCGTAGGCCTGCTCGAGCTCGTGGAGGGACTCGTCGCCTTGCTTGTCGCCTGCCACGTCGATGTCGAGGACGAAGAGGCGGGAGTCGGTTCCGGTGACGATGCCGATGCCGTGGGTGGGGGCTTGGGTCCACCAGTGGCGGATGCGGCCGGTGTCGGTGGTGCCGGCGGTCTGCCAGGCGGGGATGGCGGGGTGTTTGGTGCCGGGTGGGATGGG
Source organism: Nocardioidaceae bacterium (assembly GCA_035690425.1). Lineage (GTDB taxonomy): Bacteria > Actinomycetota > Actinomycetes > Propionibacteriales > Nocardioidaceae > DASSKO01. The sequence continues at coordinate 9,180 of DASSKO010000019.1, forward strand.
GATGACTCGCCAGCCGCGTGCCGCGTAGGCGAGGGCGGCGGTGAGGGTTGGGTGGTCGTCGGTGGTGGCGGCCATCGTCACTCAGGCGCCCTCCTTCGGTGCGTGGGCGCAGCGGGCCGGTGCGGGCGGCTGTGGTGGCCGTGTCGCGGCGTTGGGGCGTGGTGGGCGGCGCCGGAGCGGTGCGCGGCGGGTGAGCAGGCCGGTCACGACGCGGCTCCGAAGTCGAGCACCTCTTGTGCGCACCGCTTGGCGGCGTACTCGCACCACTGCTCGCTGATCTCGATGCCGATGAAACGGCGTCCGGACTTCTTCGCAGCCTCGGCGGTCGAACCGCCACCCATGAACGGGTCGAGCACGAGGTCGCCAGGCTGGGAGTGCCAGTCGATGAAGCGGCCGGGCAGCTCGATCGGCTTCGGGGTCGGGTGATCGGTGGCTCGCGGCTTGATGCCGGGGATGCGCACGACGTTGGCGACCGAGTTGCCGCCGTACCACCGGCACGCCGCGCCCGGCTTTTCCGCGACGAGGACCATCTCGTAGTTGCGGCGGTAGTGCCAGCCCATCCCGAGGCCGCCCTTGTCCCACACGATCGCCTGCTTGAACCCGACTGCTTCGTCGAGCCATAGCGACCAGCGGGCGAACTGTGGGTCGGGGCCGCCGCCGCCGCCGCAGCAGCAGCAGCAGCCCGGTTTCAGTAGTCGTTTCGCCTCGGCGAAGAACCAGCGGACGAGGTCGTTGGCTTCGGGGCCGTCGTTCGCGATGGGCCGTGCCTCCGGTGCGGCCGCGCCCGGTGGGAGGATGCCGAGGGCAGCTTCCCACCGGTGCGCCAAGTCCCCGTTGTTGTTGTTGTGGCCGTATGGCGGGTCGGTGAAGATGAGGTCCACCGAGTCCGCTTCCAGCGCCGGCAGTAGGTCGCGGCAGTCGCCGTGGTAGATCGTCACGTAGTCGTCGGCGTAGTAGGGCTTCACGACACGGCCTCGGCGCGTCGGAACACGAGCAGGCTCGACGGGCGGCCGTGGGCGTGGCGTTGACGCCGTCCTGTCATGGGCTGCGGTCGGGCGGTCCCTAGCAGGTCGAGCCGGTCGATCTTGGTGAGCCCGGCCTCGGCGCCGGCGGCTGTCAGCCTGTCGGTCTGCCACACGACCCGGCCCGAGACGACCTGGTCCTGGCACTTGTAGAGGACGAGCCCGTTGGGGCGGGTGACGCGGGCGCATTCCGCGAGCGCGTCGACCATCATCGCCATGCGCTGAGTCCAGGGCATGTAGGCGTCGACGCCGTAGCGGTCGTCGAAGGCCGAGGCGGTGCCGCGGAACGCGTAGGGCGGGTCGCAGACCACGACGTCGAATGTGGCGTCGGGCCACGGCTGGCGGGCGAAGTCGGCGGCGACTCCGCCGGGCGGGCAGCGTCCCGGGTCGCGGTCGCAGGCGACGAGGTGAGGCGGTGTGCGCCGGGTCCAGAAGCCGCCGGCGCGGCCGTGGGTGGTGTCGAGCACGAGGGCGTGGTCCGCGATGGCGAGGAGGCGCCACGCGTCGTCGATGAGGTCGCCGTTGGTCGGCCAGGTGTGCGCGGCGGGGATGCTGGCTGTCACGGCGCGGCTCGGGTGGTGGCTCATCTGGCTCATCGGGGCCCCGATCGGACGCCGAACGCTCACAGCCAGTCCCCGAGGAGTGCCCGCAGGCGGTCGTAGTGGCTCTGTTCGGCTTCGCGGCGGGCGTGTTCGACGGCCCATGCGCGCCAGCAGAGGGCGGCGGTGTGTGCGGCGATGACGGCGGCGAGGGCCAGGAGGACGGCGGTCACCAGATCACCTGGTCCTTCGCGAGCCCGGTGCCGCCGCAGGCTCTGCAGGTGCACAGCCCGTCGTGGTGGGCCGCGTCGTCGCATTCGACCGGTTGGTCGCACTCGGTGATACCTTCGCCTCCGCACCACGTGCAGCACGCTCCGGGGTCCATCTCGTCGTAAAAAGTCATCGCCAGGGCCTCCGTCCGGTCACGTGTTCAGCGATGGACTGAAACGTTCTGGCTCCGACCTTGCGCTTGAGGCGATTGAGGATGCGGGAGCCTTCGGCGCCGAACTCGCACTGGCCCTTCTGCATGTGGAGCGCGAATCGGATGATGTCGTGATAGCCGACGAGAGTGATCGTGACGGTCGGCTCGGGGTCATATCCGATGCCGGACCCATGACGGTGCCAGCTGGTCCGGGAGTGGATGCTCACGCTTCGCCGCCCTCGGTCTGCTGGGCGAGCCACCACGGGCACAGGTCGGTGTGCTCGCCGTCGATCCAGTCGCACAGGCGGCACGTGTTGGTCCCAGGGTCGTAGACGGCGCTGGCGGGCAGGTCGCGCAGCGCGGCGACGATCGGCTCGTAGGCGTCGGCGTGCTGCCGGTAGTGGGCCAGCGCGTCGAGAACCACCGACGCTGCGAGCTGCACGGGCATCGGGTCGCGTGTACCTGGCCGGGTCGGTCTGTACGAAGACAGTGAGGACCTCCTCGCACCGGTCGACGTACTCGGGCGCGTAGTGGACCTTCACGGTCGGGCTCATCGTGCGGCCTCCCAGTACTCGCGCACTTCAACGGCGATTTCCGAGCGTGTGACCTCGTACGGGTCACCCTCACAGTCGTCCTCGCTGCACGGCTCGAACTGCTGGCACACGAGACGCGACGGCAGCGTGCTGCGACCGTCGTCGGGCTCAGGCAGCCAGCATTCAGGCCAGTCCTCGAAGTCGCTCAGGAGCACGCCGCCGTACACGTCGCAGCCAGGTCCGCTGTCCGTGTGCATGCCGTGGTCATGGACGCAGAGATCGCACCAACGGGACTGCCAGGACCGCTCTTCGGTGCCGTTGCTGAACGGCACCCGGCAGGCGTCGCGGAAGCGGCTTTCGGCGCTCATCGTGCGGCCTCCATTGCTCGTTCGCACCGCCGGCATGGGCGAGCGAATGCCTCGGCGTGCTGTCGCGGCAGCCAAACGGGGAACCCAGTGTCCAGGTAGGACCGAAGGCCGCAAGCCGCCTGTTCGTAGCCGTCCGAGCTGACGTCCGCGAGAGCGTGGAACACCGGCTCGCGCTGCCAGGGGTTGGCGATAACGACCATTGGTCGCTGATCCCACGCGGCGCTCATCGTGCGGCCTCGGTGATGAGCCACAGCCACAGGAGTGCGGCGGTGGCGGCGAGGACGGCGGGGGCGATCAGGTCACGCCTCACGGTTGGCCTCCTTGTTGTCGAGTCGTTGGTGTGCCCGGCGTGGCCGCTTCGCGGGCCGCTTCGCGGGCCGCAGGCGGCGGCCGGTGAGGACGGCAACAGCCGCCTCGGGGTCCGGTGCCGCCTGGGCGCAGGTGCCGCAGATCCGCCCGACCGGTGACGGCGCCGACCAGTGGTCGGGGACGGTGCGGCCGCAGATCACGCAGGTGTGGACGGTCACGGCGCCAGCCCGGTGCCGTGGCAGTACGGGCACGGCACCTCGCGGCCGTCGCCACCGGCAAGCAGCGCAGCGAAGGACGTGGTCCGGACGGTGAGCCGGCCACCCTCGCAGAAGCCGCACTCGGTGGGCCGCGGGTCGGGGGTCTGCTCGGCGCTCACGCCTGCGTCCCGTCGAAGAGGTCCCGGAAGTGTCCCGCCGCCCATCCGTCGCGGCCGGCGAGCCAGTGCCCGGCGGGCAGCGCGTCGATACGCCGCACGATCTGGATGAGCGACAGGGGCGAGTGGTGGACGGGGCCGGCGATGGCGTCGAGGGACGCGACGCACGGCCACGCGCCCACATCGGTCACGCCGGGCTGACGCCGCACGACGCACCACGGCGTGCCCTGCGCCTCCTCCTCAGCTTGGCGGCACCACGTCGGGAACGCCGATGCCGCCACGTCCTTCACCTCGATGACGAGGCCGGGGACGCCGGCGATGTCGCCGGGCGCGTGAAAGCCGTCGTGGCCCAACCGGTGCCGGGTCGTCGCCGCCTCCGGGTGCCCGTTGGCACGCAGAAACGCGACGACCGCGCGCTCGGCACGGTGGCCTTTGGCGCGGGCGGCACGACCGGTGGCCGTCACGACGCACCCCGCCGAAGTCGGTCGATCTCCTCACGGACGACGGCGCGCACCCAGTCATCAACGAGGGACGGCCCGCGTCCCTGCTCGTTGCCGTGGAGCAGGAGGTTCTGGATCCGATCGAAGTTCTTCACGACGCTGTCATGCGCGGCGGCTGTTTGGGCCTCGATCGTCTCGGCGTATTCCGCCAAACCCGCCGAAACCTGCTGCTCGATTGCCGCATCGAACCCGGCCCGGATATCGGCCGTCACGCGCTCCCGCTCGGCTCGCAACTCACCCAGCACGAGCTTCGCCGTTTGGATGGTTTCGTGCGCCTCGCGGATGATGGCGCGGGTGTCTTCGTTGGCGGCCTCGAGCCGGGCGATGTTCTCCTCGATCGTCCGGAGCCCGCTCACGGCCGCCACTCCCACAGACCCGGCTTGCCTGTGGCGGGGATCGGGGCGCAGCAGCCGACCGGGTAGCCGTTGTTCTCGGCGGAGACGCAGACGGGGCACGGTGCGCGGCTGCCGGGTTCGACGACGCCGTAGTAGCGGTCGCCGTCGCTGTCGGGGTCGGTCATCGACCCCCAGCACGCCGGGCACCGCTCCGTCGTGGGCTGCACGTCCTCCAGCAGCCACGCCCAGCGGCCCGGCCGGAAGTCCCCGTAGGGGAGCTGGTCGGAGATGTCGGTTCCGGCTCCGGTGCCGGGCGACAAGGCCAGGCCGTCGCCATTGCGTTGCACGTTGGGCCACTCGGCCTCGAAGTCCTCATGGAGCAACTGCATGAGGTGGTAGATCGGCACGCAGTCCACGAGCCGGGCCGTGGCGACGATCGCGCCGAACGGCATGGGCGCGTCGTAACCGCTGGCGTTGTGCAGCCACGTGCCGCCCTGCGCCACGTAGTAGTCGCCGTACCAGAGCGGGTCGCGGCCGAGCACGATCGGCCGCTTGGCCGCGTGGATCGCGATGGGCCCGCGGAAGTTGGTGCGCCACGAGCGTGTGTCGATGGTCTTGGCGCCGCACACGGTGAGCGACGCCCACGGCTGCCACAAGGTCAGGGTCGGCAGGCCGCTCACGACGCGGCCTCGCGGCAGGCGCTGGCGAACCTGGACACTTCGTCGAGGGACCACAGCACCGGCATGCCCTCGGCTTGCGCCCACTCGACCTCGCCGTCGGCGCCTGCCGAGTCGCCGGGGATGCGGTAGATGGCGTCGCAGCGGGCGAGCAGGGCCAGGTCGTAGGCGAGCCACCAGTTGTACGGCTGCGGGCTCACGAGGTGCCACAGGTGCGACAGGTGCGGCACCAGCGGCACGACCCGATGTGCGATGAGGTCCTCAGCAGCCTTGACCGCGACGCGAACGTTGAGCACCGGATCGGGGTGGGTGTACGGCCCGGCGACGTACACGAGCGGCCACGCCTCCATGCCGCTCACGACGCTGCCTCGCTGTACCAGTCGTCCCAGATGAGGGCGGGGTGTAGGCCGAGCGTGATCGCGGCACGGTCAGCCTGCCTAGACGTGATCGCGCCGCGGCGCCGCCACTCCCGCACGGTGCTTTGGCCGACGCCGAGCGTGTCGGCCATCGCCCTGTCCGTCGCGCCCTCCATCGGCGCGATACCGCCACCGTCGGTGCCCGCGGCGACGACCGCGGGGCCGAGCCGGGCGCGCAGCAGGTCCTCCAACGGCTGCCACGGGAAGCGGCGACGGTCCGGGGTCTTGCCGGTCCGGGCGGTGTAGTCGCGGCGGTACGCGCTCCGGGCGGCCCGGCACTCGTCGCACCGGCAGCCGCCGTCGGTGTAGCGGCTAAGCGTGTCGTGCTCGGCCATCACGCCACCGCCCCGACCGCCCGGGCCGTCGCGCACGGCCACACGGTGCGGCACTCGTCGCACAGTTCGGCGCGCTCGAAGATCCCGTCGTGCAGACCGACCGTCCACACCGACGGGGTGTGCAGGGCCCGCACCGCGTCCAGCGCGGCACGCTCGGCGAGGAGGTCGTCGTAGTGCTCCGCGGTGACGAGCTGGGCGACGCCCGCCGGGTCGGTGGCGGTCACCGGTCGGCCTCGACCGCACGCTGACGCTCCGCGGCGCAGCGCAGATGCCACCACCGGTCGCTGCCGGTCGGGTGGAACAGCGGCTCCCCCGGCTCGAGCCGCTGCCCGCACCACGGGCACACCTGCCCGGTCGTGACGCCCCCCATGGTTCTCATGACCCGAAGATGTCGTCGGGGTTGACACCCGCGGCCGGCGCCCGGTACGACGCCTGGTACAGCTTCGGCGGGTTGAAGCCCGGCTTGCTGGGAGTGCCGAGGCCGGTGTGGGCGAGGCCGAGGACACCGCCCTCTTGCAGCTGCTTGACGCCGGCCTCATTGACCGCCTGGGCGACGGCGCGCCCCATCGCACCCTTCTTCACCCAGATCGAGTAGGTCTCGCCGTCCGCTTCCGCCTTGATGTCGACGACCAACTTGTCGGACTCGCCGCCGTTGAGGTCGCTGGTGGTGACGATCCGGGGCGGTGCCACGATCTCCCCGCGGATCTTGTCGCCCACGTCGACGAACTTGAAGCTCGGGTGGGATTCGAAGTTGCTGGATTGGAGCCAATCCTGGACGTCTGACATTGCTATTTCTCCTGGGTCGGATTGCTGCTGTTTTCCCCGCCCGGTTGGGCGGCGATCTGTGCGCCGAGCAGCCGTGTCGCGTCGTCGTCACCGGCGGCGAACGCCTCGGCGAGAGCGGTCAGCCGCTCGGCTCGGGTCTTGGTGAGGCCGCCGAGGACCGCGCCGAGCGGCCAGGTGGGGTGCACCGGCTGGCCGGTCACCTCCGCGAGCGCGGCGCGGGTGAGCGCCTCGGGCTCGTCGACGTCGTGGAGGCCGGCGGCGCAGCGCATCGCCGCGGTCGCCACAGCCAACGTGCGGGTCCGCATCTCGGCGAACTGGTCGAATCCGCGGCCCGCCTCGCGGGCCTCGAACGCCCAACGCTTCGCCAACTCGCGGCCTCGCTGGTCGAGCCCGGCGACGAGCGCCTTGAGGGCCTCGATGTCGGCGGGGTCGACGGGGGCGCCGTCGCTGCGTGCGGGCTTCGGCAGCGGCGGCGGGATCAACGGCTCCGGCGCTGCCTCGACTGGTGGGTCGTCGGGGAACGGTGCCTGGAAGCGCTGCTCGGCCAGCGACAGCACCTCGGCGATGAGGTCGCACTCCTCGCCGCTCCACGTGCCGTTGCCGTGCACACCGGGCGGCCAGTGTTGCGCCACCCACGGTTTCGCCCCGTCGATACCGGCCAGGACGGCCAGACGGTCCTTGAGGGCCTTCTGGCGGTCCACCGCTGCGGGCTCGTCGACGGCGGGCTCGGGGTTGGCGGGCAGAAGCGGCACCGCCAGGTCCCTGCGCTTCCGCCACGCCCGCACGACACCGCACGTCTGCGCCATCTCCCACCCGGCCGCGATGTCAACCTTGTGGAGCGTGCAGCGGGCCTCACCGACCGGCAGGTGGATCACCACCGCCCAGTGCTGATCGACTCCCGGCATCGGGGCGTGCTCACCGGACGCCGGGTCGTAGATCGTCGCGGCGTGTGCGTAGAGGGCGAGCTGGATGGCGATCTCGCCCCACGAGTAGGACAGGTCCCGGCCGGTGTTGTGGGTCGGGATCATCTCTCGACCGCACAGGTAGGTGTTGTCAGGTGAGTCGACCGTGATGCACTGGGTCGCCACGGTCGGCATCTCCTCGACATCGATCACGAGGCGGCGGCTGGCCTTGGTCGTCGACTTCACGTCGACGAGGTCGGCCTTGCGGGGAAGGCGGAACGGGTTGGCGCCGACGGGGGTGAAGTGAACGCGGTAGTCCGTCGTCGTGACACCGAACCCGTGGCAGGTCGTGGAAAAGATCGTGGCCCGCCAGCCGAGCGAAACCACCAGCTCGTGTACCGCTTCACTGAGCGCCTTGTTGGTGTTGGAGAACACGGCCTGGTGACGCTTGCGATTCCAGGTGCCGTCGGTGTCCATGAGGCCTTGGAGGAGAGCGAGGCGCTGTGGAGCGCTTGCGCGGAGGTACAGGTCGGGGACGTGCTTGTGCGCGAGGACGCCGAGCGAGCGGAGCTTGGTGCGGAGCCCGAGCACGGTGCGGGCCATCGTTCGAGCACCTGAGGCGATATTGCTGCCCACCGGGTAGCCGCACGCCTCGATCTCGTCGAAGAGCGCCTGCTCCTTGGTGATCTCGCCAGAGGTGTGCTTCCCGTCGCCCAGCCACGCGCCGAGGACGTAGGGGTGGATCGGTAGCTCGGCGTCGGGGAGGTTGAGGGGCCTCGCGTTCGGGATGCGGTGCTGGCGCTGGCCGCGTCTTCCGGAGTAGCGGAGCGTGCGGCGAATCTGATCGGTGGTGCGAACAGCCACCCTGTCGCCGGTCGGCCCGGCGTGCGTCCGCCATCGGTGCTCGGCGTCGCACACGATGCTGGACCCGTCGTCGAAGCGCACCCGGTAGCAATCACGCCAGTGCACGGCGGACTTTTCGAGCACCCGGCACGGGCGCCCGTCACTGCCGAGCACCTGGTCGCCAGGCTGAACGGCCTGCATGGTGGTCCAGCCGGTGGGCGTTGGGAGCGGAGTGCCGAGCTCTAAGCCCTTGAGGTCCGCGATGTAGCGGGTGCCGTCGATGGTGGCGAGCCGGTCGAACGTGCCCGCCACCTCGAGTTCGGGGATGCACACGATCCGCTCCACGTGCGCCGGGTCGATGAGCAGATCCTTGGTCCCGGCCCGGTAGGCGTC
>DASSKO010000020.1:0-2046 GCA_035690425.1 Nocardioidaceae bacterium
GAGCTTCGTGATGAGCAACTCCTTCTCCAACCAGGTGATCGCCCAGATCGAGCTGTTCACCAAGCAGGGGGAGTACGCCAAGCAGGTGTACGTGCTGCCCAAGCACCTCGACGAGAAGGTCGCCCGCCTGCACCTCGGCGCCCTGAACGCCCACCTCACCGAGCTCACCAAGACCCAGGCCGAGTACCTCGGCGTCGACGTGGCCGGGCCCTACAAGGCGGACCACTACCGCTACTGAGGCTCCCGCACCGGCAGGTATGCCGTCCGCTCCCGGTGAGCGGGCGGCATACCTGTCTCTGGGGGTGCCTAACAGACGGCGCGCCGGTTCGCGCCGACTTTGCCCAAAGTTGACCGTTCGGCCATCGGGAATTGGACCGAACGACCGATGGGACCGGCTGCTGGCGGCGCATAGTCTCGTCCCAACGTTGGCGAGGCGCGGACGGGCTGAGGGGGAGCACCTCAGGTGCAGGTCCGGGGGGCCGCGCCCGCCAACGGAAAGCCTTCACCACCGGCCGTCGCTGACTGCAGTGGGCGTTCCGTTGTCGTCAAGCGCACGTCCATGTCCACGACGATCGGGTCGCGCCCAGGTCGACGTCCGCGGTGTCCCGCGGCGGTACGCCCACGACCTTGTGGACCGCGATCAGGAGGGTCACGCAGTTTCCGCCGATCAACCGGTACGGCACCTGAAGCCTGTTGGCCGCCGTTCACGTATTCCGTCCCATCCGCTTCAGTGCAATGGCGCTCAGCGAAGCTCGCAGGTGTTGGACGGCCTGGTCGGCGTCGGCCACAGGAGTCCGGTGCAGCAGATCCCACAGAACTTGGGTCGGATCTGCCATCGGATGCTGACTCAGTTCTGGCCACGCGCCCGGAGCCATCCAGACGCCGGGGTCGGCCGGCACGACCAGGTGCACCGTGGCGTCGCTGGGTGCGGCCGGGGTCAGCCCGATGGCATGCAGGTCGGCCCCGAACGGGCTGTAGACAATCCCTACGCTGGGCCGGACCCACGGGGCGATCGGGTCGGCGGCGAGAAGACCGGACAGGACAGGAGGAGGCATTCGAGGCCGGTCGGTGCTTTGCTCGCTGCTCAGGTACTCAAGAACCTTCGCCGCGGACGTGGCGGCCGTGTCCAAGCCGTACCAGAAGGTCCGCGTGCCGCCTGGGCCTCTGTAGTGGCTGAGCCAGTAGTCGAGCAGGCGCTGCCAATCGCCCGGTATCCAGCGTGCCGGCCGCGCTGCCGCAGGGGTCGGGTCCACCCTTTGCACCAGCCCTGCCGTATGGAGCGCGCGCACGGTCTGCGAGATGCGCGGCTGGGTGAGCCCGGTGGCGTCCGCGAGGTCGGACTGGGTGAGTGGCCGTCCAGCGAGGAGGAGCCGCACGACGTGGTCCCGGCCGTACCCAGGACGGCCCTTCTGCGGACCCGGGATCGGGTGCTCCGGGGTGGTGCTCGGGTCGGCCTCGGACGGTGCGAGCTCGATGAGGCGACCATCGGGACGGACGAGGACGCCGGTAGGCCCGCCGGCGCGTTTCGGATTGGTGGCGATCACCGACCAGCCGTGCGTCGTGGCCACTGCCCGGGCGGCGGGACTGATGGTCGGTGCGACGGCGAGGATGCGGGGGAGCGGCGTGTGCGACGCGACGGTGTGGACGATGCTCGGCGTCAGGGTGCGGTTGTATGCCTTCACCTGGACTGTCCACGTCGCTGCGCCAGCGTCGATCTCGACATCATCGTGCGTGGTCAGCTCGACGTGATGGGAGTCGAGTTGTCGTACGCGGACGCCTGCATCGGTCAACACGACCCACACGGCACTCGGTATAAGCAAAGGTCACCCCTTCTGCCTTTTCATTATATCCACGTCGAGGCCACCGACCGACACGTCGGACCCACTTCCACGACGTCCCGGCCTACCGGGGCCGAACGCCTCCTTGTGCGACCATGTCGGCATGCGTCCCGTGGCACACCTGTGCCATCACGCCGCCGAAAGGACTGATCTGTGAAGGGCCGGATCCTCGTCGTCGACGACGACCTCGCGCTCGCCGAGATGCTCG
>DASSKO010000021.1:0-2852 GCA_035690425.1 Nocardioidaceae bacterium
AGCCTGTTAGCCGCTGCCTCCGAGGCGGCGTGGTTCAACCTTGCCCGTGTGTCGGCGGCCACGAGAAACTGCCCAGTGACGGCCACGAAGTTGCCCGTTGGCGGACATGAGAACTGCCCGCTGATGGTCATGGGATCTGCCCGACACGACGTCGTCTGCCTGACCGGTTGAGCCGGTTGGGGCCCCCTCCTCAGGTGCGATTGGCGGTGCTGAAGCGCCGTCGCCCTGAGGAGGGACTACATGAAGTCTGCCGAGGAGATCATGAGAATCTTGGATTCTTACGACCTGACCGGGTCGTTGCGTGATGCCGGCGAGCTGGCCGGCTGCTCGCACCACACGGTCAAGGCGTACGTGGAGCGCCGTGCTGGCGGAGGCTTGAGCGACAAGCCCGCCGCGCGGCCGCAGTTGATCGATGAGTACCTGCCCAAGGTCGAGGAGTGGGTCGAGCGCTCGGGCGGCAAGGTCCGCGCCGACGTGGCCCACGAGAAGCTGCTCGCGCTGGGGTACACCGGTTCGCAGCGCACCACCCGCCGCGCCGTCGCGAAGGTGAAGTCCGACTACCGGGCAGGTCGGGTGCGGGTGCACCGGCCCTGGATCACCGAGCCGGGGATGTGGCTGCAGTACGACTACGGCGACGGGCCGGTCATCGACGGCGCCAAGACGGTGCTGTTCGTCGCCTGGCTGGCCTGGTCGAGGTTCCGGGTGGTGATCCCGTTGCGGGACAAGACGGTCCCGTCGGTGTTCGCCGCGCTGGATGTGACCTTCCGACGTCTGGGTGGGGTACCGACGTATGTGCTCACCGACAACGAGAAGAGCGTGACCACCGAGCACGTCGCCGGGATCCCGGTGCGCAACCGGCAACTGGTCGGGTTCGCCGAGCACTACTCGGTCGTGGTCCACACCTGCGTGCCGGCGGACCCGGCGTCCAAGGGCGGCACCGAGTCCTCGGTGAAGATCAGCAAGGCCGATCTGGTGCCGAAAGAGACGAACCTGCTGGATGAGTACGCCACCTTCGGTGAGCTGGAAGCGGCGTGCGAGCAGTTCTGCCAGAAGGTCAACACCCGCGACCACCGCGTGACCAAGCGCCCACCGATCCAGATGCTCGCGCAGGAACGTGCCCGGCTGCACCCGGTGCCGGTCCAGGCGCATACGGTCGCGTTCGGGACCACCCGACAGGTGCCGGGCAACACGCCGATGGTCGCGTTCGAGTCCGGCCAGTACTCCGTCCCACACGAGTTGCTGGGAGGCACGGTGTGGGTGCGGGTGCAGGGCCTCGGGGGCGATGAGCAAGTGGTCATCACCCACGTCGGCCCGGATGGCCCGGTCGAGGTCGCCCGCCACCACCGGGCCACCCCAGGCACGCCACGGCTGATCGACGAGCACTTCCCACCCCAGAGTCCCGGGGCGTTGGAGCGGACCCCGAGGGCGAAGAACGCCCAGGAGGCGGCCTTCCTCGCCCTGGGTGAGGGTGCCCGGCTGTGGCTGGTCGAGGCTGCCGCCGCGGGCACCACGAAGATGCGGGTGAAGATGACCGAGGCGCTGTCACTGGCCAAGCTGTTCGACCCCGTCGAAGTCGACTGGGCCCTGGGCCACGCCGCCGTCCACGCCCGATTCGCCGAGGCCGACCTGCCCTCGATCCTGGACCACCACGCCCGCCAGCCCAGCGCCGGGACGCACCGCGCCACCGAGGGCTCCTCGCTGACCCAAGGCACCGCAGGGTGGGCCACCCTCGGGAGCCCCACCGGGCCACCGGTCAGTGACGACGCCGGCGACGAGGACGGAGTGATCGCGTGAGCACCACCGTGCCCACCACGACAGCGCCGTCGGCGCCGCCGCTGCCCGAGGACCTCGAAGCGCTGCTGCGTCGACTGCGGCTACCGCACATCCGCCGTCACGCCCCGGAAGTGCTGGCCACCGCCAAGTCGCAACGCTGGGACCCCGCCGAGGTCCTCAAGGCCCTGCTGAGCGAGGAAGCCGCCGGCCGGGAACGCTCCGCCCTGGCCACCAGACGCAGCTCGGCCGGCTTCCCGACCGGAAAGACCTTCGACGCGTGGGACCCGCACGCCTCCTCCATCCCGGCACCGACCCAGCAGGCGCTGCGCACCCTGGAATGGGTCCACCGACGAGAGAACCTCGTGGTGTGCGGTCCCTCCGGGACCGGGAAGACGTTCCTGCTCGAGGCGCTGGGCCAGCAAGCCGTCGAAGCCGGGCACAAAGTCGCCTGGTTCACCCTGGAAGACCTCGGCGTGCTCCTGCGCCGACACCGCGCGGACGACACCGTCACCAAGGCCAACGCCCGCGTGCTGCGCGCGGACCTGGTCATCATCGATGACATCGGACTGCTACCCGTGGCCACCGACGCCGCCGAAGGCCTCTATCGCCTCGTCGACGCCGCCTACGAGAAACGCTCGGTCGCGATCAGCTCCAACCTCCACCCCTCCGGGTTCGACGAGCTGATGCCCAAGACACTGGCCACCGCCACCGTCGACCGGCTCCTCCACCACGCCCACGTCTGCCAAACCAGCGGCGACAGCGTGCGACTGACCCAAGCCCTCGCCGGTCAAGGGGTGAGCCCGTTGAGCCGAGCGCAGGGCCAGTGGTGGCCGACAGCCCCCATGGGCAGATCCCATGGCCACCGCCGGGCAGTTCTCATGACCGTCAGCGGGCAGGTTTCACGGCCGCCATTGGGCAGGTCCTACTGGCCCTTGACAACCTACTGGACGGCATAACGAAGTTCAGGCCTCACGTCGTCCACTTCTCGGGTCACAGCAACCACGATCTGATCGTGTTCGAGGCCGAGAAGGATGAGCCGCACGAGGGCGTGATTGTGACTGCGACCGCGTTCGTGAAAG
>DASSKO010000022.1:0-37364 GCA_035690425.1 Nocardioidaceae bacterium
CCGCGTTACGGACGAGTGTGGCCCGGGTGGCTACCGACGTGATCCGCGACGACCACGATGACGAGCCCTCCTACCTCCTGCACTGCGAGCGGTCGAGCGGACGTTATCTCCAACAGTGCATGCTGGACGCGGGCTCCGACCTCGGGGTGGTGTTCGGCGCCAGCACTCTCGGCGACCGCTTCTGAGTCGGTCCTGTCACGGCCCCCCGCGAAAGGCGTGACCCGCCACGGGTGGACGGCGCGTCGGGTTCGTATCGCGTATTACCGAATACCGAGAAGGAATGCCGCCGCGACCAAGGAGAACCAGGTCAGCGGAGCGGACAGAATCCGAAAGGCAGAGGCTCCGCCCTGGTCTGGGACACCGATCGCGGCCCCGATCAACGTCCGCCTGCACCGCAAACACGACGCGACCCACCGTGGCTCACGTCGAAACGATGCTGAGCGAGGTCGCAAGCGCGACCGTCTGCCCTCCCCACACAGCTATCCCAGAGCCTGCCGAAGCGGGCCTGGACCAAGGTCGAAGCCGACGTCCGCGGCAACGACCGTGACCCGGCAGGTTCCCAGACCGCTGCTTCCAGCTGACTGCCGACGGCTCCCCGCCGCGACCTGCTCTGGTCCCGGCCGACCTGGCCGCCACCGGCACCGACGTCAGCGCCCCGCTACGCCGCCCGCTGGTCCATCGAGGCGCCGCGTGCACCGAGGAACTACTCGACACACTCGCCTGCGCGGCATAAGGATACGCGCAGACCCGCAGAAGTCCACAGAACGCCAGAGAAGCCTACAGACCTACTTCCGCGTGTCTTGAGTCAGCCAGCACGTGCTCGGCGCTCTGCTCCTCGCTGGCTCGTGACGGCATGGCGCCATCACAGCAGCCCGATCAGATCGGCCACGGCCATCAACCCCATCCAGATCACGATCGCGAACAGAACGCGGAAGGTCAGTTGCTGTAGCATCACAGTCTCATTCCATAACACCAAGTAGGCCGAGCACGGTCACAATGAAGAAGGCCCCGTAAAAGAGGACGGCGAAACCCATGACCCCGAACCGTGCGTTGCCCATTCTGACCTGCGTGGGCATGGCGAAGCGGTTCAACTGAACGATCAGGGCGCAGTAGATAAAGCTTGTCACGCCACTGAGCACGGAGGTGATCACCAGCAGCACCAGCGGCTGCTGCAAGCCACTGGCAAGCACGAGCACGCTGAACGTGAAAAGCAGGACAAGCGTCGCGGCGTAGACTTTGCTCTCTGTCCAAAACGGGCTTTCCCGAAGCCAGTTCGCCTTGACGGCGTCCGCAGTGATCCGACTGATTTGGTCCCACACGGCCAGGTTGGTGGCGAACAGCGCCAGCGCTCCGGCCAGCCAGAAAAGGATCTTGAACCATGCTCCCACGATGGCCCCGAGTTCCTCACCCTCGGTCCGCAGGAACGAGAAGCCCTCGCCGACGTCGTCCTGGCCGTAGAGTGTGGCGTAGGCGAGCACCGACATGATGAAGATCGCGATGATGGTGAAACCAAAGAACGTGATGAGCTGGTCCCAGTTTTCGGCCTTCCACCACGTCCGCCAGCGCCGCATGTTCTCCTTGTTGTGCGGAAAGAAGTGCCCGATGTTGGATCCGGGCTCCTCTTTGCCGGTGATCGGCGAGATGACGCGAGGGATGTGAGCCCCCATCCCCAGATTCTTGTCCCGGACGTAGTTGCTGGCCATAAGCACACCAGTACCGCCGGCTCCCGCGAACGCGACAGCACCAGCGAGCACGGAAAAGGGTATGCCCTGCGGGACTGTGCCGACTTCGCTGAACCCGACCGCGAAATCACGCCAGGCGCTTCCCCGTATGTTCACCGTCACGACGACGGCGATCAGGAGAAACAGAAGAGTCAGGCCCATCCGAATGCTCATGACGACTTCCATCATGTTGTAGACCACCGGTGAGAGCGTGAGACTGAGCACGATGGCAAGGAGGAACAGGATGGTGATGAGGATGACCGGGCCCCCGCCAGTGACGAAGGTCACGAGGGTGGCCGTGCCGGTGGCGTAGCCTGGCCACAGGTTGGGCAGCAGCGCCATCAGAACAAAGCCGATCCACCAGGGTTTCCATAGCCGGGTGAAGCCGGTGATGATGGTCTCTCCCGTGGCCAGCGTGTAGCGGCAACACTCGGTGGCGATGAAGAACATGAGGATGGTGCCGAGCACCGCTGCCCACAGGAAACCAAGGCCGGTCTGCTGGGACACGTAGGGCCACAGCACGAATTCTCCGGAGCCGATACCACCGGCAGCTAGGACGACTCCTGGGCCGACGATTCGCCAAAATGAACGGGGCGGATCCGGTAGGTCTCTGTAGGTCACCTGTGGAAGGTGCTTACTCGAAATCTCCGGCGCGTAGTTTGACTCTTCCGCTCGGGGTTCCTTAGCCGGTTGCTCTGTCATTTCGACACTCCTTTCGTACGGTCCGTCCTAAAGCCCAAGCTTCGGAGCTTGTCCAGACGTCGGGATGACTCACGTGGTAGCCCTCGATGGTGAACAGGGCGTGCTGACTGCCGGGGATACCGCGGACCCGGCGCACCACCAGCCGGACCGCGATGACGCCGGTGGGAGAACGCCGTGCAGGTGTTTTCAGCGACGCCGGCACCCTTATAGGAAGAAGTGGCCACTGGTGGAGCCAGGTTCTTCCTTCGTGATGGGCGAGACCACGCGTGGAATGTAGCCTCCCATTGCCATGATCTCCTCGCGAACATAGTCGCTCGCCATCAACGCGCCGGTACAACCGACGCCGGCAAGAACCACCGCACCCGCGAGGACGGCGAAGGACATCTGTTGCGACGCCGCACCCGTATCGTCCGACCCGGTGAATACATCTGCCTACGCTTGAGGCTCGGCCACTCCGACTGTGACGATCGCGAGCAGCGCACGTATCGTCATGAGAACGATGTCGCCACCCCCAACGATGAATGACCGTGTCGTGGCGGTTCCGCCTGCGTACCCGAGCCAGGTATCCGGAATCAACGCCAAGAACGAAGCCGATCGACCATGGCTTCCACAGCCGCGCAAGTCCGGTGCTGGTGGTCTCGCCGGTAATCAACGTGCAACGTAGGCATTCGGTGGCTACGAACAACATAATGACCGCACAGAGCAGCGCCGCTCAACGAAGGACGAGGCCAGCTTGTTGAGCAATGTGCGGCCACAGGACGAGCTCGCCCACCCCGATTCCCGATGCGGCCAGGACCACTCCAGGGCCAAGGAGTTTTCGCAGCGACCGAGCTCAGGCAGGTCTCGGTGGGTTACCGGCGGAAGGTGCATGCTGGGACTGGCTGGCGCTATTCGTAACGCTGCCCTCGGCGCGTCATGCGGGCCGCTCGTTGTCTCGTCCACTGCTGACACCACCCCTTCGTCTGCCGCTACCTCAAAAGTTGCGGCTCCAGGCCGAGCCCACACGCATCCACAGCCACCGAGACACTGTCTCCATCACGAAGCGTCGGTGGTTCAGTCGGCTGTGGCGAGCCCCACGGATGGGCCGCCCATGTGCCTCACCAGTGAAGCCTCCGTTCATCGGCCTACATCTAGCCGATGGAAATCGGCCAGGCTGGCGTCCGCGTCCGCCTATCTCCCGGTTCATAACCGACAACAAACGCGGACGGCTTCTTGCAAGTCCGCTCACCAACCGATCGCCATCCCATCGCCACGGGGGTCGGATCCCCCCATCAGGAGTCCTCTTTCCCGATCCACGATGATTCCTTGCGCATGGCCCATGATGTCTGCCCATTCCTCTACGGGGCGCACAGGATGCCCCACTCGACGCAAGCCGTCGATGGTCGACTCAGCGAACCTATTCTCGATCCACAGATCGTTCGTCCGTTCTCCCCAGAATTGCCCATACAGCGCCCGTGGCGCATCGATCGCGGACTGGATGTCGTGGCCGAAGTCGATCACCCTCGTCACTATCGATGTATTGGTTTGCGGCTGGCCGTCGCCACCCATCGTGCCGTAGACCAGGACCGGATAGTCGTCGCGGAGAATCATCCCGGGCATCAGAGTATGAAGGGTTCGCTTTCCCGGTTCGACACAGTTGACGTGGCCTTCTTGCAGCGAGAAGATCGAGCCTCGGTTGTGGAGCAGCACACCGGTGTTGCCTGCCACGAAGCCCGAACCAAAGGCGTGGCAAATGCTCTGAATGACCGACGCGGCGTTGCCGTCAGCGTCAACGACTACAGTGCATGTCGTGTCGCCCGATGGCCCCGGTGCAGCGGCCGGGCTAGCATGGTTAGGGTCAATTCGGGATCGGAGCTGGTCGGCATACTCCTTGGACGCGAGCAGGTCCAGCGGGATGTCGGAAAACTCGGGGTCGGTCAGATGTCGATCACGCTCGGCATACGCCAACTTGGTGGCTTCCACGACAAGGTGTAGGTGTTCTGGACTACCCTCACCCATCGCCTGGAGATCGAACCCTTCCAGTATGTTGAGGACCATCAGGTGGACTAGACCTTGCGAGTTCGGTGGATGCTGATAGCAAGACAAGCCGCGATAGGTAGTGGTGACGGGGTCGACCCAGTCAGACCTGTGGAGCTCGAGATCTGCCACGGTCAATAGCCCGCCTGCCTGCTGCAGGCTAGAAGCAATCTCGTCAGCGATTGGGCCGCTGTAGAAGCCAGCGCGCCCCTTGGCCGCGATCGCCTCCAGCGTGTCGGCTAAGTGCTCCGACGCCACGGTATCGCCGTGCCTCGGTGGCATCCCGTTTGGAAGAAATGCGCGCTCCGTGGCAGCGAACTGCTGCAGAGTTGAGGCATGCTCCTCGGTGAATCGTGCGAGTCCCGCAGCGGTCGGAACCCCTTCCCGGGCGTACGCAACGGCAGGCGCAAGCAGGTCATGTAGCGGGAGACGTCCGAACCTCTCGTTCGCGGCGCACCAACTGTCAACCGCGCCAGGAACCGTCACGGCGGCGAGCGGCCCAAGGGTCGGGATAGCCTCATAGCCCCGCTCTTGGAAGAATGACCGGCTCGCCTCGGTGCCCGCTCGGCCACTCCCATTGAGTGCGCATACCTTGCTCGAGGACGCGTCGTAAAGGAGCCAGAAGGCGTCTCCGCCGATCCCAGTCATATGCGGATACACCACGCCAAGCACCGCGTTGACGGTGATTGCCGCGTCCGCCGCGCTTCCCCCCTGCTCCAACGTGCGAACGCCGGCCAGCGATGCCATGTAGTGAGGCGAGGACACCATGCCCCGCCGTCCCAGCGCAACCGGTCTGGTCGTATGAGGCATGCCATCTCCCTACCAGTGGTCTAGCGGTCTAGCCAGTAGCCACTCAGTATTGACTGCCCAGCACACGCAGTGTCAAGGCCCGGATTGACTCAAAGTCCCACAAGGGCATAAGGCTGCGCAGGGCTCCGGCTCAGGCCGCGCCGGCGGCGACGACCTGCGCTGCGTGTCGACGGCACTGTGGTGTCAGCGAGAGAGAGTGCGTGGCAATGCGGCGCAGGGGCCTCCCCCACGCAGACAGGCCCACGTCCACGACGTGTGGCACGTGATGGAACCGCGTCGGTCGGAGTCAGCAGTGCTCGGCTATCAGCCCACTCGCTTGTTCTGTCAACGGTGGTTGAAAATTGACGCCTACGATGATGGTTCCTCTTCTGCCCTCTCATGGCGCTGAGACGCGGCCCAGGTCGCGGACTTTGAGTCGGTAGGAGTCGTCGTTATTGAGAGCGATGACCTCGGCGTTGGTGGAAGAGCCGGCAATCGATCATGGCGGCGGCGACGGTGTCGTCGCCGAGCACCTCGCCCCAGCGGCCGAAGGGTTGTTGCTGGTGACGATCAGCGAAGGGACGCTCGTAGCGGGTCGAGACGAGCTGGAAGACCAGATTGGCGGTCTCGGCTTTGAACGGGACCTAGCCGCTCCCTGGGCATGGCCAGCCACTGGCCATTCGAGTCCTGGGGCGGGTTCCTGCCCGAACACACCACCGCCGTGTCCATGCTCGACCGGGTGCCTGCACCACTGCCACACCATCGTCACCGACGGCAGGAACGACCGCATCAAGCAAGCCCGAGCGAAGAGAGGAACAGGAGTTCTCGCTGCACCGCAATCGGCCGGCCGGGCCGTGTCAACTCCGCTGCCACCCACTTGCTCTACGTACGCAACCGAGCCATCTCACGCTCGGCAGCACCGGTGGGCGTTCCCTCTCATTGATCGGGCCGGCCGTACACGCTACGAACAGGAACACTGAATGGTGACCACGCCGGAGGCAACTCAGGCAGTGGCTCAGGCGCGGTGACACAGAACTCAGGGGCAGGACCCAATACGAGTTGACGGCGCCACACACCCACCGCCGACTTCAGCAAGCGTTCGGCCGACCCGATGCGTGCAAGCAACTCACCGTAGAACTCGCTATACGGGACATTTCTCGGTTTGGACAACCATACGACCACAGCAGGCGCGATGGCTGCCGTGCCGACATTCAATCCATACAACGCCCCAGACCCACGTCCGCTGCGCGACGCGATGTCAGCGTGCGCGTGGCGGCGGGCCGTGTCAACTGCCGCGCCGTTCAGTTCCCCCAGATCGCCGTAGTTCCGTACAATGTACCAGTCTTCGTACCCACCCCCGGGGAGCCAAGGAACGTCGGGTACCCGAGCCGCCCGAGTCGCCAGCAGACCAGCGATCGGGGTATCTGCGAGCGCGCGATGGAAGGTACTCAGGGCCGCCTCATAGTCGGCAACCACCTCTCCGCTGGCTGGCGGATGCCAAAATACGTACGCGAGCGCGGGTTCGTCCCTCACGACTCCATCAGCCATCGCCCCCACGGTCATAGCAACCCCCACACGCGGGCTATGCTCATCAGCACCATCAGACCAGGGTAGCGAACCCTACACGGAAGCCGGTGGTCGCGTTGACTGACCAAACGCCCCGAGATGCGGGCGTGGTCGAAGAGAGCGTTGGGTCACGAATTCAACCGGTGAGTCGCACACGAGCACAGGACGAAGTCGCTCGCCAGCTGAGAGAACTCATGCAACAAGGGGTGCTGCGACCAGGGCACAGGTTGCCACCGGAGCGAGAGCTGGCAAAGCGGTTCGGCGTCAGCCGTGCCACAATACGGCAAGCCCTTTCCGTACTCCAGGCAGTGGGATTAGTCGAAAGCCGGGTAGGTGACGGGACGTTTACACGAAGAGACCCGGCGACTTTGAATGTAACGAACCTGGCGAGCGCGCTGCGAGCCGCACAAGCCAGCCTTATCGACCAACTGGAACTGCGTAGGCTCATCGAACCGCAGGTAGCAAGCCTAGCGGCTGAACGTGCCAACCAATCAGACCTCGAGGAGATGAGCCGGCACCTATCTGAACAGAAAGCACACACGGAAGACTCTCTCTTTATCGACGCGGACAGCGCATTTCATCTCGTAATTGCCAGCGCAACGAAGAACAAGCTGCTGGCCAAGATGGTGCAGAGCATCCACGAACTCTTGAAAGAGAGCCGTGAGCTTTCGTGGCGAGCGCATGGCGGAGCACGGCCGCTCGAACAGCACCAGAGTATCTACGACGCAATCAGGCGACATGACAGCGACGCCGCGTGCATTGCAATGATGGACCACGTACTCGGTGTCGAGCGGTTGAGCCTCGAAGCGATCGCCGAGTTCGAAGCACGCTGAAGTCTGCTCAGTCGCGTCTTCGCTCGCAGATTGATCGGACGAGTGCGCAGGCGACGATGTGGCCGATTGTGCGAACCCGCAAACGGATGCGCCTCAGCGCGTTCCAACGGGTCTTCGGGCTGGCCTTGCGTCGCTCGGCGAGCGACGCAAGCCCGTTGAGCAGCTGTGGCGGCATGGACACAATCAGCGGTGATGTCGTGGCCCGGGCCAGCTTTGACCTTCGAGGTCCACAGCGGGAGTCCCGCCCGCCCGGGCCAACACCGCGAGCCGGTTCGAAGCTGTCGGCCACCCGCCGATTCCGAGGCGCCGCCTTGCTTGGTTGTGCAGCTCTGTTGGGGTACGTATGGGACGTTCCTCTAGAGGAGTGACCTAGGCAGCTGCGATACCGCCGTCGACGAGAAGGGCTAATGAGGTCATGAACGACGAGTGGTCACTGGCCAGGGACGCCACTGCCGCGGTGATCTCCATCGCTTTCCTGGTGCCCCACGTCTTCACGAACGCGGGGATGACCCAATTCATGCACCACCCCCGTGAGTTCCACTGGTACCACCACTGTCTACGGGGCACGGGCGTCCTGCCGTTCGTCCCTCGGTTGGCTCGCCGCAGGGATGGCATTCTTGGCCGACACCAAGGCGCGCGGGCCGCACGTGATCGATCCGATCGGCACCTCGCTGGCCGAGGTGCCGACATCCTGGATGAGCCGCACTCGCCGCATCCCTCGGCCACACACGCCGACGAATCACATAGTGAACCCGACCACGTCGCTCCCAAACCATGAGTTCCCGGGTTCGGGAACTAGGGATCACCATCGGCCACGGTCGCCCCGGTCGACGCAACGCCATCACCGATGTCCCCGGCGTCCGTGTTGGGCAGGTAACACTCATCGAGGGCGACGGTGCACTGGAGGTCGGTCGAGGTCCTGTTCGCACCGGTGTCACCGTCGTCATACCGCGCTCAGACCCGACGTGGGAGCAGCCGGTGTTTGCGGCCGCGCACATGCTCAACGGCAACGGCGAGTTGACGGGACTCGCCTGGCTGCGTGATAGCGGCCTGCTCATGTCACCGATCGCGATCACCGCGACCCATTCCGTCGGCGTGGTACGAGACGCACTCATCATGGCCGAAGCAGCAGCTCGGCCGACAGGTGACCTATTTTGGCGCCTGCCGGTCGTGGCTGAGACCTGGGACGGAGTCCTCAACGACGTCAGTGGGAGCCACATACGCGCACACCACGTCATCCAGGCCCTCGACGGCGCCGTCGAGGGCGAGGTCGCCGAGGGCAACGTCGGAGGCGGCACCGGAATGATCTGTCACGGGTTCAAAGGGGGGACTGGGACGGCCTCACGCCACCTGCCCACCGAGGATGGTGGGCACACGATCGGCGTACTCGTGCAGGCCAACCACGGGAGACGCGAGCGGCTGACGGTCGCCGGAGCGAACGTCGGCCGACTCCTCACCGGGGACGTCGTTCCGGAACCCGCCGTACCGAAACTTCCAGGAGGCCGATCGGGCGGGGGCTCAATCGTGGTGGTTATCGCGACCGACGCACCATTGCTGCCCCACCAGTGTGCTGCTCTTGCGCAGCGAGCGGGCCTCGGTGTCGGCCGCGTAGGTGGGGTCGGCGAGAACTGGAGCGGTGACGTGTTCGTCACCTTCTCAACAGGCAACCGGGACCTGCCTAACGGCGACTACGGAGCAGAGGCCCCGCTCACTGTCTCCCTCACCATGGCCGCCAACGCTCATTTGGATCCCCTCTACGACTCGGTCATCGAGGCCACGGAAGAGGCCATCCTTAACGCATTGCTCGCCGCCGACACGATGACAGGACGGGACGGCATAGTCGCTCACGCTCTCGATGCAGATGTCCTTCTCGCCGCACTCGTGCAAGCGAGGCAATGACGGCCAAAAGCCTCTTCCGCTGGTGCGAACCCGAACCGCAACACCGTCGGCGGATCCGCCGGCGCCCTGTAGGCCATCAGGTCATCCCACGAAGCGGCATCAACCACGTGAGACGGCGTTGCCCACCCTCGTCGCCAGGAGCGACGAGGTTTCGGCCAGTAAACGACCAACCAGCCCTTCTGGCTCAAGACAGTCGAAGGGCCCTGACCAGCGTTTGTGCTGGTCAGGGCCCTTCGCTTGTAGCGGGGGCAGGATTTGAACCTGCGACCTCTGGGTTATGAGCCCAGCGAGCTACCGAGCTGCTCCACCCCGCGTCGTTGTGTCTCCAACACTACGGGCCAGCGCCGCGGCAGGCAAATCGCGGCAGGGAGCGCAGGGCTCACAGCCACAACTGCAGCCGCACCACGGTGCCGTCCGGCATGGAGCGGATCTGCACCAGGTCGCAGAGCTGGTTCGCCATCCACAGCCCACGACCTCGCGGCTGCGAGTCGTCAGGCGTGTTACGGCCGGCCAACGGGTCGTGCAGGATGCCGTTGTCCCGGACGTCGCAGATGAGCGCGTCAGCCTGCCTCCACATCCGGAGCCAGCCAGCCCCGCCGCCGTGCAGCACGCTGTTGACGGCGACCTCGTGCACCGCCAGGGCCAGGTCGTCCAGCCGGTCGCCGCCGACGTGGGCGGCCGCCTGCCATCCCCAGACTGCCTGTCGTGCGGCCTCGATGTTCAGGCTGTCGAACTTGAGCAGACGAGCACCTGCCGGCGGCTCCGGGAGCTCGCCTCCCATCACCGAGTCCACGTAGTCCACGCCGCCGTACCGGGTGCTGCCTCGGTAGACCTCCTGCTCCACCAGCAACGGATGACTGCGCTGCGCGGCCTCGAGTACGTCGTCGTCGAGCCCGTCGAGATCGTAGGGGCAGCGCAGCCACAGCGGCACGTCCGGGCCGATGGCGATGTTGAGCAGCGCCTCGTGCACCTGGCACTCGTTGATCTCCGCCGACCGGCGCCCCGCCCAGATCGGCTCGCCCACGCCGCGCACAGGCACCCCGCTCATCGCCTCCTGCTCGACGAACCGCTTCCACTGCGGGATGATCCGCGCGGGGTTGGCACCGAGCTTGGTCATGTCGACGTAGTGCACCTGCTCGGCAGCCGGGCCCAGCGCCGCCCGCATCGGCCACCAATGGCTCTCGGGCACGGCCACCAGGACCGGCTCCCCCGCGGCGACTCCCTCGGCGACGAACGGGGCGGTGCCCGCCACAAAGTCCTCCAGGCCGCTCCAGAAGAGCGCCTCATGGCGGTACCCGTTGTGCAGATGCGCCTTCGTAGCCGACTCAATCGTCATGCGACACCGCGGCACCGTGGTCAGGGATGGTGGCACCGTCTCCTTCTCCACCGCACAGAGTAGTTGCCCGGCGGGTTGGTGGAAAGGCTCGCGCTCAGCCGGAGGAGCCTTCGGTGGGAGTGGGTGCGCTGGTGGGAGTCCCTCGCGCCTGGAGACCTTGCTCGAACAGCGCACGGCCCTCCTCATACAGCCGGCTCCACTCCTGCAGATCGCCATCTCGCAGCGCCTGGTCGGCCTCCACGAACCGCTGCTGCGCCTGCGCGAGCAACTCGTCCGCGCTGGCACCGGCCGGTGGCGCCGTGGGCTCGTCGGTCGGCTCGCTCGACGGCTCGTCCGTCGGCTCGTCCGTCGGCGGCGGTGGCTCCGGCGTGGTCGACGGGTTGTCGTCGTCGATGCCGGACTCCTCACCGAGGACTCGGTCGAGAGCGTCACTGAGCGTGGCGCCGTAGCCGACGTTGTCGCCGAACGACGCCAACACGTAGGTGAGCACGGGATAGTTCCCCTCACCGGACGCACGCTGGGTGTACACCGGCTGGACGTACAGCAACCCCTCCCCGACCGGCAGCGTGAGCAGGTTGCCGAAGCTCGCACTGGCGCCGCCGCGTTGGAACGGCAGCAACTGGGAGGCGATCTCGCTGTCGGAGTTGAAGGCGTTGGCGACCTGCCCGGGGCCAGGTATCTGCGTGTCGTTGGGCAGTTGCAGGATCTGCATCGTGCCGTACGCGTCGCTGGTCGCGTCGGCGTTGACCGCCATCATCGCGGCGAGGTTCTCCCTGTTCTGCGGCGTGAACACCGTGGTCAGCGAGAACGCCGCCTCCTCGGCGTCGGGCATCCGCACCGACAGGTAGAACGGTGGCTGCGAGTTGCCGGGGTCCGAGGGATCCTCGGGCACGTTCCACCGGTCGTTGCCTTGGTAGAAGTCACCGGCGTCGGTCACGTGGTAGCGGGTCAGCATCTGCCGCTGCACCTTGAACAGGTCCTCGGGGTAGCGCAGGTGCTCCAGCAGTGGGGTCGGGATCTCGTCGCGGTCCTCGATGCTGTCGGGGAACACCTTGCGCCAGGCCTGCAGCACCGGGTCGCTCTCGTCCCAGGCGTAGAGGGTCACGGTGCCGTCGTAGGCGTCCACCACGGCCTTGACCGAGTTGCGCATGTAGTTGATGTCGTCGTCCGGCTGTGCCGCGAACGCCCGGGTCTGGGTCAGGCTGTCGCTGGTCGCCTCCCCCAGCGACACCCGCGTCGACTGCGGGTAGGTGTTGGCGGTCGTGTAGCCGTCGACGATCCATACGATCCGTTCGTCGACCACCGCGGGGTAGGGGTTGCCGTCGACGGTCAGCCACGGCGCGACCTTCTCCACCCGCTGCCGCGGCTCGCGGTCGTAGATGATCGTTGACTTCTCGTTGACGCGTCCGGAGAGCAAGATGTTGGCCTCGCGGAACTTCAGCGCGTAGAGGACCTGGTGGAAGAACCCACCCACGTCGACGCCGCCCTTGCCGTCGTAGGTCGTCGTCCGGACGTCCTCCTCGTCGGTCTCCCCTGCGGGCAACTCGAGCTCGACGGGCTCGCTGCCCTCGGGAGCGCCCACGATCGAGTACGACGGACCGAGCTCGCCGTAGTAGACCCGGGGCTCGTAGGCACCGAACTCCCCCGACGGCGGCCGCCCGGTGTCGGCCCACACCGGCTCGCCCTCGGCGTTTCGGCGCGAGCCGTAGGCAGCGATCATGCCGTAGCCGTGGGTGTAGACCGTGTGGTCGTTGTTCCAGTTGCGCTGGTCGGCGGGCAGGCCGGACAGGTCGAGCTCACGCAGTCCCACGACCATGTCGCGCTGCTCACCGTCGAGGGTGTAGCTGTCCACGTCGAGCGTCTGCGGCACCCGGTAGAACCCGCGCACCTGCTGCAGCTGCTCGAATGCGGGCGACACCAGCGTCGGGTCGAGCAGCCGGGTGCCGGGCAGCGCCTCGGCGTCATCACGCAGCTGCGCGGGGCTCAGCGAGGTCTCGGCGTCGTAGGCATCGACCTCGGCGTCCTGCACGCCGTACGCCGCTCGGGTCGCGGCGATGTTCTGCTCGATGTAGGGGGCCTCCTTGTCCGGCTCCGAGGGGCGGACCTGGAACTGCTGCACGATGAAGGGCCACAGGCCGCCCAGCAGCACCGCCGACAGCACCAGCATGCCGATCGAGAGCACCGGCAGCATCCACGTGCGCGCGATCACGTTGGCGAAGAACAGCAGCGCGCAAATGATCGCGATCACGGTGAGGATGTTCTTGGCCGGGAGCTCGGCGTTGGCGTCGGTGAAGTGCACGCCGGTAAACAGGTTGCCGTCGTCGACCGCAAGCCCGTAGCGGTCCATCCAGTAGGCCCCCGCCCGCAGCAGCATGAACACACCGATGAGCACGGACAGGTGCACCTGGGCGGTGCCCGACACCTTCTCGGTCGGCGCCTGCAGCGAGATCCCGCCGTACAGGTAGTTGGTCAGCGCGACCGCCACCAGCGAGACGACGACGATCGCGAAACCGAAGCCGATCAGATAACGCAGGAAGGGATAGTCGAAGACGAAGAAGCCGATGTCGATTCCGAAGAACTCGTCGGAGGTGCCGAAGTCACCGCCGTTGCGCCACAGCAGAAACGTCTCCCACTGGGAGGCGGCGCTGGTGCCGCCGAAGAAGAACAGCGCGATGCCGAGACCGATCAGGATCAGCCGCCGGACCGGCTCCACGACGTCGCGGTAACGGTCCAGGCTGCGCTGGTCGGCTGAGAGCATCCGGTGCAGGGGGCGGGTGCGGTAGGCGATGACGACATTGGCCAGGACGATCGCGGACAGCAGGAGCCCGAACACCACGAACAACAGCACCCGGGTGCCGATCATCGTGTTGAAGACCCCGGAGTGGTCGATCGCGTCGAACCACAACCGCTCGGTCCAGATGTCGGTGAAGGTCGACCCCAGGACCAGCAGCGCCAGCAGGACCGCGATCGTCGGGATCAGCGCACGCGGTGCCCTGGACCGTCGCTGTGGCGGCTGTGGCCCGAAGACCTTGCCTTCGTCGAAAAGTCCACTCACGCGTTCAGTCTCCCTCAGTCCTCGAGCGTGCCGTGCAGCAGCCGCACGAGCTCCGGTACCAGATCCGGGCCCTGCACCAGTGCACCGTCATGGGTGCGAACGCGCAGGACACAGTGCTGAGTTCCGTCCCGCGACACCCCGACCGCCATCCGGACCTCCTGCCGGTCGGGATGACCGGCGGCGTACTCGCGCGCGGCGTCGGGATCGTCGGGCAGGCCGGCCTCTGCTTCGGTCGGCAGGGTCAGCCGCTCGAGTACGGCGGCGCAGCCGGTGACCTCGGCCGGCCACATGATCTGCTGGAGGGTGTCCTCCAGCGCCCGGTCGGCCGGCAGCTGCTCCTGCTCGACCGGGGTCAGGGTGCCCGCGGCAGCCGCCGCGTCGATGCCGAGCTGCTCGGCCAGGGCCGGCTCACGCACGACGAGCTCGTCGGTCGGCACCAGCGCGTAGAGCCTGGGCGGCGCGTCCCAGCCCGCCGCGTGGGCATGCGCCTCCACCTCCACGACGGCCTGCGCCAGGGGGCTGGGGGTGTCGGTCACGTGCTCTCTCCTCGGTCGAGCGGTGGTCGTGGGGCGTCAGGCGGTGCAGGCGAGTACGCCGTCCTCGGGGCCGGCGTCGGGATCGTCCGCCAGCGCCTCGACCGCCGTACGCGCCTGGTCCAGGTTCGAGACGCGCACCAGGTTGATCTCGTCCGCGTCGTCGGCCCGGACGGCCTCGTCACAGTTCTGCGCCGGCACCAGGAATACGTCGGCGCCGGCCTCGTTGGCCCCGGCGATCTTCTGCTGGATGCCGCCGATGGGGTCGACCTCGCCGTCCACGTCGATCTCACCGGTACCGGCGATGTGCAGGCCACCCGTCAACGCGCCCGGAGTCAGCTTGTCGATGATGGCCAGGGAGAACATCAGCCCGGCGCTGGGCCCGCCGATCTGGTTGCCGAGCTCGATGTCGACGTCGAAGGGCAGGTCGGGCTCCTCCGCGATCTGGATGCCCACGATGGTGCGGCCGGCGTCGTCGGGAGCAGTGCCGGTGGGCGTCGTGACCGTGGTGCGCTTGCCGTCGCGGCGCACGGTCAGAGTGGCCTGCTCGCCGGGCTCGACCGCCTGGAGCAGCTCGGCGACCTCGCTGGCCTCGGACACCGCCTCGCCGCCGACCTCCAGGATCACGTCGCCTGCGCGCAGGTGTCCCTGCGCCGGCGCGTCCTCGAGCACCTCCACCACGGTGACGTCGAACGAGATGTCGTAGCCCAGCTCGCTCAGCGCGGCCGCCGCTGCCTCGTGCTGGGAGGTCGTCATCTCCACCGAGCTCTGCTGCTGCGCCTCCTCGACCGACTGCGAGGGCGGATAGATCACCTCGCGTGGCAGCACCGCCTGGTCGGGATCGAGCCAGGCGCCGATCGCCTCGCCGATCGACAGGTCGGCGTCGGGCGAGGTCACGGACACGGTGGTGAGGTCGAGCTGCCCTTTGGTGGGGTAGACCTTTGCGTCACCGATGGCCACGATCTCCCGACCGTCCACCTCGGCGAGGGTGTCCTGCACGGGCCCGGGCTGCATCGTGACGTAGGGCACCGGGCGCAGCGCAGCGACGCAGACCAGCGCGATGAGCAGCAGCCCCGCCGCGACCAGGGTGAGGGTGCGCCGTGTCATCCGAGCACCCGTCATGTCCGGAACCGTCTCACCGCCGGTCGTCGTGCTGTGGAGCGGACATGCCCCGGCGTACGGCGACGCCGGTCACGGGCCCGAGCGGCGCTGGACCGACCCGCTTGCCCGCGGCGGGGTGCGGTTTGACCATCGCGGCGGCGAACCGCTCGTAGGCCTCGTCGGAGTCGCGTTGGCTGGGCTCGCGCTCGGGCCGGCCCGCGAAGGCCGCCCACACCATCGCCACCAGCGTCGCAGCCGCCGGGAAGGCCAACCACCAGAGGATCTCCACGGTGACAGGTTAAGGGGCGAGTGGCGCATGCCCCAACACGCCGCTCCCGCTAGCCACCTATTGGCACGGGGTGGCCCCGTGCCAAACCTATTGGCACGGGGTGGCCCCGTGCCAATAGGGCGGGTTGGGAGGTCACCCAGTCAGGGCGTGCCGACCCACTCGTCGCCGCCGTCGGCGAAGACCTGGTGCTTCCAGATCGGCACCGTGGCCTTGAGGTCATCGATGAGCATTCGGCAGGCGTCGAAGGCGGCGCCACGGTGGGCGCAGGAGACCGCCGCGACGACGGCGAGGTCGCCCACGGCGAGCGACCCGACGCGGTGCACCGCCGCGAGACCGAGCACCGGATGGGTGGCACACACCTGCACTGCCACCTGCCGCAGCACGTCCGTCACCGTGGGGTGCGCGGAGTAGTCCAGCCGCTGCACGCCGCGGTCGTCATCGTGGTCGCGCACCACGCCGACGAAGGTGGCGACGCCACCGGCCGCGGGATCGGAGACGGCATGCAGCACCTCGTCGACCGAGAGCGGTGCGTCCTTGATCTCGAGGAGTCTGATCTGCTGGTCGCGGGAGTCCACCACATCCGCACTGTATCCGTGCTGTGGGCGCCAGTGCGCTCCCGCACCCGTCGGCAGCCGCTCTGGCCCCCGGGGCACCGCGACACTGACCGACGACACTGACCGACCGCACTGCCCGACGGCACTGACCGACGACACCGGGTGCCGAGGTTTGCGCAGGACAAGTAGGTTGGTCCCATGGCACAGCAGCCCAGCGACAACCCAGGCGACGACCCCGAGAAGCGGCCACAGAACCCCTTCGCCGGCACGCCCTTCGAGCAGATGTTCGCTGCCTTCGGTGGCGGTGGGACCCCGGGTCAGGGTGGCCCGGATCTCTCGGCGCTGATGCAGCAGGTGCAGCGCATGTTCACGCCGTACGAAGGCACGGTGAACTGGACGTTGGCCAAGGACACCGCCCGCTCCACGGTCGCGCAGAGCACCGACCCCTCGCCGACGCAGTCCGATCAGGGCGCGGTCGACGCCGCGGTTCGACTCGCGGAGTTGTGGCTGGACCCGGTGTGTGGCTTCGATGCCACCGGCGCACGCACCGCCGCCTGGAGCCGCGCCGAGTGGGTCGAGGCGACGATGGACTCCTGGCAGCAGATGGTCGAGCCGATGGCCGGACAGATGACCACCGCGATGCAGCGGGCGCTGCCGGACGAGGCACAGGCGATGGCCGGTCCGATCATGGGCATGCTCACCCAGGCCGGCGGGTCGATGTTCGGCGCGCAGGTCGGGCAGGGCGTGGCGGCGCTGGCCGCCGAGGTGCTCTCCTCGACCGACATCGGGATCCCGCTCACCGACGGCACCGTGACCGCGCTGGTCACCGCCAACGTGAGCGCGTTCAGCGAGGGGCTCGACGTCGAGCAGTCCGACGTGATGATCTACCTGGCGCTGCGCGAGTGTGCGCACCAGCGGCTGTTCGGCCACGTGCCGTGGCTGCGCTCTCACCTGCTGAGCGCGGTGGAGGACTACGGCCGGGGGCTCACGATCGACACCGGACGGATCGAGGAGGCAATGTCCTCGATGGACCCGGGCAACCTCGAAGCCATGCAGGAGATGATGTCCGGCGGTCTGTTCGTGCCCGAGGAGACCGAGACTCAACGAGCCGCGCTGCAGCGCCTGGAGGCCGCGCTTGCGCTCGTCGAGGGTTGGGTCGACGACGTCGTCGGACAGGCCACGCACAACCGGATGCCAGCCGCGGGGCGCCTGCAGGAAGCCGTACGTCGGCGCCGTGCCGCCGGCGGCCCGGCCGAGCAGACGTTTGCCTCGCTGGTCGGTCTGGAGCTGCGGCCTCGCCGGCTGCGCGACGCCGCTACCCTATGGGGCGCGCTGCGCTCGGCCAAGGGGCAGGAGGCTCGCGACGCGGTGTGGGCGCATCCGGATCTGCTGCCGACCGCGGCAGACCTCGACGACCCGATCGGCTTCTCGGCCGACGACGCCACAGCCGAGTCGCCCGCCACCGACGCTGAGTTCGACGCCGCCTTGGCCGAGCTTCTCGACTCGGCCGGACGCGACGCCGACGGCGAAGCACCCGGCGACGAAACACCCGGCGACGGCGACGAGCGCCGGTGACCCACGGCGCGTGCCGTGCGAGCCGATAGCTCCCCGCCGGAGATGACGCTGGCAGGTAGTGCCGCGCGCACCCTTCAGGCCTGGCGCCCGCCCGACCACGCACAAGCGCAGCTTCGATTGGACTTCCTCGAGCACCTGCGCGAGCACTCCGACGCGATGTGGCGCGAGTGCCGCCACCACCTCACCGCCAGCGCTCTCGTCGTCTCCGACGACCGCCGCGAGGTGCTGCTCACGCTGCACCGCAAGCTCGGCCGCTGGCTCCAGATGGGCGGCCACTGCGAGCGCGACGATCCCACTGTGGCCGCCGCGGCGCTGCGGGAGGCCGCCGAGGAGTCGGGCATCCCCCGGCTGCGGCTGTCGGAGCAACCGGTGCTGTTGTCGCGACACGAGGTGCCCTGCGGCTCAGTTCGCCCGTCTTTCCATCTCGACGTGCAATACGTGGCGACCGCGCCCGCTGACGCCGTACCCGTGGCCAGTGCCGAGTCTCGGGAGTTGCGCTGGTTCGGCGTCGATGACCTCCCGGCGGACGTGGACGCGTCGGTGCGTGCTCTGGTCGGTCGCGCGATGGCCGGCCCGCAGCAGTGCGAGCAGCCTCAACCAGGCTGACGCAGCGGCCGGCCGGCCAGCAATGCCCGCGTCACCTCCCATCCTTCGAGCCCGGGATCGAGCCGGCCGAGGTCGGCGGAGTCGCGCAGCCGGTGCCACCCGGGCGTGGACGCCAGCGCCCGCGTCGGCGCGTGCCGGGCCAGGACTGCGGCTGCGCCGGGGTCGTCCAGGTCCGGCGCCGCGGACAGCAGCCACCGCGGCATCGGACACCGGGCGGCGAGAAAGACCAGCCCGCCGCCGGTCGCCTCGCAGTAGGCGACCTCCGCGCTGCCCAGGGCGCGCATCGCCTTGCCCACCAGCAGCGGCGGCAGGTCCGGCGCGTCCGCGGCCACCACGAGCGCGGTGTCGGCGCCGAGCGTGGCCAACGCCGACAACGCGCCGACGGCGGCGGGAGGCGCGACCTCGACGCACAGAGCGCCTGGCCACAGCAACGGCCGTAGCCGGTCGAGGGAGCCTGGTGCCGCCAGGACCGCCGCCTCGACCAGGTCGAGCGCGCAGAGGGTGTCGTAGAGATCCTCGAACATCGCCGCACCGAGTGCCTGCGGGTCGACCCCCGGCGGCGCCGCCGCGGCGTAGGGCTGCGTGAACCACGGGGCCACCAGGCGTCGGGTCACGTGCCGTCGACCTCGTCGGCTCGCGCCGGCTTCGGCGGCTCGTCGACGTCGTCCACCGGCCCCCCGCCGTCGTCCGCTCCACCGAGCCCCAGGCCCGCCGTCGCGGCCACTCCCTCGAGGTAGCCGCGGGCCCGTTCGGTGCGGGGATACGCGGCGACCAGGCTCCAGAACCTCTCGTCGTGCCCGGCCTCGAGCAGATGCGCGAGCTCGTGCAGCAAGACGTAGTCGATCACCCACGCCGGCATGCCCTGCAGCCGTGCGGACAGCCGGATGCTTCGGTCGGCCGGCGTGCACGAGCCCCAGCGGCTGTGCTGGTTGTCGACCCAGCGGACCGAGTGCGGAGTGGCTCGCCCGCCGAGGTAGCGCCGGGACAGCTCTTTGGCACGGCGCCGCAAGGCCTCGTCGCTGGGCTTGCGGCGCTGCTCCTGCCGGTCGAGTCGATCGAGCATCGTGGCCACCCATTGCCGCTCCTCCGCGCGGGTCATCCGGGCCGGCAGCAGCACGACCACCCGGTCCTCCTCGCGGTACGCCGCCACCGTCCGGCGACGTCGCCGGCTGCGACGCACCTCGACCGGCGGGCCACCAGCGGCCTCCTCACTGGACCCGCCACTGGACCCGCCGTTGGACCCACCACTAGCCCCCTCACTGGGCTGCATCGGCGGGGTGGTCACAGCGCCAACTTACCGTCCGGGTCCGGCAGAAAGATCCTGTCCACAGCCGGTTTCGTTGCAAACTCCCTGGTCACCACCGTGGCACCGGCCGCCGATTGCGGGTCGCAGCGACCGGTATCCACAGCGGCGTACACCGGCCTTCCCGCGGTCCTCCACAGCAGTCTCCGCATCATCCACAGACCTGTCCACAGCAGGTGGACAGCGGCCGTTGACCTGCCCGGGCCCGTCCTCTACCGTCTCGCGGACAGGCCTCCGGCAGCCCGGTGGTCCGCTCGCAAGGGGAAGGCGAGCGCGGCCGACCAGGCTCTGGAGGCCTGATCATGCCCCGAGCACGCCGCTGCCCGCCGCGGGCAGCGTCGAAAGCGAGGCATAACGGTCGTTACGACTGCCTGCGCCGCGCGGGAGCGTGGCTAAACGCCGCGACTCCCGTAGGGTGACGCGGGGTCGGGGCCGTTGGCGCGGCCGCTGCACGACCCTCAGCACGATCTCAGCACGACCCTCAGCACGACCCCGGCAGCAGGATCACGCTGGGTAATCAGGAGTCCCGGGCACCGATGTCCGGCTCTCAGCAACCGACCGGCAAGCCCTCACAACACCACAGGCAAGGAGGCCCGTCATGGCGGAGACGTGGAGCGGCGAGTTTTACTGCGTCAAGTGCAAGGACAAGCGCGAGGCGACCGGCGAGGTCCGGGTCAACGACAAGGGCACGCGCATGGCCAAGGCCCAGTGCCCCGTCTGCAGCACCAACCTCAACCGGATCCTCGGCAAGGCCTGAGCCCACCGGACCACAGACACCGCAGGGGCGCCCAATCCGGGCGCTCCTGCGGTGTCTGTGGACGAGCCCCGACCCGGCCGGGCGGATCGTGACACGCTGACTCGGGTACGACGCTCGAGACGACGGGGGTGACCTCACGTGCGACCTGTGCTGCGACCGGGCCTGCGGACGGTGCGGGTCGAGGGTCGGCTGCATCTCACCGACGGCCAGTGTGACGTCGTCCTGAGTGAGCCGGCCGCAAGGCTGGTGCAGGCCGTCGACGGTGTGCGTGACGGCGACGACGTGCTGGCGGCGGCCACGCCCGAGGCAGACCCGGCCGAGACCGACGCCGCCTGGTGCCGGCTGCTGCGGCGGCGGCTGGTGGTCGACGCCGACGAGCACCTGCAGCGGATCGCCGTGCTGGGCCGGTCGCCCGATCGCCCCTCGCACCGGTCCCCCGGTGCCGCGACTCCGCTGGCAGACCTGCTGGCCTGCGCCGACGGCGACCGGCGCTGGCAGGCGCGCCGCGCCTGCCGGGTGAGTATTCGCGGCGGTGGCGCGACCGCGACCAGTCTGACCGACCTGCTCGCCGTATCCGGGGTGGCGACCGAGGACACGCCACACCAGGCGCCCGACCTTGTCGTCCTTACCCACGACCACGAACCGCCCGCAGACCTGCTGGAGCCTCTGGTCCGTGACGACGTGGCCCACCTCGTCGGCGGGTTGCGTGACGCCACGGCGCGGGTCGGACCCTTCGTCGTACCCGGCTGGAGCGCCTGCACCCGGTGTTATGACCTGCACCGCACCGCGGTGGAGCCCTCATGGCGCTGGCGACGTGCACTGCTGGCGCACCCTGTCGTGCACCCACTCGGGCGTACGACCGCACCGCTGCCGGTCGTGCAACTCGCGGCGGCGCTGCTCGCGTTCGAGGTGCTCGCATTCGCCGAGGGCCGCACACCGCAGACGTGCGGTAGCACCCTGGAGCTGAGCGCCGACCACCCGGTTCCCGTGCGGCACCGGGTGGAGCCGCATCCGTGGTGCGGGTGCGTGTGGCCCACGCAGGAGTTGGACCTCTCCGCCACAATGGAGGCATGACAGATCTGCCCCGGAAGGCTGCGGCCCGCACGGCGCGCCTGGCATCGCTGCCCCTCGGGATGGCCGGGCGGGCCACGGTCGGGTTCGGCAAGCGGATCGGTGGTGCGCCCGCCGAAGCCGTGATGACCGACATGCAGCAGCGCACGGCCGAGCAGCTGTTCCGCGTGCTCGGCGAGCTCAAGGGCGGCGCGATGAAGTTCGGCCAGGCGATGTCAATCTTCGAGGCGGCGCTGCCGGAGGACCTGGTCTCGCCGTACCGTGCAACCCTCACCCGGCTGCAGGACGCCGCCCCGCCGATGTCGCCGACCGTGGTGCATCAGGTGCTCGCCCGCCAGCTCGGCCCCCGCTGGCGGTCGCGGTTGGTGGAGTTCGACGACAATCCCGCCGCATCGGCGTCCATCGGACAGGTCCACAAGGGCCGATGGCACGACGGCCGCGCGGTTGCGGTCAAGGTGCAGTATCCGGGCGCCGGCGAGGCGCTGCAGTCCGACCTGCG
Source organism: Nocardioidaceae bacterium (assembly GCA_035690425.1). Lineage (GTDB taxonomy): Bacteria > Actinomycetota > Actinomycetes > Propionibacteriales > Nocardioidaceae > DASSKO01. Next base: position 22,206 of record DASSKO010000022.1, read on the forward strand.
CCAGATCGGGCGGGCAGCGCGGATGTTCGCCGGCTGGATCCCCGGCATGGAGATCAAGCCTTTGGTGGACGAGCTGCAGGCGCGGGTGGCCGAGGAGCTCGACTACGACCTGGAGGCGGATGCTCAGGCCCGGTTCCATGAGGCGTACGCCGACGACGAGTGCTTCGTCGTACCCGCGGTCGTGGCGCATTCTCCCGCTGTGCTGGTCAGTGAGTGGCTCGACAGCACCTCCTCACTGGCCCGGCTCATCGCCGAGGGCAGCCAGCAGGAGCGGGACTACTACGGCAGCCTCTACGCACGCTTCTTGTTCTCGGGGCCGGAGCGCGCGGGGCTGTTGCACGCCGACCCGCACCCGGGGAACTACCGCATCCTTCCCGACGGGCGGCTCGGTGTCGTCGACTTCGGTGCTGCCGCCCGGCTGCCTGATGGCTTCCCCGAGGCGATGGGGCGGGTATTCGGCATCGCGGTGGCGGGCGACTACGACGCCGTGGCGGACGGCTTGCGCGAGGCCGGATTCATCCGGCCGCACATCAACATCGACCCGCAGGCGCTGCACGACTACCTCGAGCCGTTCGTGGAGCCGGCCCGCAGCCCGACGTTCACGTTCAGCCGGTCGTGGATGCGCACGCAGTTCACCCGCATCAACGACCCGCGCCAGCCTGGCTACACCACGACGCTGAAGCTCAACCTGCCGCCGTCGTACCTGCTCATCCACCGGGTCTGGCTCGGCGGCCTCGGCGTGCTCTCCCAGCTCGGGACCGAGGCCGCGTTCGGCGAGCTGCTGGTCGAGTGGCTGCCCGGCTTCGCCGACAGCACGGGCTGAGCGGTCACCACCACTCGCTGTCGAGCTTGCCCTCGATGCTGCGCAAGTGCTCGCGGGAGCATCGCTCGCAGAACTGTCTGAGCTGTCCTCGCTCGGTCGCGGTGACCCAGGTCAGCGGGGCGCTGTCGCCCTCGACCTGCGCGCCGCAGAAGCTGCACGTGACCATGGATCCTTGTCTACACCCGGAGTGCTGTCTGCGCCCCGCGGCACACCCTCGCCCCCGCGCCCAAATCCACCAATACCCCCCATCGAGATCGCTGTTTTGCCCCGTGCCCAGATCCACCAGCACCCTCGCATCGAGATCGCTGTTTTGCCCCACCCAGGTTGGAAAGGCGGAGGCCGCCAGTGGGGCAGCTGTAGCGATCTCGCCGCGACGAACCCCTCACGCCGCCCTGGGGCAAAACTGCGGTCTGGGCGGGAGGGGGATGCGACGTTGCAGCGGCCCGGACCCCCGTGTGGCGGGGACCCGGGCCGGCTGGATGGGTGTCAGCGGGCTCGCGCCAACGTCAGGCGGGCCTGCAGTGCCCGCCGCTCGGTCCGGCGGGCCAGCCGCTGCGCGCGGACCAGCACGGCCACCCGCCGCCGCTCGCGCGCCTCAGCCAGGCGCGCCTCCGTATGGGCTCGTGCCATGGCTTCATGCATGAGATACATCTTCGTGCTCCCCTTCGAGCTGTTGGTGGTCGAGCTGTGGTTGGTGAGGCTGTTGTTGGTCATGGTGGGCTCGGTTGCTTTCTGTCGGGGACCGCGAGCGGAAGGCCGCGGGTAGGCGCAGCTCAGGCCGCTACTTCGGTCTTGCGGGGACGGCCTCTGGGCCGTTTGCGGGGAACGACGACGCCCTGCACCAGCAGCTCGCCTCCCCACACCCCCCAGGGTTCACGGCGGTCGAGGGCCCCGGTCAGGCACTGCATCCGGACCGGGCAGTCCAGGCACAGGCTCTTGGCCGCCTCCACGTCGGCGGGGGCCTCGGCGAAGAACAGCTCCGGGTCGTGTGACCGGCACGGCAGCTCCCGCTCGTCGACCTCCACATCCGCGAACACCGCGTACGCGTCGAGGACGCTGAGACTCATGGTTGTTGTCACCTCCTCATCGAAAATCGTCGGTCGGACGGGCCAAGACCCATCGAGACAAGAAAAAAGCCGCGGATCCCGGTGTTCGGGTTCCGCGGCCTGGAGGCGCCGGTCATAGACATTGCTAGACCGGTGGCCTCCAAGCCTGAACACCCGGGAAGTCGTCGCTGAACACGACATCGGCGATTGCCGCAGTGGCCGCGCGGTATGCCACGAGACGCACGTCACCCTGGACATCGGCGGTGCTGGTGGCGGCGAAGGCGCCCGTAAACGTGCGAAGACGCGCCTGCACCGGCATCGCCAGCGGCGTGTGGGTTGTCATGATGTTCTCCATCTCGGGCACCTCCCCTCATGTCGGTCAGCTGCCGCGGCCAACCGATGCTGGCCGGTCGCGGTGGTCCGCACACTACGCCCGCCGCGAACGGCGGTGCAAATGATTTTTCGAGATTTCCTTGAAAATCGCCAAGTCATGCTGCAGGGGCCTCAGCCGGACGCACAGATTGCGAGGAGTTGCTGGGCGTACTTATCCATCTTGGCCTTGCCGATGCCGGGGATCGTGACCAACGCCTCAGCGCTCGCGGGGCGGACCTCCGCGATCGCGGTGAGGGTCGCATCCGTGCACACGCAGTAGGCCGGAACCTTCTCGTCGGCCGCCTGCGCCGAGCGCCAGCCCCGCAGTCGCTCGAACAGCGCCTCGTCGTAGCTGGATGGGCACGTCGAGCACCGGCCGACCTTCCGTTCGGCCGCCTGCGCCAGCGGGCGGTCGCAGACCCGGCAGCGGCTGACCCGGCCGGCGCTGCAACCGCGACCACGGCCATTGCGCGCCGAACCGGCCCTCGCGCCGTCGGAGTGCGCGACTGGACGCAGACCATCGAGAAAGCGCGACGCCTGACGGGTCGACCGGGCGCCGGGAGTGCGCGCCCGCGACCAGGACACCCGCAGCCGATCACGCGCCCTGGTGACGGCGACGTAGAGCAGTCGGCGCTCCTCCTCGACCGCCGACGGGGTGTCGGCGTAGACGATCGGCACGGTGCCCTCGTGCACGCCGACGACGAAGACCACCGACCACTCCAGCCCCTTGGCCGCGTGCATGGAGGCGAGCGTCACACCGTCGGCGGCCGGTGCATGCTGGGCGGCGGCCCGCCGGTCCATCTCGGCCACGAAGCCGGCCAGGTCGGCCCGCGGTGACGCCGCCGCCAGGTCGGCCGCGACGCTGCGCAACGCGTCGAGAGACTCCCACTGGGTACGCCGGGTGCCGCCTCCCGCGGGAGGCTCAACAGTCCAGCCGAGCCCGGCGATGACGCCGGTGACCTCGTCGACCAGCCCCCGTGCAGGGTCGCCGTCCGCATCGGCGTCGGTGGCGGCCCGAGCAGCGCCTCGCAGCAGCGTGACCGCCTTGCGAACCTCGGCGCGCTCGAAGAACCGTTCGCCGCCGCGGACGACGTAGGGAACCGACCGCGCGGACAGTGCCTCCTCGAAAGGCTCCGACTGGGCGTTGACCCGAAACAGCACCGCCATGTCGCGCGGCGCGACGCCGGCCTTGCGGGCCTCGAGCACCGCCGCCGCCACCGACTCCGCCTCGTCGACCTCGTCGGAGTGCTCCACGAAGTCGACTGCGGGGCCCGCGGCGCGCTGGGCTTGCAGCGCCGCGCGCTCAGCGGTGCTGGTCGCGGACCGCAGCAGCCCGTTGGCGACCTCGAGCACCTGTGGCGTGGAACGGTAGTTGCGCACCAGCCGCACCACCTCGGCGGCGGGGTGCCGACGGCGGAACCCGGTCAGGTGGTCGGCGGAGGCGCCGGCGAAGGAGTAGATGGTCTGCGCGGGGTCGCCGACCACGCAGATCTCCTCCCGACCGCCCAACCACAGGTCGAGCAACGCCTGCTGGATCGGGCTGACGTCTTGGAACTCGTCGACGACGAACCAGCGGTACTGCTGCCGCACCGTCGCGGCGACCCGCTCCTCGTCGGCCAGCATCGCCGCCGTGCACAGCAGCACGTCCTCCATGTCGATCCGGCCGCGGTCGCGTTTGACCTGCTCGTAGGCCGCGAAGACCCGCGACACCGTCTCGGCGTCGAAGGAGGCCAGGGCGCGTCCGCGCCGTGACGCCACCGCGGCGTAGTCGTCGGGACGGACGTTGGAGACCTTGGACCACTCCACCTCCGCGGCCAGGTCCTTCAGCCCGGCCCGCTCGACCCGCTGCGGCAGCCGGCATGCTCGCGCCGCCTCGGCCAGCAGGCCCAGCTTGGACTCGACGAGCACCGGCAGCTCCCCGCCGTACACCTGCGGCCAGAAGAAGCGGAGCTGGCGCAGGGCGGCGGAGTGGAACGTGCGGGCCTGCACCGTCGGCACGCCGAGACCCGCCAACCGGGTGCGCATCTCCCCCGCGGCGCGCGTGGTGAAGGTCACCGCCAGCAGCCGATGGGGATCGAAGGCGCCGGAGTGCACACCGTGGGCGATGCGATGCGTGATCGCGCGAGTCTTGCCGGTGCCGGCACCGGCGAGCACGCACAGCGGACCCGATAGCGAGGTCGCGACAGCACGTTGCTCGGGGTCGAGGCCGGCGAGCAGCTGCTCGGGCTCGGGCACGTTCACAGACATCGTCTCCGGGAAGAATCAGGCACGGTGCGGTGTTCCAACACGCTGGGACCACCTTAGACACGAGGAAGGACACCTGATGTCGCCGCAGTTCACGATGTACTCCACTCCTTGGTGCGGCTACTGCCACCGGCTCAAGGGCCAGCTGAACCGCGAGGGGATCGAGTTCGAGATGGTCGACATCGAGCGTGAGCCCGCCGCCGCCGAGATCGTCGAGAAGGCCAACAACGGCAACCAGACCGTGCCGACGCTCGTCTTCCCTGACGGCACCGCGATGACCAACCCGTCGGTCCAGCAGGTGAAGGCGCAGCTCGCGCTGGCTTGACCCATCGCCCCCCGCATTTGGCTGGGTACCTGGGTACCTAGCCAAATCGGGAGGCTGAACGGGGTCACCAGGCGCCCGGGAGCTCACCGCCGTACCACTGCTCGATCAGCCGGCGGGCGATCGAGACTCGGCCCGGGAGCACGACGTCGCCGCTCGTGGTCGCCGCCAGCAGCTCCGCGCGGCTGAACCAGCGTGCCTCCCCGATCTCGTCACCGTCGACATCGACGTCGACGGTGCTGGCGTGCGCGAAGAAGCCGACCATCAGGCTCGCCGGCAGCGGCCACGGCTGGCTGCCGAAGTATCGTGCCTCGTCGACCTTGATGCCGACCTCCTCCCCGACCTCGCGGACCACCGCGTGCTCCAGGGACTCCCCCGGCTCGACGAACCCGGCCAAGGTGGAGAAGCCACGCGGGCGTGGCGACCGGGCGGCATGCCCCAGCAGGCAGCGGTCGTGGTCGTCGGTTACCAGCATGATCACCGCCGGGTCGGTGCGGGGGAACTGCGAGTGACCCTGCGCACACACCAGGACATGGCCGGCCCGCGCCATCTGCAATGCTCGACCGCAGCGCGGACAAAACCGGTGCGCGTGCCGCCAGTTCGCCATGCCGACGGCATGGACGAGGAGTCCGGAGTCCCGGTCGGGCAGGCCGGAAGCGATCTCGCGCAGGCCCGCCAGCGGCATGCCCTCCGGGGGATCGTCGAGCAGCACCGCGAAGTACGTCGTACCCGACTCGGCGCCCAGCAGCAGCCGCTCTCCCGGCTCCGCCTGCGACGGCCGCAGGTAGGCCGGGCCGCCATGGTCGGGGTCGAGCGCGACCTTCCCGTCGTGCAGGAGCAGCACCCGGGTGTTGTCGCTCTCCCACGCACGGGCCAGCCACTGCTCGTCCACCCGCTGGGACCCGATGCGGTCGTGCGCGTGTCGCGACAGCGCCAGTGGGGGGTCCGGTGGAGACAGGGACGAGGCCGCGGGCATCACTTCACCGACTCTACGACCGGCGGTGTCCTCTGGCAGGATCGCCATCCATGAGCACCCACATCGCAGCGGCCGCCGGCGAGGTCGCCGAGCGGGTGCTGATCCCCGGCGATCCGTTGCGGGCGAAGTGGATCGCCGAGACCTTCCTCGAGGGCGCCGTCTGCTACTCGCAGGTCCGCAACATGCTCGGCTTCACCGGCACCTTCCGCGGCGAGCGGGTTTCGGTGCAGGGTTCCGGCATGGGCCAGCCCTCGCTCGCGATCTATGCCAGCGAGCTGCTGCGCGAGTACGACGTGCAGCAGCTGGTGCGAGTCGGGTCGTGTGGCGCATTGAGTGCCGACCTGGGCGTGCGCGACATCGTGCTGGCGATCAGCGCGGCCACCGACTCGGCGATGAATCGGGTGCGTTTCGAGGGACTGGATTACGCCGCGACCGCCGACTACGCGCTGCTGCGCGCGGCCGATGACGCGGCTCGGGTGCGAGCGGTGCCGGTCACGGTCGCGCAGATCTTCTCCGGCGACTCCTTCTACTCCGACCGTCCCGAGCTGATGCAGCGCATGGTCGAGCACGGTGTGGTGGCGATCGAGATGGAGACCAGCGCGCTGTACACGCTGGCCGCGAAGTACCGGCGCAAGGCGCTGTCGATCTGCACCGTCTCGGATCACATCGTCACCGGGGAGGAGACCACCTCCGATGAGCGCGAACGCACCTTCGCCGAGATGGTGGAGATCGCGCTCGACGCAATGCTCGCCGTACCCGCCTCCTGAGGTGTCCGCCTCCTCCGCCCCGTGCGCTCTTCACGGTCCCGTGAAACACGTACGGCGTTATCGCCATCGGGCGTACGTGTATCACGGGACGGTGAAAGTCGGCCGCATGTCCGGGATCGGTATGCGTGCCGGCCCGCTCCAGCATGACCACTGGCCGCGAGAGTTTCGGCCATCCGAGCGCATGCGGACGTCACATCAGTCGAGGCTGAGCATCTCCTCCAGCGCGGCGCGGTCGGGCAGGCCGGCCGGAGTGACCAACTCGCCGGTGCGGACGTAGTAGAAGGAGGCGCGGACGCGGTCGAGTGGCACGCCGGCAAGGTCGGCCCAGGCCAGCCGGTAGATGGCCAACTGCAGTGGGTCGGCGGTCTGGCGCTGGTTGGTCTTCCAGTCGACGACGTGGAAGCCGTCGACCTCGGAGTAGACGGCGTCGATGCGACCACGCACCACCTCGCCGGCCAACACCAGCGCGAACGGTGCCTCCACCGCGTGCGGCACGCGGTCGCCGAAGGCGCCCGCGGCGAACGCCTCGCAGAGCTCGCGTAGGTCGTCGTCACTCTCGATCCCGGCGTCGGCGGCTCCGGGGATGTCGACCGGGTCGATCAGCTGCTGCTGGCCGACGAAGGCTTCCACCCAGGCATGGAACCGGGTGCCGAAGCGGGCCGCCGACGACGGCCGGCGAGGCATCGGCCGCGCCAGCTCACGAGCGAGCGCGTCGGGGTCGGACTGCAGTCGCAGCATCGCGGTCGCACTCAGCGTCGCCGGCAGCTCGACCACGTGGTCGGTCGCTCTGGAGCGACGGGCTTCGTCGAGCAACCGGTCGATGGTGGCATCCCACTCCGCCACCGCGGCGGCATGATCGAGCAGCAGCTCGTCGTCGGCGTCGTAGCTGCCGGTCGCGGCGAAACGCTGCCGTGCCTCGTCGAGCAACCGGGCCGCCTCGGAGCTGCGGCGCAGCGCACCGTCGTCCAGCGGCGCAGGCCACGGGACGACGGCGGCCGCGGTCAGATGAGGATTGTCCTCGCCCTCGGGCTCCTCGGCCCACGGGTCGTCCGGTGCCGGCGCCCCGGACAGCTCGGCAGCACGAGTGGTCAGCTGCCGCAGCCGAAGCAGGTAGTCCGACGGACCGCGCTTCTTCTTCTGCGTCGGGCCCCACCAGCACCCGCTGACGACCAGGGCGCGGCGGGCGCGGGTGAACGCGACGTAGCCGAGCCGGCGCTCCTCCAGCTCCTCGTGCTGGACTGTCTGTGCACGGAACGTCTTGTCGCCCTCGGTCGTCCAGTCAGTCACCTCGGGCAGCGTGTCGGCGTCGCCACGCAGCCGCGCCGGCAGCGCCTCGGCGTTGCTCGGCCAGCGCGGGCGGCTCAGCGAGCTCGGAAACACCGACTGGGTCAGCTCGGGCACGAAGACGACGTCCCACTCCAGCCCCTTGGCCTTGTGCACGGTCATCATCTTGACGCTGTTGGAGTCGGTCGGAGACGCCACCGGAAGGCCCTGCGCGTAGTCGTCCTCCGCCTTCAGGTAGGCCAGCAGGCTGTGCAGGGAGGCGTCGGTGTCGCTGCCGGCGAACGCCGCGACGGCGTCGACGAACGACGCCAGGTTGTCCCGCGCCTGTGCCGCCGCCGGCCCAGGCATCGCGACCAGCTCGATGTCGACACCGATCGTGTCGATGATGCGGCGGACCAGGTCGACCAGCGGCTCTGCGGTGAACTCCCGCAGCGACTTGACCTCCCGCGTCAGCATCTCGAACCGCTCCAGCGCCTCGGCCGAGTAGTCCGCCGGCCCCGGGTCGTCGAGCGCGTCGGCCAGAGACACGATCTCGGTGACGTCGACACCACCGACGGACCGCTCGAGTGCCGCGGCGAGGTCGTCGGAGCCGGGTTGAGCCCGCCCGGCCGCCGCGAGCCGGCGCGCACGGGCGCCGAGCAGCGCGAGGTCGCGGGCACCGATGCGCCACCGTGGCCCGGTCAGCAGGCGCAGCATCGCGGCGTTGGCGGTGAGGTCGTGCACCACCTCCAGGGTCGCGACTACGTCGGCCACCTCTGGCCGCGAGAGCAGCCCGCCGAGCCCGACGACCTCGACCGGCACACCCCTGCTGCGCAGCTGCACCTGCAGCGCGCGGGCGTCACCCATGCGGTGCACGAGCACGCCGACCTCGGACCACGGGACGTCCGGGTAGACCCGGGGCAGGTCGGCGACCTGGTCGGCCACCCAGGACATCTCGTCGTCGTAGTGCTCGTGCAGCGCGGCCCGGACCGCGCCGGGCCGCGCGGACTCCGGCGCGAGCAGCGGCTGGACGCCACGGTGGGTCGCGTAGAGCTCGGCTGCGTGGGCGTTGGCGACGTCGAGAATCTGTGACCCGCAGCGCCGGTTGACGCTCAACGGGTACGACGGAGCCGGTGCGCCATCGGACAGCGGGAAGTGCTCGGGGAAGTCGTCGAGGTTGGCGACCGAGGCACCGCGCCAGCCGTAGATGCCCTGGCACGGGTCACCGACCGCCGTGACCGGGTGACCGCGCCCCGCCGCGTCGGTGTCTGCGGCGAACAGACCGGCCAGCATCAGGCGCTGCGCGACCGAGGTGTCTTGGTACTCGTCGAGCAGGACGACACCGAACCGGCTGCGCTCGGCCGCACCGACCTCAGGGCAGTTTTGCGCCAGCCGGGCGCCGACCGACATCTGGTCGGCGAAGTCCATCACGCCACGCTCAGCCTTCAGGGCGCGGTAGGCCTCGACGAGGTCGACCAGCTCGTCGCGTTTGCGGGTGGCCTGGATCGCGTCGGTGACGACCTTGATCTGCTTGGGTGCGTCGTGCAACTCGGCCCGCAGCTGCGCGTTGACGGCCCTGACGGCCGCCGGGTTGGCGAGATGCTCACTCATCTCGGCGTCGAGCCTCAGCACGTTCGCCAGGGTGGTGGGCAGATGAGTGCTCACGTGGGCCAGCGACCCGCGGTGGCGCTCACAGGCGAGCCCCGCGAGCTGGAAGCGGGAGGCGTCGGCCAGCAGCCGGGTGTCGGGCTCGACACCCAGCCGCAGGCCGTGCTCGCCGATCATCCGCCCTGCGTAGGCGTGGTAGGTGGCCACGGTCGGCTCGCCCTGCTCGCCACCATCCTCAGCCGGCCCCCGCAGGCCGGCCGCCGCGAGAGCCTCCCGCACCCGGTGCCCCAGCTCGGCGGCCGCCTTGTTGGTGAAGGTAAGACCGAGCACCTGGTCGGCACTCACCTGTCCGGAGCCGACGAGCCACACGACGCGGGCCGCCATCACCGTGGTCTTGCCCGATCCGGCACCGGCGACGATGACGCCGGGCTTGAGGGGCGCGGCGATCGCAGCCATCTGCTGATCGCTGAAATCGATGCCCATCAGCTGCCGCACGGCGGTGGCGTCGACCAGCCTGGGGGTGGGCATCGTCACCACCTGAGCGGCCGTCATCAGCAAGCTCCTTCTGCGGGCGAGAGGACGAACAACCCGTCGGCCTGGGCCGGGCACAACGAGCGAAACTCGCACATAACACAGAACGCGTTGGTGCTGGCATGGAAGCGCTCCTCCCGGATGGCGCGCACTGCGGTGGCGACCTGCTGCTCCGGCGTACTCGGCTGCTCTGCGCTGCCTGGCTGCCAGGAATCCTGCGGCATCACCTTGGGCAGGTCGGGGGTGGCTCGACCGCCCGCGCGGCGCAGGTAGACCAGCTCGGCCCCGCCGGCAGTCGCCGGTCTCTCGGCCACGTCTGCGACCAGATCGTCGACACCGCCGTGCGCGACCGCCAGCTGGTAAACACCGAGCTGGGCGTGCTCCTTGACCTGGTCACCGGTCACCACGGTCTTGCCGGTCTTGAGGTCCACGACCACCACCGCGCCGTCGCCGTCGACCTCGACCCGGTCCATGGCGCCGCGAATCACGACCGGCTCACCGCCGGCCTGCACCGTCACCTCGAAGCGGTGCTCGGTGCCCACCAGCCGTCTGCCGGAGCCACGGTGCCACGCGACGAACCGACGCAGCGCCGCCCCGGCCTCCTCCCGCTCCCGCGCGGAGACCCACGGCGCCCCGAAGCGCAGCTGGCCCCAGACCGAGTCAAGGTGGTCGAGCAGAGCCGCCACGTCCGGCTCGAGGACACCGTCGGCGACCTGCTGCGCCAGCACGTGGACCACGTTGCCGAAGCCGATCGCCGTAGTGGTGGCCGTGGCGCCGCCGGCCTCCCGGCTGAGGAACCAGCGCAGCGCGCACTGGCCGATGCCGTCGACGGCGCTGCCAGACAGCACGAGCGGAGCCTCGTCACGCACGGGCGCCGCAGCCTCGCTCGGGGGCAGCACCCCCCACCAGCGCCGAGGATCGGCGAACGGAACCAGCCGATCGTCGGCCCGGACGACCTCTCCCGCGCCGTCAGCTGCCTCATCGACTCGGGCGTCGGCGAGACGGGCCAGCCGGGAGGCGGCCGCACGCCGCAGCGGCTCGGCCGTCTCGGGGTCGCCCGCGATCTGCCGCAGCGACCCGACCACTCCCGCCAGCGACATCGGCCGCCTCGGCCGGCCAGACACGTGCTCGACCCGCACGCCAAGGTCGTCGATCAGCCGGGACGGCTGCTCACCCTCCGCGTCGGGCGACCGGACCGCGGTGACGACCAGCCGCTCACGAGCGCGCGTCGCGGCGACGTAGAAGAGCCGGCGCTCCTCGGCGAGCATGGCCGATGCCGACGGCGGTGGGGCGAGGCCGTCTGCGGCCAGCCGGTCGACCTGCAGCAGTGACCCGCGACGGCGGGCGTCCGGCCACCGGCCTTCCTGGACTCCGGCGATGACCACGAGCCGCCACTGCAGGCCCTTGGACCGGTGCGCGGTGAGCAGGCGAACGGCCTCACCGCGGGCACCCTTGTCGGCCAGCGTGTCGGCCGGGATCTGCTGGCTCTCGACCTCGGCCAGGAAGTTGGCGGCACCGCGGTGCTGGCTGCGCTCCTCCGCGCGCGCGGCCATCTCGAACAGCGCGCACACCGCATCGAGGTCGCGGTGGGCGATGCGGGCTGCCGCGCCGCCGTGGTCGACGGCCGCCCGCAGCCTCCGTGGCCACCGGGTGCCCTCCCACACCTGCCACAGCGCCTGCTCCGGCGGCTCCCCCGCGGCAAGGCTCCCCCCGGCGGATGACAGCAGCTTGGCCAGGGCAGCCGCTCGGCGTGCCGCGTGGCTGTCAAGGCGCAGCAGCGGCGTCGGGTCGAGCACGGCGTCCCGGAGCAGCTGCGCCGAGGGCAGCGGCGGCCTCTCGTCGCCGTAGGCCTCCTGGTCCTCCCGGCGCAGCTCACGTGCCAGCCGGCGGACGTGGGTGGCGTCGAGGCCGCACAACGGCGACACCAGCAACGCCTGCGCCTGGTCGTCGGTCAGCGACCCCGGGTCCGCCGCCACCCGCAGCGCGAGCAGCAGCGGCTGCACCGCGGGCTCGAAACGCAACGGCACCTCGTCGGAGGAGACCGACACCGGCACCCCTGCTGCCACCAGCGCCCGCCGCAGCGCGGGAATGGACCGGCTGCCGGACCGCACCAGCACCGCCATCTCCGACCAGCCCACCCCCTCTTCGAGATGCGCGCGGCGCAGCAGGTCGGCGACGTGGTCGAGCTCTGCTCCGGACGAGGAGTAGGTGAAGACCTCGACCCGTCCGTCGCCGTACGGGCAACCCGCCGCCGCAGGCGACCGGAACGTCTCGAAGGTCTCACGGTCCAGACTGCCCGGCAGCCCCAGGCCAGCCGCCACCCGCCGCGAGGCGACCAGCAGCCGCGAGCCGAACCGGCGGGTCGTCGCCAGGGGTACGACGGTCGCGGGCCGCCCCTGCTGATCGCGGAACCTGTCCGGAAACTGCAGGATTCCTCGCACGTCGGCGCCGCGAAAGCCGTAGATCGACTGGTCGGGATCGCCCACCACCACCAGGTCGCGGCCGTCCCCGGCGATGGCCTGCAGCAGCCGCACCTGCGCTGGATCGGTGTCCTGGTACTCGTCGACGAAGACCGCGCGGAACTCCCGTCGCAGCGCGGCCTGCACGTCGGGCCGCTCGGCGAGCAGGACCGCACGGTGCACCAGCTCCGAGTAGTCGATGAGGTTCTGCGCGTCAAGAACCCGCAGGTACTCCTCGGCGAAGGCGCCGACAGCCTCCCACTCCGGCTTGTCCGCCGCGCCGCCGATGCACTCCAGGTCGATCGGGTCCAGGGACAGCTCACGGGCGCGCGCCATCACGGTGCGCACCTCCTCGGCCAACCCACGGGTATCCAGCGCCGGCCGGAGGCTGCGGGGCCAGTCGATGGTGCCCTCTTGCCTGCTGCCGACCAGCTGCTCGCGGATGCGCACGTCCTGCTCGGGGGCGGAGAGCAGCTGCAACGGGCGGCCGAAATCCTCGGCCGACTGGAACCGACGCACCAGCGCGTAGCAGAACGAGTGGAAGGTCGAGCTCAGCGGCGTGGTCACCGTGCGCGCCAGTCGGCCGGTGATGCGGTCACGCAGCTCCTCAGCGGCCTTGCGGCTGAACGTCAGCACCAACACCTGCTCGGGTCGCACGCCGTGGTGCTCGACCCGGTCGACGACGGCCTCGACGAGCGTCGTCGTCTTGCCGGTGCCGGGCCCGGCCAGCACCAGCAGCGGACCGCCGGGGTGCTTCACCACCCGGCGCTGGCTCGCGTCGAGACTAGGCGCCTCCACCGCCGTGCGCGCGGGGCGCACCAGGCGGTAGCTCACCGAATCGGTGCCCTGACTCGTCGACATGCCAGACATCCCATCAGACGCCACCGACAGCCCATCCAGGACCGCAGCACCGTCGCAGGCTTCGGCAGCTGCGTACGACGACCATTCGAGGTCGAGGTCTGCAGCCGGGGGTCGACCTCGACGACCACGCCGCGAGGCAAACCGGCGATCTCGCCGCGAGGCAAACCGGCGATCTCGACGCGAGGGTGCGCGCGAAAGGGGCGCGGTTAGTCTGGCGCGAAGGGGTCAATGGTCCGGCCCGAGGGAGACCACGAGGCGGCGCTCATGTCGGCCCGGTCACCCCGCATCGGGGTGCGCTCGGCCCGGTGCTGTGCCCGTGCCCGGCCGTCGTGGCACAGCGGCAGCGTCCCGTCGGCCCGCACGACTCGCCACCACGGCACTCCTCCGCCGTACTCGGCCATCACGGCGCCCACCTGACGTGGTCCGCCGACACCGACGACGGCGGCGATCGCCCCGTAGCTGATCACCCGTCCCGGAGGGACCTGCTCCACGACCCGCAACACCGCCTCGACGTACGCCTCACGGTCCACGAGGCACATTGTGGCGCAGCCACGGGCTCCAGGAAGGGCTGCCGCTCAGGGTCTGCGCGCTCGTTGCCGGCTCGCAGTCGTACAGCTCCGCAGGCTCGTCGTCGCACAGATCGGTGCCGGCGCCGCCGTCGACTCGGTCGACTCCCCCGAACCCGACGAGCTCGTCGTCCCCGGCGAAGCCCATGATCGTGTTGCGGCCGCCGTCGCCGTACAACGCGTCCGCGGCCGAGGTCCCCCAGATGTCCTCGACGGCACGGAGCGTGTCGGTGCCGGCGAACTTGCCGCCACCGTGTCCGGGTCCTGTCTGCGTGCCGGGCAGCAGGCTCGGGTCGAGCACGACCTCGACCGGCCCGGGGACGTCGCGATAGATCACCACGTCGTCGCCACGGCGGCCGTCGATGACGTCGTCACCGGTGCTGCCCGCGAGATAGTCGTCGCGCGGCCCACCCGTGAGCGTGTCGTCGAGCCGCGACCCGATGACGCCCTCGACACCACGGACGACGTCCCTGCCCTGGCCGCGCGCGGTGCCCTGCCCCAGGTCGACGCTGACGCCGAGCGGCAACCGCCCGTAGGTCAGCAGATCCTCACCCGCCGCCGCGAAGACGGTGTCGTCTCCCTGGTCGCCGGCGATGACGTCGGCCGTGCCGGCGGCGACGGTGCCGGACCCACCGGAGCGGATCGTGTCGGCCCCGGCCTGGCCGAAGAGTCCGTTGCCGCCCCGGTCGCCGATGATGTCGTCGGCGAAGTTGGACCCGACGACGCCCTCGATCCCGACGAGTACGTCGGCCCCGAAGCCGGTCGCCCGACCGGAGCGCAGGTTCACCCGCACGCCGCGCGGCGCATCGAAGTACTGCGCGGTGTCGAGGCCCCTGCCCCCGACGAGCCGGTCGTCCCCGGGTCCGCCGATGAGCCCCTCGACGATGATCGACGTCCCGGGGCCGCCGAGGAGCACGTCACCGCCGGAGCCGCCGAACAGCGCGTCCACGTCGCCCTCTCCGCGCAGCGTGTCGCGGCCGGCGCCACCATCGAGGGCGTCGTCGCCGGCGCCGCCGAGGGCGCGGTCGCGTCCCGGGCCGAGCCGCACGTTGTCGAACCCGTCGCCGGCGCAGACCAGATCCTTGCCGGCGCCGGTTCGGACGAAGTCGTCACCACCGCGCGCGACCACGACGTCACGACCGGCCGTTCCCACCAGCTCGTCGCTGCGCACGGTGCCAACGAGCGTCGCGCGCTCGCCGCCGCAGCGGAACACCTGGTCAGCCGCCGGTCCGGCGTGCGCCGCGGCGGTGGAGGTCACCGCAGCCAGCGCGAGAGCACCGGACCACGCGGCGGCACGGGCCTCGACCCTGCGGGCCCGCCG
>DASSKO010000023.1:0-19946 GCA_035690425.1 Nocardioidaceae bacterium
AACAACGGATAGACCACCAGCACGACCAGGACGAGGGCGGCACCGCCGAGCACGAGCTTCGCCGTCAGGCCACTGCCCCGTCGGCCACGCCGCGCCGCACTCGCGGTCTGCGGGCGCAGATCCTCCTCAAGCACCGTCATCGCTACGCCCTTTCACCCGGGTGTCAGTTCGCGCTCTGCACGATGGAGTTGAACCGGTCCCGTACGTCGTTGGCGGTCTCGGCGAGCTTGTCGAAATCGACCTCGAGTCTGGTCATCTCATCGACCGACGGTTGACCGTCCGGCGACGGCAGGGTTTCCACCGCGGCGTAGTTCCCGTCATCGACCATCAGCTGCTGGACCTCCTTGGTGAGCAGGAAGTTTGCGAGCAGCTTGCCGGCGGCGGGGTTCGGGCCACCTTCGACGACCGCGCTCGGCGCCGGGATCAGGTAGACGCCGTCCTCGGGGAAAACCCACTCCACCGGCTGCCCCTCCGCCTTCGCCTGCGCGACGTAGGTGCTGTTGACGAAGGTGGCGACGCCGCGTTGACCGGTCACGACCGTTTGCATGGTGTCGTTGTTGCCCTTGACGACGAACGGATCGGTGCTCGCCAGCTTCTCGAACCAGTCCCAGCCCAGGTCGTTGGCGAGGCCAGCGGTGACGATCAGTGCGCCGGAGCTGAAGTTCGGGTTGACGTACGCGAGGTCACCGTCGAACCGGGCGTCGACGAGGTCCTGGAACCCGCTCGGGGGATCATCGACCTGGCGGGTGTTGTAGGCGATCACGTAGGCGTTTATGCGGGTCGCAATCCAGCACCCGTCCTCGTCCTTCGCGTACGCCGGCACCGCGTCGAAGTTCCGGGGGGTGAAGCATTTCAGTGCGTCGTCTTGCTTGAGGTTGATGAACGCCGCTGGGTCGGAGACGGTCAGCACGTCGTTTTGGACCCGGCCCGCCTGTTCCTCGAGCAGGAACTTCTGCAGGATGTCGGCACCGCCGGATCGCTGGACGACCGCCTCGATGCCGTACTTGTCGGAGAACATGTCGCCGATCTGCTCAGCGCGTTCACTCGGGATCGAGGTGTACCAGACGACCTGGCCCTCGTCCTTGGCCATCTCCACCAGATTGTCCAGCGATGCCTGGTCTTTCACTGCGGTGATCGAGTCAGACGCCGAATCGCCGCTGGCCTGGCCTCCGCAGGCCGTGAGCAAGCACGCCGCGGCTGCCATGGCAGCCAGGTTTCTTCTCATCTGTTCCCACCTCGCTCGTCGGACCGTCCACGCACACGCCGTGCGATTGTTTTCGTTCCTCAGGCCAGTGGCCATCGACCTCCCCCGACGCTGCTGGTGAACATATCTGATATGAAACCGCGCTGGCAATGGTTCTCGTCTGCTGCTTCCTGGCTGTTACGTGAACGCGACGAAGCACCTCGGGGTTCTATACGCACGGGATGCCGGCCGTCGGTCGAGGCGCGTCCAACACTCAGGGCTCGAAGAAGTCGCGGAGAGGGGACACTCAACCGTCCACTTTCCGCAGGCCGGACGGGAGCCGGCGAGGGATTCGAGCCCTCGACCGCTGGCACGCCGAGGTGCGGCGCGCCGAGCGCCGGGATGTTCGGCCGTTCCTGTGCTGGGCCGTCGACCACCGTCTCATGCCACGGCTGCAACTACCGCCGGTTGTCAACCAATGAGCTGCCCCTGATCAGCCACAAACAGCGCATCGCGCTGATCCCGGGGACACAGAGCCGTCAGAGCGGGTTGAGGCGGGCCTTGAGCAGGCAGAACTCGTTGCCCTCGGGGTCGGCCAGCACGTGCCATTGCTCCTCGCCGGTCTGGCCGACGTCGGCCGGGCGCGCCCCGAGCTTCAGGAGACGTTCGAGCTCGGCGTCCTGAGCGCGGTCGGTGGCGTTGAGGTCGATGTGCAGCCGGGACTTCCCCCGCTCCGGCTCGTCCCTGCGGCTGAGGATGATCGTCGGCTGCGGGCCCCCGAACCCTTCGCGCGGCCCGATCTCGAGGGTGCCGTCGTCTTCGCGATCGAGCACTACGAAGTCCAGGACCTCGCACCAGAACCGAGCCAGCACCTCGGGGTCACGGCAACCGAGCACGAGCTCACTGATACGGCATGCCATTGACAAAACCTACTCTCAGCGTGGAACTGCCGGGGCGGCCCCGCGCGGAGCTCTTGGGCTCCCCGCAGTGGGAACACGCTCGAGACCGTACCGGGCGAGGACCGTGGGCCCACGCAGTGGGGCAGACGACGTCGGATGCGCCCTAGCGACGACGTCGTCGTTCGTCAGGTTGACGGTACGTTCGCGCTGGTGCACCCGACATGGACTGGGCACCTCGAACCGCCATCGTGGCCAGAGACGACACGGCTTGGTGATGCGGCCGCCTCGCAGGCGATCGCGGAGAGCCGGCGAGGGGACTCGAACCCCTAACCGCTCGATTACAAGAAGAGCTAACGGGGTCCATCATGGTCTACAGCGGTCCACCACGGTCAACGGAAAACCGCGGCTGACCTGCGGAGACAGTCCACAGCGGTCACTCGCGGTTCACGGTGGTCCATCGCGGTTTCTCGACCGCGTGTTAGGAAAAGTGTTAGCAAGCGGCGGTCGCGAGAGAAACGACCCGACCAGCTTCTACAGCTCCGTCATCTCGCGCCGCACTCGGTAGACGCGCGGGCTCCTCAAGCTGGCATGCATGCAGATGTCGTGGAGATGACGATGAAGCAGTTCCACGAGCTGCGCCCTCGTGGCCTGACCGGGGAACAGGACCATGTGCACCCGTGCGGCCCGGTAGGCGGCGAGTTCGTCGGGACGTTCGAGGATCTTGGTGTCTCGCCCGATGACCACCCAGCCGTGGCGCCCGACGTCGCGAAGCCATCGAGCGTCGCTCACGCCCTCCGCCGCCCCTCGGCTGCCGTACAGTCTCGGCGGCGTGTGCACCGTGTAGCCCAAGTCCTCCAGCGCCCGACGCAGCGTGCGACCGGCGATGTTCTCGTCGACGTAGAACTCAGGCGGCGCGGCCCAAGAGGACGCGTGCGGCGGTCCGGACGTCGGTTTGGGAGACTCCGAACTCATCAGCCACGACCTCCGGGTTCTCGCCGGCGGACAGCATCGCGGCCACGTCGGACACCCTGACGCGTGACCCGGCGAAACGGGGCTGTCCGAACACGTGATCCACCTCGGACACGACCTTCGACGGCTCGCAGCGTCGGAAGGTCAGGCGGTCTGGGAAACCGTCCGCGTCCCAGCTCACGTACTGCATGTAGTCCTGGACGATCTCGCGCATGACGCCCTGGCCGGTGTGTCCCTCGATCAGCCCCGACCCGTCGCGCGTGCGCGAAAAGTCCCACAGCACGTCGATGCCATCAGTGGCCAGCTCGGGTGCGGTGAGCACGTAGTCGCGGCCGAACTCCTTCTGCAGCACCTGCAGCGCCGGCCTGATCCGATGCGGACGTACCCCAGCGTCCCGCAGAGCGTTCAACACGTGCGCCTCGGCCAACGCGATGAAGGTGACTGCGGCCTGGCGCCTTCCCTGCACCTCGAGCACATGCAGCAGCGGCTCACCACGTTCGTAGCCGCGCGCCCACCGGTGGAAGGTCTGGCGTGGAACCTCGAGGAATCGCGAGGCGTCGATCAGGCTCAGGATGCCCGCCGTGAAGCGCGCGTCATCCATTCCAGGTCACCTCCAGACCCTGCTACGGGCTCGCTCAGGGACCAGCCATCCGATCCCGCCTGACTCCATCATCGGGGTAGCCACCGACACTACGCACCTCGCCTCGGTGTGTCGGGGGAGATTCCGATCTGCCACACCTCTTGCACCCGCCCCGCCCGCTAGGAATTCGCCCCTGCGACGAAGGCCGTGACGCGACCGGCCGGTGCGATAGTGGCGGGGTGGCCGAGGAAGATCTCACCCGCCTGCAGTTGGACGTGTACGACACCCGGGACGGCCCGTGGAACCCGGAGCACGGCGCGCTCACCATCCCCGAGGGGTGGGCGTTCCTGCCGTCCGGAGACGCCTATCTGACCCGCGCGCCTAGGGCCGGGGGCCTCCGAACGCCGTCAGTCCTCCGCAGGTACGGGCGCACCGATCGTCAGGATCTCCCCGAGGACGACGTAAGTCTGGAGGAACACGAAACACGCCTCTTCGACGGTCACGTCCGCGTGGGTGCCAGCCGAGCAGCGCTCGTAGAGATCCGAGACGGTGCGGCGTAGCCGGTCCATCCGGTCTTGGTGGCCCCGCGTGCGTGGGTGAAGGCCTGCAGACGGTTGAGCACGTTCTGCCGTCCGACCTTCAGCGTTACTCCGCACCCGAGCTCGTACTGCTCATCGCGGGCGGGGAACGTGTAGTCGGCGCACGAGTCGATGAGCCTGCGGCACGTCGTCAGCGCCTGGCTGACCAACTCCGGGTCGCCGTCCCTCAACCGGTCCGACACTCGCTCGATCTTGTCCAGCGCCGAGCCGTTTCGGACCTGGGGCTTTACGAGAGCCGGCGGGGGGACTCGAACCCCCAACCGCTCGATTACAAGTCGAGTGCGCTGCCAATTGCGCCACGCCGGCCAGACACGACCGCCAAGCATAATGAACACCAGCGCCCGTCGTCTGGTGGGACGGTCTTCGGACCGGTCGCCGCCACCGGCGGCAGCGGTAGGAACGGCCAGCGTGGTGCGCCAGGACGACGATTCATTTGGGCGGAAGCGGGGACAATGGCACTAACAGGCGGTCATGGACGAGGTGAGGGGATTGACTGACCACGAATCGGCACAGCGGGACCAGTTGCACGAAGCTGTGCTGGGCCCGCACACGACCATCGATCAACTTGCGACCAGCTCGCGCTCAGCCGATGACGCGCGGGACGCCTTCGAAGTCATCGACGCCTTCATGTCGGTGGTCTCGCGGCACCTGGCCTCGGTCCAGTCGACGGTGCTGCCGACGGCGGAGCACAGACTGCCGGACGGCCATGACCGGGTATCGGCGTACCTGCGGGACGCGCGCTCCTTGGAGCAGGCGGTGCACATGCTCAAGGCTCACACCTACGGCGATGCACATGCCTATGGCGAAGATCCGGAGCAGCTCTGGCGTGAGATCGAGGCATGCATGGGCACTCATCTGGAGCTCGAGCGCGATCTGGTCACCGACCTGGCTCGCGAGCTCAGTACGTCCGACGCCGCCGCGTTGTCCGAGCAGGTGCATGCGGCGGCGAATAACGCACCCACCAGGCCGCACCCGTTGACTCCACACGCCGGCATCCTCGGCCGGGCCGCGCGGAAGGCGTGGCGGGTGGCTGACAGTTTCTGGGACACCGCCGAGAACCGGGTCGTCCCCCACCGCCGCAAGGCGCTGCACCCGAAGGGGGAATCACGGCTCACCCGCTACTTCCAGGGCAGACCTGACTTTGAGGAGCCGGAGAACCCCGGCCTCCGGGAGTGGCACGGAGATCAGCAGCAGCGCAGAGACCCGGAGTGACCGGGAATCCGTCAGTCAGCGGGCTCGGTGGGGGCGTCTAGGGGGCGCCGTGGCGGTCGGCGCACGAGGTCGGCCAGGAACATCCGGCGCGCGACCAGCAACAGCGCTGCGGCGGTCAGCATGGCCGCAGTGGCCGCGGTCCACGCCGTGGGGTAGCCGGTCACCGAGACGAGCAGGCCGAACGAGACCGGCCCGGTCGCACCACCGGTGAACGCGCCGGCCTGGATCGCTCCCGAGGCAGCCGCCGGGCTGTCCCGGCCGATACGCACGACCGCGAAGAGCAGCAGACCCGGCCATGCCCACCCGATGCCGAATGCCAGCAGCGCACCGACGATGACGAAGGGCACCTCGGCCAGTGACAGGAGCAGCAACCCGGCGGCACCGGCGACCAACTGGGCGGCGACGACCGGGAGGTTGCGTCCTTGGCGTCGGTCCGCGGCGGCACCGAACACCACCCTGGCGAGCACCGAGAGCGCACTCGCCCCAGCCACGAGCAGGCCGGCGTCACCAGGGCTGAGGCCGACCCGGTATGCCCATGCCGGCAGAAAGGCTCCGAGCGCGTTCACCGCGGCGCTGGCGAAGGCCATGGCGACGAAGCTCACCACCAGCGCCCCGCGCGGCGGGCGATCCACCGCCGTGGCGCGACGCGTGGTCCCGCCGCGCTGCCCGGGAAGCCTGGTGCCGGCGAGCATGATCAGGATGCCGGCAACGGCCATGCCGACGTACGACCACCGCCACCCCGCCAGCACCCCCACGGTGGGGACCGCCAGCCCAGCCAGCAGGATC
Source organism: Nocardioidaceae bacterium (assembly GCA_035690425.1). Lineage (GTDB taxonomy): Bacteria > Actinomycetota > Actinomycetes > Propionibacteriales > Nocardioidaceae > DASSKO01. Next base: position 6,229 of record DASSKO010000023.1, read on the forward strand.
GACACCTGCACCGCCGACTGCTTGATCCCGAAGGCGAGACCCTGCCGTCCGCGCGGCACCGACTGTGCCACCGATACGTTGGCGGTCATCTGCAGCGCCGCGTTCGCCATCCCGCCCACCGCGAGCAGGATCAGCAGCGGGAGGTAGGACTGCGCGACGACCGCGATCCCCAGCGCGCTCGAGAAGGTGAGACACCCGGCCGCGACCGTGCTGGTGCGCCTGCCGAAGCGCTCGGCCACGGCTCCGGCGGTGGTGGCGGTGAGTGCGCCGGCAGCGAAGAAGGCGCTGACTGCCAGCCCGAGCTGTGGCTCGCTCAGGCCAAGATCCTGGCGGACCAGGACCGACTGCGCGCTGAGCAGGAACACCGGCAAGGCACCGAGCGTCGTCATGACGCCCGCGGCCAGTGTTGTCCTCAGCACACGCGAGATCCTAGGCGTCGCTCGCCAGGCAGCAGCACGGGTTTGTCGCGGCAGACCGGCGGGTATCTGACGGGTTACCTCGATGTGAGGAGGCCATCATGGGTCTCGATGACAAGATGAAGAACAAGAGCGAAGAGGCCAAGGGCCGCGCCAAGGAGGCCGCCGGCAGCGCTAGGGGCGACGAGCAGATGCGGGCGGAAGGCAAGGACGAGCAGAGCAAGTCCGACTTCAAGCAGGCCGGCGAGAAGGCCAAGGACGCCTTCAAGCGCTGACGACAGCGCTCCCTTTACGCCCCCTTTGGGGGCAGAACATCGGGCCCACGAGACACCGTCTCCGTGGGCCCGATGATGTCTGCGTCCCGATCCAGCGGGCCCCTAGCAGCCGAGCGTCGACGTGGCGTTCGCGGTGTGCTTCTCGTCGCCGGTCATCAATGACATCAGCGGCCGCAGATCATCGTCGTACCCGGATGCGGTGGTCACCGGTGCTGGGAGGGTTTGTGTGGTCATGCGATCAAGGTGCAACTTGAAGTAAGGTTTACGTCAACAGCCGACTTCGGGAGGTGGGCGATGACACGGTTGGCCGACCACATCACGATCGGGGAGCTCGCCGGCCGGTCGGGCGTGGCGACCTCGGCCCTGCGCTTCTATGAGGCTCAGGGCCTGATCTTCTCCGAGCGCACGGCCGGCAACCAGCGGCGTTTCCACCGCGGGCAGCTGCGCCGGGTCGCGTTCGTCCGTTCGGCCCAACGAGTGGGTCTGTCGATCGAGGAGATCCGGGGTGCGCTGGCGACGCTGCCGGACAACCGCACTCCCAACAAGGCCGACTGGGAGCGGCTGTCACGCGCCTGGCAGGACCGCATCGACGAGCGCATCGCCGAGCTGGAGCGGCTCAAGACCAAGCTCACCGGGTGCATCGGGTGCGGCTGTCTGTCGTTGCGGCGCTGCGCGCTGTCCAACCCCGACGACGTCGTGGCCGACCGTGGCCCAGGAGCGGTCCTTCTGCGCGGCAGCTAGCCCTGCACCATCCCTGCCACCTCCCTGTCGCGCCGAGATCGCAGATCTGCCTCACGGCCCCGTGTCCAGGTTGACGCAGTGCAGCACCGAGCCGTCCTCGAACGCCACGATCATCCGGACCACCTCGTCGGCGATGGCGGCCTGCGCTTGCTCGGTCGAGGCGCCGATGTGGTGGGTGCCGTAGACATTCGGGTGCTGTGCGAGCCGGGAGTCGACCGTGCCCGTGCTCTGGCCCGGCTCGTCGGCGAACACGTCGAGCCCCGCTCGCACACCCTTGCTGTCCATCGCGTCGAGCAGGGCGTCCTCGTCGACGACGTCTCCGCGTGCGGTGTTGAGGATGATCGCGCCCGGTTGCACCCGGCCAAGCAGGTCGCCGTTCACCAGGCTCTTGGTGGCTTCGGTGGCCGGCACATGGAAGGACAAGACATCGCAAGTCTGCGCGAGGGTCTCCAGGCTGTCGACGAACGTGATGCCGATCGCCCGGGCGCGGTCCGAAGCCTCTGGCGAACGGCCCGGCTTGTCGATCGCGTGCACGTCGGCGCCGAAGGCCGCGGCCCGCTCGGCGAACGCCAGCCCCACCTGACCCAGCCCGACGACACCGACCTTGCGGCCGAGAACCCCGCGCGCCTTCGAGTAGCGCTTCTTGTCCCACCGCCCGGCGCGGAGGTCGGCTACGTTGTCGGGAATGCTGCGGTCCAGCGCGAGCAAGAGACCGAAAGCGAGCTCCGCAACCGCGACCGCATTGCGGCCGGGGACGTTGCAGACATAGATTCCCCGGCGGGCGGCGGTGTCGCCGTCGATGGTGTTGGTGCCGGAGCCGCCGCGCACGACCAGACGCAGCGTGTCGGTGGCCTCGAGCGCGTCGGCGCCGACGCGGGTGCTGCGCACGATCAACACGTCGCACCCCGGGAGTCTGTCGGCGAGCTGACCGGAGGTCAGGTCCGGTTCGTAGGACAGCTCGTGGCCGCGGTCGGCGATCTGCGCGCGCGCCGACTCCGGGAACGCGTCGGCAACAAGAACCCTCATCATCTGCTCCCTCGCGGTCACCGGGCTGTAAGGGGATCGTGCCCACGCCGCCTGAGATCGTCAACTCGCCGGACCGCATACCCTGGTGGCTATGGCGCTTCAGATCGTCGCCACCCGGCCGGACCCGGCGATCCTCTCCCTGCCCTGGAGCTCACCGCTGGAGGAGTGGGAGGACGAGGTGCTCGTGCCCCTCCCCCGCGGCCTCTCCCGCCACGTCGTGCGTTTCGTCAAGCTCAAGGATCAGGTGTACGCCGTGAAGGAGACCCGCGAGCGGATTGCGCTCGGCGAGTACCGGCTGCTGCGAGACCTGAGCAGGCTTGGGCTGCCCTGCGTCGAACCCGTCGGTGTGGTGACCGGCCGCGGGCTGACGGACGACGGCGACGAGGTCGAGCCGGCGTTGATCACCCGGCAGCTCTCCTACTCCATGCCCTATCGCGCGCTGTTCTCCCGAGGTCTTCGCGCGGAGTCGGTGCCCAAGCTGATCGATGCGCTCGTGGTGCTGCTGACCCGCCTGCACCTCAGCGGCTTCTACTGGGGTGACTGCTCGCTGTCCAACACGCTGTTCCGCCGCAGCGCGGGTGCTTTCGTGGCGTACCTGGTCGACGCCGAGACCGGCGAGCTGCACGACCAGGTCTCTGCCGGGCAGCGCGCCTACGACCTCGAGATCGCCACCTCCAACCTGTTCGCGGAGATCCTCGACCTGCAGGCAGGCGGCCAGCTCAGCGAGTCACTCGACCCGCACGAGACCATCACCTTCTTGTCCGACCAGTACGACGCGCTGTGGGAGGAGCTGACCGGGCCGGAGGTCTTCCAGACCGGGCAGATGTGGCGCATCGAGCAGCGCATCCGGCGGCTCAACGACCTCGGCTTCGACGTCGACGAGCTCGATGTGGTGACCGACTGGGACGGCGCCACGGTCCGGATCGAGCCGAAGGTGGTCGAGGCGGGGCACCACACCCGCCGGCTGCAGGCACTCACCGGCCTCGACGTCGAGGACAACCAGGCGCGCCGCCTCCTCGCCGACCTGGACACCTACGTCGCGGCCAACGACCTCTACGACGAGGAGACGCCGGTGGTCGCGCACCGGTGGCTGACGCAGGTCTTCGAGCCGATCGTGCGGATGGTGCCGCCGGAGCTGTGGGGCAAGCTCGAGGCTGCCGAGATCTTCCACGAGGTGCTCGAGCACCGGTGGTACCTCTCCGAGCGCGCGGGGCGGGAGGTCGAGATCTTCGACGCCGCCACGTCCTACCTCGACACCGTGCTGCGGCACCACCCCGACACCAAGGTCACACCCCCGCCGTCACCTGACGAAGCAGATCTTCTGCAATGACCATCGTCCTACGAGTCCTGCCGCAGTCGGTGCTGCTCCATGCGTTTGCTGTACGCCGCGCGTCTCACGGCGGCCTCGCTGTCCAGGCTGGATCCCAGCGCGCCGGCCATGATGCCCATGGAGGTGGTCAACCACGTCAGCTTCGCGTAGTCCGCAATGCTGACGGGGTGACGCAGTGAATGCTGGAAGAAGTCTGGAGAGATGACGACCAGCGCCGCCAACAAGGTGAGCACGAAGAGCAACAGGTACATGCAAGCAACCCCGACAAGCAGTGTGAGCGCCGTCGACGCGTTCAACATCGGCTGTAGCTGACGATCTTGGTTGCCGATGGGTCGTTCCAACAGCCCGTTGTACAGACCCAACCAGGCCGCCATAGCGACCACCGCAACCAGGTTGATCAACGCCAGCCTCCAGGCGGACAAGGCGTCGGCCAAGCCCCAGACGCTCGCGAAGAAGATGCCGAAGGCAGCCGCGGCGGCCGCGGCCGCTGTCGCGCTGGAGAGACTGGGCACCAGCCGCCACGGACGGTTGTTGCGGACCATGCCCACCAGCAGCCGGGCCCGGCCCCGCAGGCCCACTAGAGCCAGGTAGGTCTCGATCTCCTCGTACTCGCTGGGGACCGTCCGCGTCGGCGACAGCCATTCGGCCGCAGCGCGGCCCAGCGAGCGGTCCTGCCCGCTGGAGCCGTGGTCGGCTCCCAGCGCGCGCCGGGCCATCCGCGCAACCAGGTCCACGACTGTGTCGCGCGCCCGTGCCTGCAGGCCGAGCCAACCCAGCGCGGGAAGCGAGACCAGCGCGACCCCGTGCGACACGCTCACATCGGCGATCAGCGGCCGGCCGTGCGCTTGCCGTGGTAACTCGGTGAGGCAGACCACCATGTCCCAGCCGCGTTCCGGCAGCACTCGGTAGGTGCTCTGCAGCAGCGGCGTCTGATCATTCTCGTTCAGCGGCAGCACCTCGCAGACGACCCGGATGTCCCAGGTGACCTCAGCACTGACCCGGCGGGACAGCTCCGCGGGCATCTTGCCGCCGAGCGCCTGGGCGACCTTGGTTGGCAGACCGGGATCTGCCACCAGGCCAACGACCACTGTGCGGCCTCTTGCTTGTCCATCCGGCGCAGACGCCGACATGGTCGCCACCACCTCACTTTGACCGGCACGGGGCTGCGGATCAGCCAAGACTCTTCAGTAGATCTCTTGCGATGACCATCCGCTGGATCTGGTTGGTGCCTTCGAAGATCTGCGTGACCTTGGCCTCGCGCATGAACCGCTCCGCCGGGAACTCCCTCGTGTAGCCGTAGCCACCGAGGACCTGCACGGCGTCGGTCGTGACCTTCATCGCGGCGTCGGTGGCCACCAGCTTGGCGATCGACGCCTGACGGCTGAACCGCTTGCCCGCGTCGCGCAGCCGCGCGGCGTGCAGGTACATCGCCCGAGCCGACTCCACGGCGGCGGCCATGTCGGCGAGCATGAACTGCAGGCCCTGGAACTCCCCGATCAGCTTGCCGAACTGCTCGCGCTCGGTCGCATACTGCGTGGCCACGTCGAGCGCCGCCTGACCGAGGCCGACCGCGCAGGCGGAGATGCCGAGGCGGCCGGAGTCGAGCGCACCCAGCGCCACCCGCATGCCGTCGCCCTCGGCGCCGACCAGCCGGCCCGCCGGCACCCGGAGATCGTCGAAGATCACCTGGGTGGTGCTGGACGCGGTCAGCCCCATCTTCTTCTCCGGCGCGCTGAAGGACATCCCGTCCACCCCAGCAGGGATGTGGAACGTCGAAAGGCCCCGGCGCGGGTCATCCGACGTACGCGCGAACAGCAGGTAGAAGTCGGCATGGCCACCGTGGCTGATCCAGGCCTTGACACCGTTGATGACATAGGAGTCGCCGTCGCGGACGGCCCTGGTCTTGATGCCCGACACGTCGGAGCCGGCCTGTGGCTCGCTCAGGCAGTAGGCACCGAGTTGGGCCCCGCCGAGCATGTCCGGCAGCAGGTCGGCGCGCTGGTCTTCGGTGCCGTGCCTGGCCACCGCGGAGGAGGACAGCCCGTGCACCGACACGCCGACACCGACCGACATCCACGCCGTAGCGATCTCCTCCAGCACCTGCAGGTAGACCTCGTAGGGCTGGTCGCCTCCGCCGTACTCCTCGGCGAACGGCAGCGACAGCAGGCCAGACTGTCCGAGGAGGCTGAAGACGTCGCGGGGGAATCGTTCCGCGGCCTCGTCCTCGGAGGCACGCGGCGCGAGCTTCTCCGCGCAGATCTCCCGGGTCAGCGCGAGCAGGTCGCGCGACTCCTCGGTCGGCAACAGGCGGTCGACGGCCACGGTCAGCTCCCTGTGGTGAGGTGTCAGTTCTGCGGACGAGTCGTCGTCTAGGCTACGGCGCAGCGAGCGACGAGGGAGCAGACGGTGAGACTGGCGACCTGGAACGTCAACTCCGTCAGCGCACGGCTGCCGCGGCTGCACGAGTGGCTCGACCGGGTGCAGCCCGACGTGGTGTGCCTGCAGGAGACCAAGTGCGCCGGTGACGCGTTCCCGGCCGACGGCGTGCGGCAGCGCGGCTATCACGTCGTCGCGCACGGCGACGGCCGATGGAACGGCGTGGCGATCCTGAGCCGGCTCGAGCCCGCCGACGTCGCACTCGGTTTCGACGGCCAGCCGGGTTACGCGGCCGAGCCCGTCGAGGACACGCTGGTGGACGTGCCGCCGGAGCCGTTGGTCGAGGCCCGCGCGGTGGGCGCGACCTGCGGACCGCTGCGGGTGTGGTCGGTCTACGTGCCCAACGGGCGGTCGGTCGGCAGTGCGCACTACACCTACAAGCTCGACTGGCTGGCGGCCCTGCGCCATGCGCTGGCGGCCGAGGTCGAGGCGGGTACGCCGTTCGCGGTGACCGGTGACTTCAACGTGGCGCCCGGCGACGACGACGTATGGGACCCGGCGGCGTTCGCCGACTCCACCCATGTCACCAAACAGGAGCGGCAGGCGCTGGCCGAGCTGCGTGGCCTTGGCCTGCACGACGTGCTGCCGCGGGCGCTGAAGCACGACACACCGTTCACCTACTGGGACTACCGGGCCGGCATGTTCCACAAGAACATGGGGATGCGGATCGACCTCGTGTACGCCAGCCAGGCCGCGGCCTCGGTCGTCACCGACGCCTACGTGGACCGCGACGCACGCAAGGGCAAGGGCCCGTCCGACCATGCCCCGGTCGTCGTCGATCTGGACCTCGCCGGCTGAGCCGCCTTACTGGCCGTCGGGTGGTCGTTGCCCGTGGACGCGGGCGATGTAGCGGTCGGCTGAGCGGCGGACCGCAGCGGCGCCGTCGTGCACCACCACCCGTCCCCACCAGCCGCCGTACACCCGGTCGAAGGCGTACGGCTCGACCCTGCGGGCGATGTCGTGGACGGTGTCCTCGTCCAGCGGGATGAGGTTGGGGTAGCTCCACATGAAGCTGACCCAGTTTCGATCCTGCACGACCGTGATCGTGTCCCCGGTCAGCAGGGCACCGCGTCCGTCGGCACCGGCCGGCCAGTGCAAGACGGCCGCACCGTCGAAGTGACCGCCGATGCGGGCCAGGGTCACCCCCGGCACAGGCTCGACGGTGTCGTCGAACAGCTCGATGCGCGGCGACGATCGTTGGATCCACTGCCGGTCGGCCGTCGGGACCAGCACCCGGGCGTCGAAGGCCTCGGCGAACTCGATGTTGGCCGCATAGAAGTGCGGATGCGACATGCAGACGGCCGCGATCCCGCCGAGGTCCGAGATCTGCCGATGGGCGTTGTCGTCGAGCAGGGACACGCAGTCCCACAGCACGTTGCCCGCCGGGGTGCGGACCAGCAGCGCGCGCTGGCCGATGGCGAAGGACGGCTCGACGCCGATGCCCACCAGGCCCGGCTCCTCCTCCCGCACGACGGTGGCGTGCGTCTGCGCGAGCTCGCGCATCGTGGTCCACAGCTGGCCGTCCCACCCGACGTACTGGCGTTCGTCGTCGCAGATAGGGCAACGCGTCGGCGGCTGCTCGGTCTCGGCGTACTGCACGCCGCACGTCTGGCAGATCCACGCTGGCACTGACGGCCTCCCACCCTCATCATGACGCCTACCGTCCGGCGTACTCGCCCTCAGGATAGGAGCCGGGTACGGCGGTCACGGCGCCGGCGCGTAGCGCAGGTGCAGCACACCGGTGTCGAGGGTCGCGCTGGAGAGCAGCTCGAGGGGGTACGTCGTCGCATCCTCGAACAACCGCTGGCCCGACCCGACCGCGATCGGGTGCACCAGCAGCGAGAGCTCGTCGAGCAGGCCGTTGGCCAGCAACCAGCGCGCGGTGGTGGCGCTGCCGGACATCCCGATGTCGCCGTCGGTGCTGTCCTTGGCCGCTTGGACCCTGCTGGCCACGTCACCGGAGAGCACCGTGGTGTGCTGCCACGCCGGATCGGTCAGGGTGGTGGACATCACGTACTTCGGGATGGTGTTGATGAACTCCGAGAACGGCACCTCCGGGCCCTGCGCGGGCCAGTACGACGACCACTCGTCGTACAGCCTGCGGCCCATCAGGAACGCCGTGCTGGCCTCCATCCCCTTGCCGATGATCGCGCCCATCGCGTCGTCGAAGTACGGGAAGTGCCACTCGTGGGGCGACTCCACGACGCCGTCGAGGGAGATGAAGAAGTTCGAGACGATCCTGCCCATGGCGCTGCTCCTCGAGATGCGGTGAAACCAGTCAGCAACTCAGACCGCGTGAGCCCTCAGAACTCATCGGCGATAGCCGGTCCTTCGGGAGGACCGATGTAGCACCTTGCGTGCTATAACGGGCGCATGGAGCGCATCGGTGTTCGGGAACTTCGTCAGAACGCATCGCGGTATCTCGCGCTGGTGAAGGCGGGCGAGACGGTGGAAGTAACCGAACGGGGTGAGCTGGTTGCCCTGCTGGTGTCCCCGCATGGCTCCCGAACGGCGAGAGATCGGATGGTCGCCGCTGGAAGACTCATCCCCGCGGTCAACCCGACCGGACGCCTGCACTCCCCCCGGCCCGTGCCGGTCACCTCCGCCGAGCCGACCAACCAGCAACTGCTCGACGCCGAGCGCAAGGAACGGCTGTGATCTACCTGGACTCGTCGGCGCTGATGAAACTGGTCCGCCGCGAGGACGAGACCGCGGCGCTGGCCGACTGGCTGAGCGTGCGCCATGAGCAACCAACGGTCACCAGCGAGCTGGGACGCGTCGAGGTTCTGCGGGCCGCGCGGCGCGTGGGTGGCCAAGCCACGGTGGAGGCTCGTGCGGTGATCGGCGACCTTGACTTGGTGCCGTTGGACCGCGCGGTGCAAGACCTCGCGTGCGACATCGCCGATCCGCCCCTGCGCACCCTCGACGCCCTCCATCTAGCTTCGGCGATATTGCTCAGCGAGGCACTGACGACATTCGTTGCCTACGACGACCGGCTCGTGGCCGCAGCCGAGGCCGCCGGCCTGGCGGTCGCTGCTCCGGGCCGGCACTCACCAGCTCCGGGGGAAATGCCCCGCAGCAACTTCGATCGCGAGAGCAGCGGAGGTCTGGCCGACCCAGAGCCCGGGTAAGTCTCAGTTGCGGATGGCACAGTGTCCGGCATGACCGGACCAGATCCCAAGGCCGACCTCCACCGCTACCTGCAGGCCGCCCGCGACGCGCTGCTCTGGAAGCTCGAGGGCCTCTCGGAGTACGACGTCCGCCGCCCGATGGTGCCGACCGGCACCAACCTGCTGGGGCTGGTCAAGCACGTGGCCAGCGTCGAGCTGGGATACTTCGGCGAGACCTTTGGCCGGCCGTCCGACGAGCCGCTGCCGTGGTTCGCCGAGGACGCCGAACCCAACGCGGACATGTGGGCCGCCCCCGACGAGTCGCGCGAGTCGATCGTCGGGCTGTACCGCCGCTCCTGGGCGCATGCGGACGCCACCATCAACGCGCTCGCGCTGGACGCGACCGGCCACGTGCCGTGGTGGCCGGAGGACCGCAGCGAGGTCACGCTGCACCGGATCCTGGTGCACATGATCGCCGAGACCGACCGGCACGCCGGACACGCCGACATCGTCCGCGAGCTCATCGACGGCTTCGTAGGACTGCGGGACGACAACGACAACATGGCCGAAGGCGACCAGGCATGGTGGGCGAGCTACCGGGCCCGATTGGAGCGGGCGGCAGAGCAACAGCGTCAGCGAGCGCGCCGGCGGGCAATCTCGTAGAGGGCTACCCCGGCGGCCACACCGGCGTTGAGCGACTCCGCAGACTGCGACATCGGGATGGAGACCAGCTGGTCGCAGTGCTCCCGCACCAGCCGCGCCAGTCCCTTGCCCTCCGACCCCACGACGAGCACGAGGCCGTCGGTCGCCGTGTTCAGGTCGGCCACTGCCACCTCCCCCTCCGCGGCGAGACCGGCGACGAACAGTCCGGCGTCGGCGTAGGCCTTGAGCTGCCGGGACAGGTTCACCACACGTGCCACCGGCACCCGAGCCGCCGCACCCGCGGAAGCCTTCCATGCGCCGGCCGTCATCCCGGCCGCCCTCCGCTCCGGCACCAGCACCCCGTGCGCGCCGAAGGCCGCCGCCGAGCGCACGACCGCGCCGAGGTTGCGGGGATCGGTGACACCGTCGAGTGCCACGATCAGCGGCTTCTCGGCCACCTCGTCGGCCCGCGTCAACAGGTCGTCGGGATGGGCGTACTCGTAGGCCGGCACTTTCAGCGCCAGGCCCTGGTGGTTCAGCCCGCCGGTCATCCGGTCGAGCTCCGGGCGCGGCACCTCGAGCAGCGACAGCCGGCGGTCGGCGGCGAGGGCGAAGGCCTCGCGCATCCGGTCGTCGCGCTCGGCCATTTCCGCGACGTAGAGCCCGGTCACCGGCACCTGCTCGCGCAGCGCCTCGACGACCGGGTTGCGTCCGACCACCCACTCGGCGGTGGGTGCTGACGCCTGCGCCGACCCCCGCGGCGGCCGCTTTCCAGCGGACTTCTGCGCCGCGCGCTTGGCCTTGTACGCCTTGTGCCCAGGCCGTTCCGTCGCCGGTGGTGTGGGTCCTTTGCCTTCCAGGCCCTTGCGGCGGCGGCCACCGGAGCCTGCCGTCGGGTTGCCTTTGCCGGTCTTCTTGATCGCGCCGCGGCGCTGACTGTTGCCTGCCACTGCGTCCTCAGCTCTCCAGGGTCCATCGCGGACCGGTCGGGGTGTCCTCCACGTCGATCCCGGCCGCGCGCAGCTGGTCTCGCACGCGGTCCGCCGTCGCGAAGTCGCGTTCGGCCCGCGCCTGGGCACGCTGCTCCAGCAGCGACCGCACGAGTGCGTCGGTCGCGCGCCGCAAGGCGGCGTCCTCACCGGACCCGGGCGCGTCCCAGGGGTGGGCCAGTGGGTCCAGGCCGAGCACACCGAGCATCCGGCGGACCGAAGCGAGGTTGCCGCGCAGCGCCGGCGAGTCGCCGTCGGCGAGGAGCTTGTTGCCCTCCCGCACGACCTCGTGCACCGCCGCGACGGCGGCCGGCGTGCCCAGGTCGTCATCCATCGCCTCGACGAACTCGGCGCACGGCATACCCACCGTCGGGTCCACTCCTGCGGCAATCTCGCTCGCCCGAACGACGTACCCCTCCAACCGGCGGAAGGCCGCGCCGGCCTCCTCCAACGCCTCGAAGGAGAACTCCACGTGCGAGCGGTAGTGCGGGGCGACGAGGTAGTAGCGCAGCTCGATCGGGCGGTGCGTCTTGGTGACCTCCGAGACCAGCAGCGACCAGCCCATCGACTTGCTCATCTTCTCACCGGAGGTGGTGATCCAGGCGTTGTGCATCCACCAGCGGGCGAACGGCCGACCGGCCGCAGCCGACTGGGCGAGCTCGTTCTCGTGGTGCGGGAACTGCAGGTCGATGCCTCCGCCGTGGATGTCGAACTCCGCACCGAGGTACTTGCCGACCATCGCCGAGCACTCCAGGTGCCAGCCCGGCCGACCGCGACCCCATGGCGTGGGCCACGACGCCGAGTGCGGCTCGCCGTCCTTGTGCCCTTTCCACAACGCGAAGTCTCGGGGGTCGCGCTTGCCCCTCGGGTCGGCGTCCTCGGCCGCCTGCATGTCGTCGAGCCGCTGCCCCGACAACGAGCCGTACGGCGGCCAGGAGCCCACGTCGAAGTAGACGTCACCGGACCCGTCGGCGGCGGGGTAGGCGTGGCCGGTGTCGATGAGCTCGTGGATCAGCTCGACCATCTCCGGGATGTGGCCGGTGGCTCGCGGCTCGTAGGTCGGCGGCCGGCATCCGAGGACGTCATAGGCTTGGTGCAGCGCACGTTCGTTGGTGTAGGCGTGCGCCCACCACTCGTGGCCGAGCTCGGCGGACTTGGCCAGGATCTTGTCGTCGATGTCGGTGACGTTGGCGACGATGGTCACGTCGTACCCGCTGTGCTCGAGCCAGCGGCGCAGCACGTCGAAGACCACCTCCTTGCGGATGTGGCCGACGTGCGGCGCGGACTGCACCGTCAACCCGCAGTGGTAGATCCCGACCTGGCCGGCACGCAGCGGCACGAAGTCACGGACTTCGCGGGTGGCGGTGTCGTACAGGCGCAGACTCACGCGGGCCAGCCTATCGAGGTGTGCGCCCTTGGGCAGTCCGGGCATGATGGGGCCGCCAGAGTCCGCCGTGAGCCGTCAGCCTTGTGAGCCGCATGAGTCCTACCGTCCACCTGCACATCGGTGCACCCAAGTCGGGCACGTCCTACCTGCAGGCCGCACTGGTCCAGAACCAACGCGCGCTTGCCGACGACGGCGTTCTCTTCCCCGGCCGGCTGATCGACCATATCCGGGCAGCCGAGGGTGTCTTGGGTGCTCCCCGCCTCGAAAAGCGCTGGGACCAGCTGGCAGAGAAGGTGCGCTCGTTCGACGGTGCGGCCGCCGTCATCTCGATGGAGCTGTTGTGCACCGCGACGCCTCGCCAGGCCCGTCGCGCGGTGGCGGCGTTCGACGGCCTGGACGTGCGCGTCGTCCTCACCGCCCGAGACCTCGCCCGAGTGATCCCCGCCCAGTGGCAGGAGTCCACCCAGTTCCGCCACACCTGGTCGTTCCAGGACTACCTGGCCGGCGTGACCGCGCGCAGACCACGGCAAGACCCGGCCGGACGCAGCTTCTGGCGCCAGCACGATCTCGACCACATCCTTGGCACCTGGTCGGGGGCCGTGGGCGCCGACCACGTGACGGTGGTGACGCTGCCGCAGCGCACCGGCGAGCCAGACCTGCTGTGGCGACGCTTTAGCGCGGCCGTGGGTATCGAGTCCGGCCGCTACGAGCTTCCGGCCACGGCGAACGAATCGCTGGGTGCGGCGTCCGCGGAGCTAATGCGCCGGGTCAACGAGGCTCTGGCGGGCACCGACCTCGGACCTCGCGAGTACGCCAGGAACTGCCGGCAGCTGCTGGCGAAGACGGTGCTGGCGGCGCGCAGCCGCGAAGAGCCGAGGCTGGCCCTGCCCGGCGGTCTGCAACCCTGGGCGGCCGAGCGGTCGGCCCAGGCCGTCGCCGCGATCCGCGACCGCGGCGTGCAGGTGGTGGGCGATTTGGACGACCTGCGGTCGCCGGAGGTCTCGCCGACACGGGACGGCGGCCCACCGGGCATCGACCGGCCGGACGTCGACCCCGCCCAGCTGCCCCCGGAGGCGCTCCTCGACGCCGCGGTCGACGCGATCGCCGGACTGGTCACCCTCCGGGTCGATCAGGAGCGCAGACGCCGCAGCCGGTGACGGCCCGGCGGACACCCGCCCCTCCGCATTTGGCTGGGTACCTTGCCAGATCGGGAGTTCCCCACCGAAATTTGGGCTCTTCTGACATATCTGTGGGCGGTTTCCGCATGCCCTGAGTGGCGCACGCCGTTCCCTGACTAGGTTTCTGAGCTGTCAAGGAACAGAAACTATGAGCAGGAGAACGGCGTGCGTGGTGTCAGCCTATGGCG
>DASSKO010000024.1:0-4326 GCA_035690425.1 Nocardioidaceae bacterium
CTGCAGCACTTCCTTTTCCCGCGGTGACAGCTGCGGACCGGACGGGGTCATCCGCCGGCGCATCGCGTCGGCCAGGTTGGCTGCGGTGAACGCGGTGGGCGAGGCCGCTGCGTGCCGCGCGGCCGCGATGACGTCCTCGGCGGGGGCGTCCTTCGCCACGAACGCCGACGCGCCGGCCTCGAGCGCGGCGAAGAGCTGCTCGTCGCCGGCGTACATCGTCAGGACGACGATGCCCGCCTGGGGCAACGAGGCCCGGATCTTGCGGGCCACGTCGAAGCCGCTGCCGTCGGGTAGCCGCACGTCCACCACGGCCACGTGTGGTTTCAGCGACTCGGCGAGGTCGATGGCCTCGGCGCAGTTGCCGGCTTCGCCCACCACCGTGAAGTCGTCATGGCGCTCGAAGGCACGCTTGAGTCCCTGTCGGATCAAGTCGTGGTCGTCCACGAGAAGCACTGTCGTCGGCGGCATGCGTCACCCCGTCCTTCGTCTCGCGTCGCGTCCCGCACCGGCGGCGCGGGAGCGGACCACACCCAGGCGGACCTCGACCGAGGTCCCGTTAGGTCGGCGGGGGACGACCTGAAGCGTCGCGCGGAGTCGCGCGGCGCGCTCACGCATGATTTCAAACCCGTAGCTGTCGTGTCGCCCCGGTCCTACCCCGACCCCGTCGTCCTCCACCAGCAGCAGCGCCCGGGGCGGGTCGACGGTGCAGGTGACCCAGAGGTTCTGGGCGCGGGCGTGCTTGCGGGCGTTGGTGATCGCTTCCTGGGCGATCCGCAGCAGCTCCGCTTCGCTCTCCCGTGGCAGCCGTCGCGGGCTTTCCTCGAGCGTCAGGTGCACGGTCAGGTCAGAGGTGCGGCCGACCCCGCGGACGAACTCCGAGAGCGCGGCACCGAGGCTGCCCTGCTGCTCGACGTCGCTGCGCAGCTCGAAGATGGACAGGCGCAGCTCGGTGATCAGCCGGGTCAGCTGCGCGCGCAGCCCTTGCAGATCGGTGACCAAGGCCGGTGCGCTCTCCCTGGCGCCCTGCGTGAGGTCGTCGACGACATAGCCGAGTGAGGCCAGCTCCTGCGCGATGCCGTCGTGGATCTCACGGGCGAGCCTGCGGCGTTCCTCGGCGGTCGCCACTTCGCGGATCTCGTCGAAGAGCAAGGCGGTCTCCAGCCGCAGCGCGGCCGCGTCGATGACCTCCCGTCCGGCGCGCACCGCGTTGTGGTCGAAGCGCTCGGCCCGGTCGCTCTCGAGGGCGACGAGGCCGAAGGTGCGGACGCCCGCACGCAGCGGAAACACCGCACTGGCTCCGCGCGTCGCACCCAGGGTGAGCGGCAGGCTCGACAGCTGTGGCTCCTGGGTCACCCATGCTTCGGCGAACAGCGTCTCGGGGGTGAGGTCGGCGTGCCAGTCCGGGCGGCTGCCGCCCAGGTGGGCGAGCGGGATCAGCCGGTCACCGCCCGAGCGCACGAACACCACCGACCGGTCGTGCGGGATCGCGACGGCGAGACGCTCGAGCATGCCCTGGCCGAGGCTCACCGAGTCCAGGCCGGCTGACAGCTCGCGGGAGACGACCCGAAGCTGGGACAGCAGCCGGTAGGCCGACTCGTACGCCGCATCCGCCGCCGGGCGTTGTGGCATCTCCTCCTGGAGGCGCCGGATCCAGGCCGCGATCAGCCCGACGGCCACGGCGAGCAGCACCCACTCGCCCACGGTCGAGGAGTAGTTGTTCACCTCGCTGCCGGAGGTCTCCAGGAAACCCCCGACCACGATTGCTGCGCCGGAGAGTCCCGGCGGGATGAGAGCTGCCACCGGGCCGCAGAAGAGGCCGGCGGCGAAGGCGGGGGCGAACAGGTAGGGCAGGAAGGGGCTGTCGGCGCCGTTGGTGGCCACGACGGCCGCGCCTGCCGCGATGCCCTCCACCCAGCGCAACAGCGACCCTCGTTGGTCGCCGTCGAGGGTGGTGGCTCCGGCGGCGAGCACGGCAATGGCGGCGAGCCAGGCGAAGTTGCCGGTGGAACGCACCCGGATCAGCGCGAGCGCGAAGCACAGCAGCCACAGCGCAGCCCGCACCACCATGGTGGTCCGCTGCCGGGCGAGGAGGACCACCGGCGGCGGCGCGGCCGGCTGCTGGGTCACCCGGACACCGTGGCATAGCGGCAGGCACCGATCCAATCACCGCACGTGATGTCGTGCGGTTCGCCGGACGGCAACCGGTTGTTCTGGTTGCATTTATCCGTGACACGTGAGATGCAGTCGCTGGCCGACGTGCTGCGGGGTGCGGATGATGCGCTGCGGGCCGGCCTGTCCGCAGCGCCGCGGGTATGGCCGACCGGGTTCACCGCGCTGGACACCTATCTGGGCGGCGGCCTGCGGGCGGGCGAGCTGACCCTGCTCGGCGGCCCGCAGGGGCTGGGCAAGACCACGTTCGCGCTGCAGGCGATGCGCAACATCGCCGCGGCAGGCGGTTCGGCGGTCTACTTCTCCTTCGAGCACGAGGAGGAGATGCTGCTCGAGCGCCTGCTGTGCATCGAGGCGGCCGCCGCGGCGGGTGCCGACGCGATGTCGATGGCGGCCGTGCACAAGGCGATGGCCGCCGACCCGTCGGCCAAGGGGCTCACCGATCGCCTT
Organism: Nocardioidaceae bacterium; assembly: GCA_035690425.1. Taxonomy (GTDB): domain Bacteria; phylum Actinomycetota; class Actinomycetes; order Propionibacteriales; family Nocardioidaceae; genus DASSKO01. The sequence continues at coordinate 2,620 of DASSKO010000024.1, forward strand.
GCCCGGCTGCCCGGCGGCTCGGAGGCGCTCGCCGGCGTGCAGGAGTGGGGGCCACGCCTGCTGGTGCGCCGCTGCGGTTCGGCTACGACGATGGCGGACATCGCCGCCACGGTCGACTCGGTCACCGGTGACCGCCCGGTCGTGGTCGTCGACTACCTGCAGAAGATCGCCGGGTCCACCCCCGGCGTCGAGGACGAGCGCGTGACGGCCGTCGTGCAGGACCTCAAGGATCTCGCGCTGCGGTGTGAGCTGCCGGTGCTCTCGATCGTCGCCGCGGACAAGGAGGGCATCGCCGAGGGTCGGCGGCTGCGCATCCAGCACCTGCGCGGCTCGACCGCGCTCGCCTACGAGGCCGACGTCGTGCTGATCATGAACGACAAGTTCGACGTCGTCGCCCGCCACCACCTGGTCTACAACGTCGGCAACGCCGAACGCTTCCGTGACTGGGTCGTGGTCACCATCGAGAAGAACCGCAGTGGCCTGGACCGGATCGACCTCGAGTTCGAGAAGCAGTTCGCACAGGGCCGGTTCGAGCCGGCGGGACAGGTCGTCGGCGAGCAGCTCGTCGACGAGCGGGTTTTCGTCGAGTAGGCAGCTTCGGAGAGGTGCTCGCCGTCAGAGCTGGCGGCGTTCGGCGAACCGGTGCAGCGCGTCGGCGACCTCGCGCAGCAGCACGGCCTGGCCCAGGTCGTGCTCCGCCTCGCGGGCGACCTCGACTACAGCCTGCATGTCACCCGTGTCGAACGCCTCGTCGTCGCGCGCGACCAGCAGCACGCCTTGAATGGTGGGGAGCGGGACGGCCAGCAGGTGGTGGAACCTGGCGAGCGGCACGTTCGCGAGCCGTTGGCGGGCGATGTCGGTGTCCTCGACGATGACCGCCTGGTTCTGGCGGGCTACCGTGTCCACCAGCCACGAGTCGGCGGGCACTTGCGTCATCCACTCGCGGGGGCGGATGGCAAGCCCACCCGCCGTGCACCAGCTCTCACCGTCTCGCAGCAAGAGCGCACCGGCCGAACCATCAATGGCGGCCATGGCCCGTCCTACGACGTCGCAGGCCACGATGTCGAGCCCCTGCAGGCGCCGCGCGGCGTGCACGATCTCGTCGACCGACTCTGCCAGCGTCCGGGCCGGTCGCGGCGCCGGCGCCACGGCGGCCGCATCCCCTGCCCGTCGGCGGTCGCGCGAGCGCTGAGGTTTGGCTGTTGGTTCTGCGACCTCCGTGGCATCCCGCCGGCGGCCGCGGATCCGCTCCTGCTTGGGCGGCTGCGCCGCCCGTGGTTCTCGGGCGACCCGGCGCAGGGCCAGACCGCGCGCTGCGCTGGCGGGCGGGGTCGGTTCGGCAGCCGGCGCCGGTGTGGTGGTCGCCTCGGCCGCAGTCGGGTTCTCTCTCGCAGCCGGCGCCGATGAGCGGGCAGGGTGGGCTTTGGAGTCGTCCGAAGGGGGCGCCGCCTGAGCGGGGACGGCAGGGTCGCTCGGTGCAAGACCCGTGCTGGACGTGCCTTGAAGTAGTAGGTCGTCGACAGTGGCGACCAGCGTGCCGCGATTCACTGGGCGCTCGACGATTGCCAAGCCAGGCGTCTCGAGCGAGCGGACGCTGTGCCACTCGGGGCTGTCGCCGATGACGACGACCGTCGGCGTGGGATCACTGTCCGTCGACAGATCGCCGAGGAAGACGACCGCGTCGAGGGGTTCTTCCAGGTCGACCAC
>DASSKO010000025.1:0-12896 GCA_035690425.1 Nocardioidaceae bacterium
TGTGGCCGGCCGAGATGCTCGTGGCCTTCCTGCCCTATGCTGCGAGCGACCTCGCCGAGCGGGCCGGTGAGGCGCTGACGCTGCAGGCGACCGACACCTGGGCGGCCTTGGAGCTCGGGGACCGTGCCGGCGGTGTGGCCGCTCGCACGGTCGAGGGCCCGCAGGCCGCTCTGGCAGCCTGGGTGACGGGCCGGTCGGACGGCCACGACCTCGCCGTCGTACCCGACGGTGACCTTCCCGACATTGGAGGCTGGCGCTGATGACCTACCACGGCAACGTAACGGTGGGCGGGACGCCCGACGTCCGCGAGCTCGCCGACCTGATCATCACCAAGGTCGCGGTGGGCCCGATGAACAACAACGCCTACCTGCTGCGCTGTCGGCACGACGACTCCCAGGTGCTGATCGACGCGGCGAACGACACCGACGCCTTGCTGCAGGCCGTCGGTGACGGCGGCCTCACGCAGGTGGTCACGACCCACCGGCATCGCGACCACTGGCAGTCTCTGGCCGACGTCGTGCGGCTGACCGGCGCCGAGACGATCGCGGGTGAGGACGACGCGGACGCACTGCCCGTCGACGTCACCACGCGCGTCAGTCATGGTGACCAGATCCCGGTCGGGAGCTGCCGGCTCGAGGTGATCCACCTGGTGGGCCACACCCCCGGCTCCATCGCCCTGCTGTACGACGACCCGGACGGCCCTCCGCACCTGTTCACCGGCGACTCCCTGTTCCCGGGCGGTGTCGGCAGGACCGACAGCAGCGGCGCCTTCAGCACGTTGATCGACCACGTCGAGACCCGGGTGTTCGACCGGCTCCCGGACGAGACCTGGGTCTACCCCGGGCACGGTGACGACACCACGCTCGGCGCCGAGCGACCGCAGCTCGGCGAGTGGCGCGCCCGGGGCTGGTGAGGTGAGCATCGACCCCGAGTCGGCGCCGACACCGTCACTGCAGGCGTTGACTACCGAGCTCGACCGGGTCGACGGCGTCGTGTCTGTCTGGTGCGGCAGCACCGACCGCGTCCCGTGGTTCGTCCGGGCCGCCGACCAGGCCCACTACGCGGCCAGCACGATGAAGCTGCCGGTCCTCGTCGCCGCGCACCGGCTCGCCGAGGCCGGCCGGCTCGACCTCGATGCGCCGGTCACGGTGCACAACGAGTTTGCCAGCGCGCTCGACGGGTCGCCGTACTCGGTCGACCACGGCGAGGACAGCGACGACGCGGTGTGGGACGCCATCGGCACCGAGCGTCCGCTGCGCTGGCTGGTACGGCGGATGACCGTGCGGTCCAGCAACCTGGCGACCAACCTGGTGCTCGACGAGGTCGGGACCGGGGCGGTAGCGGAGGTGCTGCAGGCGTCCGGGAGCAGCGCGGCCACGACGGTCGGACGCGGCATCGAGGACTATCACGCCCGTGACGTCGCCATCGACAACGTGGTCACGGCCGCCGACCTCGCGGCGGTGCTGTGCGCTCTCGCCCGTCGCAGCCTGGTGAGCGACGCGGCAACGCGCGCGATCCTCGACACGCTGGCGGAGAACGAGTGGAACGAGGGCATTCCGGCCGGCCTGCCCGCCGGTGTGCGCGTGTGCCACAAGAGCGGCTGGCAGGCCCGGGTCTGCCACGACGCGGCGCTGCTGCAGCCCGTCGGGCGTGCGGAGTCCGTGCTGGTCGTCCTGACGACCACCGACCTCGAGAACGAGTCCGCGAACGCCCTGACCGCGCGGATCGCGGCCGCGGCATGGGCCGACCAGAAGGGATCGCAGTGATCCTGCACGTGCACGTGCCCGTCGCCACGCTGTGGACGGCGCCGGACGCCGCCCGGGAGCGAGACGCCGCCGCAGTCGCGGACGACCCCGACGTGCGCGCCTGGGCGGACTCGCTGGACACCGACGCCCGCAGGGGCCTGCACGGACGCACCCTCAGCCAGCTGCTGCATGGCGAACCCGTCGACGTCATCGGCAAGCACGACGACTGGGTCGAGGTGGTCGCTCGGTGGCAACCCTCCAGCCGGCACGAGCGCGGTTATCCCGGCTGGGTACGTCGGGCGCACCTCGGCGTCGATCCCGTGCCGGACCTGCCTGCGCCTCGCTACGGCCCCGACGCCCCGCCGTACCCCGGGCAGCAGCTGCTGGAGACGGCCAGGCCCTTCCTCGGGATGGAGTACCTGTGGGGCGGCACCTGCGTCTGGGCCGTCGACTGCAGCGGGCTCGTGCACTGGGTGCTGCGCCAGCACGGCGTGATGGTTCCGCGAGATGCCCACGACCAGCAGCGTGCGGCGACGCCGGTCGCACTCGGGCAGGAGCGAGCCGGTGACCTCTACTTCTTCGCCCGGCCCGACCGGGAGGTACACCACGTCGGCTTCGTCGTCGAGCCGGGTGTGATGCTGCACGCGGCGGAGACGGGGATCTCGGTCGCCGAGGAGCCGCTGAGCGACGACCGCAGAGCCACGCTGGTGGCTGCCGGACGCTTCTAGTCAGAAGGTCCAACAGCCACCAGGGCGGTTGTGCATGTTCAGTTGTCACGGCAGTTGTTTGCCGTTTGCAGGCCGAAGGCTCACGGCAGCCGCAGGGTCTCCCCGACGAAGATCATGTTCGGGTTGGACACCGTGTCCCGGTTCGCGGCGTACAGCGCACGCCAGCCGCCGTTGACGCCCTCACGGTTGGCGATCACCGACAGGGTGTCGCCGGACTGCACGACGTAGCTGCCGCCGGAGGTCTGCGGCGCCGGTGTCGCGAGCTCGGAGGCGGAGCCGCCGCTGGTGTCGACGTTGGGTGCACCGCCGGCCTCGGCGGCGCCGAGGCCGAGCTCGGCCGAGCATGCCGGCCAGGCACCCCAGCCCTGCACGTCGAGCACCTTCTCGGCCGTCGCGATCTGCTGCGCCTTGGTGGCCAGGTCAGCGCGCGGGGCATAGTTGGTGCCGCCGAAGCCCGCCCAGGTGGACTGGGAGAACTGAAGGCCGCCGTAGTAGCCGTTGCCGGTGTTGATCGACCAGTTGCCACTGGACTCGCACATGGAGAGCCGGTCCCAGGTGCTCACGGACGCCGCCTGCGCCGGAGCGCTGAGCATCAGCGGGGCCGCGGCGACGCCGGCTACGGCAGCGGTGGCGACGCCGGCACGGCCGGCGAGGCGCTTACGGTCGGCACGGTGACGGGGGGTGTAGCGCATGAAGGAATTCCCTCTCCGACGCCTGCGGGGTTAGCTGTCGGGTTCGGGCGGAGGGTGTGCCCGGCCACGCGATGGTGGCTTAACCCCGAGGTGCCGTCCCGGCCGGAGGCCGTGCACGTCACCAGTAGTGGGTTCCCCGCTCCCGCCCGGTCGGATCTGGTTGTTGGAGGATCGTGGTGCGACCGACCGGTGGGCGGGATTCGGCGTCCGGTCAGGCGCTGCTCCGAACGTACGTGCGCGCGGGGTTCCCAATCAAGCCGACGGCGAAACGTTCCTATTTCCGAACGAATCCATCCGGCAGTCAGTCCCGCCGCGGACCCGGCTCCGGCTCGTCGACGAGCTCGGCGTTGCTCTTCCGGCGGGAGTACAGCAGGCTGACGACGGTGGTGACGGTCAGCGTGCCCACGATGATCACCAGCGAAAGCCAGATTGGGATCTCGGGCGCCCACTCCACGTGCTCACCGCCGTTGATGAACGGCAGCTCGTTGAGGTGCAGCGCCTCGAGGAAGAGTTTGACCCCGATGAACAGCAGCAGGAACGCGAGACCGTAGCTGAGGAACACCAGCCGCTGCAGGAGCCCGCCGATCAGGAAGTACAGCTGGCGCAGCCCCATCAGCGCGAAGACGTTGGCGGTGAATACCAGGTAGGGCTCCTGGGTGAGACCGAAGATCGCGGGAATCGAGTCGAGCGCGAACAACAGGTCCGTGGTGCCCAGCGCGAGCATCACGACCAGCATCGGCGTGATCAGCCGCTTGCCGTTCTGCACCACGGTCAGCTTGACGCCGTGGTACTCCGAGGTCGCGGGGAACCGGCGCTCCACCGCCTTGATCAGCCGGTTCTCCTCGAACTCGTCCTCGTCCTCGCTCCCCTCCTTGGCCAGCTTGACCGCGGTGTAGACGAGGAACAGGCCGAAGATGTAGAAGATCCAGCTGAAGTTGCTGATCGCCGCGGCGCCGATGGCGATGAAGATGCCGCGCATCAGCAGTGCTAGGACGATCCCGACCATCAGCGCGGTCTGCTGGTACTGCCTCGGCACGCCGAACTTGCTCATGATGATGATGAAGATGAACAGGTTGTCCACCGAGAGCGAGTACTCGGTCAACCAGCCGGCGAAGAACTCACCGCCGTACTGACCGCCGGCGAAGTACCACACCCCGAGGCCGAAGAGCACGGCCGCGCCGATGAAGAAGGCCAGGTGGCGGCTCACCTCACCCATCGACGGTTCGTGTGGCCGACGACCGATGATCGCCACGTCGACAAGCAGGAACCCAACCGTGGTGACGACCGTCACCCACCAGACCCAGGTCGAAACGTCCATATCGTGCATCCTCCTCCGGATAGGTCACTAATGACACACCCGGAGGTCTCTTCCACCAGTGCAACGGACGCTCGGCACCTGGTCGGCGGGGCCGGGTCGGCATGCGCGCACGAGCGCACAGCCGGCCGAGATGACGACTCCGCCGCGAAGGAATACTCCCCTCCAGCGTCGCCAGTGTTCCAGACTGTCCATAGCGTGGCCAAATCGTGCCCGTACGGTGGACGGTATGAAGCTGCCGTCCAGACTTTCGTCACTGCCCCACCGCTCTGCACCGACGCTGCTCGAGCTCGACCTGACGCGCGGTCTGTTGGAGTCTCCTGCCAGCACGCCGCTGGAGGCGATACAGGCGCGGCGGGTGACGGTGCTGCGCTCGGTGGTCGACACCCTGCGCAAGGCGGCCACCGACGACAGCGTGGGCGGCCTGGTGGCCCACATCGGCCGCACGCAACCGACGCTGGCGCAGTCCAGTGAGCTGCGCGCGGCGATTCAAGACTTCCGCCGGCACGGCAAGTCCGCGGTCTGCTGGTCTGAGTCGTACGGCGAGATGGGGCCCGGCAACGTCGCCTACCACCTGGCGACGGCGTTCGAGGAGATCTGGTTGCAGCCGACCGGCGACGTCGGCCTCACCGGCGTGGTGGCGCAGGCGGTCTTCGTGCGCGACGCGCTCGACAAGCTCGGGATCGACCCCCAGATCGGTCAGCGGCACGAGTACAAGTCCGCGGCGAACACCTTCCTGGAGTCCACCATGACCGAGCCGCACCGCGAGATGGCGGAACGGCTGGTCGAGTCGGCGATGCAGACCATCTGCGCCGATATCGCTGCGGCCCGTGGGATCAGCGTGGACGCCGTGCGCGCCGCCGTCGACCGCGCGCCGTTGAGCGCGCAGGAAGCACTCGACCGCGGGCTCGTCGACCGGCTCGGCTACCGCGACGAGGTGTACGGCGATCTGCGTGGCCGGCTGGGTGCCCGGTCCGGCGCCCGGCTGGGAGCACGGTCGCGCGACGTCCGGCTCCGCTACGTCGAGCGGTACGGCAAGGGCCTGGCCGCCTCCACCTACCGGATGGGTGCGAGCGGCCGCAAGAAGTCGGTGGTGGCCGTCGTGCAGGCGACGGGCGGCATCCACCTGGGCCGCAGCAGCGGCCGGTCCCCGGCCAGCGGCCCGACGGTGGGCTCGGACACGGTCGGCGCCGTGTTGCGTGCCGCCGGCGACGACGACCACGTCAAGGCGGTGGTGCTGCGCATCGACAGCCCCGGCGGCTCCTACCTGGCCTCCGACGCGATCCGCCGCGAGATCCTCCGGCTGCGCCGCTGCGGCACGCCGGTGGTCGCTTCGATGGCGTCGGTCGCCGCTTCCGGTGGCTATTACATCGCGATGCCGGCCGACGTCGTCGTCGCCAGCCCCGGCACCCTGACCGGCTCGATCGGCGTACTCGCGGGCAAGCAGGTGCTGCGAGACGCGCTGGCCCGCATCGGGGTGCAGCGCGAGAGCGTGGCCAGCGGCGCCTACGCAGAGATGTTCTCCACCCAGCGTCCGTTCAGCGACATCGAGTGGGAGCGGCTGGAGGAGTGGCTGGACCGGATCTACGCCGACTTCACCACCAAGGCAGCCAACGACCGCTCGATGGACGTCGAGGCGCTGCGCGAGGTGGCGAAGGGGCGGGTGTGGACCGGCGCCGACGCGGTCGAGCTCGGCCTGGTCGACCAACTCGGCACGCTGCCCGATGCGGTCGACCTCGCCTGCGCGCGCGCCGGGGTGACCCGTGCGGACGTGGCGGTGCACACGGTGCCGAAGCCGGGCATGCTCGACCGGCTGCGTCCGGCCGAGAACAGCGACGCGCCTGCGGCAGCCTCGGTCGCGCAGATCGGCGTCGGCGCGCCGGCTCTGGAGCACCTGCTCAATGCGCTCGGCCTGCCTGGCGGCGGCGTTCTGACCATGCCCGTGCACTGGCAGTTGGGCTGACCGCTGTGCCTTGACCACCGAAGCGTGGCAGTTCCTCCGTGCAACCGCGCGGGTGATCTACCCAGGTTCGGCCGATCGTGGCGACGCCGACGCTGATCTTGCTCAGGCCTGGACGTCGGGCCGGTGCTTTTTCGGCAGCTTGGCCACGACAGCCGAGTACGACGCATCGATCGCCTCGAGGATCTCGTCGTCGGGTATTGCGCCATCGAGGTCGAGGGAGTTCCATCCCGATCGGCCGATGTAGGCCATCACCGCGGCATCGTCGGGATAGCGCAACAACCACTCGTCGGCTTCCTCGCGGTTGGCCCCGCACTTCACACCGACCGACGCCTCGCTGCCCAGGAACGCGAAAATCTTGTCGTGCACCTTGGTCACGACGTCGCCCTCCCACGGCTCGTCCTGCCACGCGCCGGGCTTGGCGAGACAGTAGGCGAGAAGCTCGTCGGCGGTCACGGCTGGAACCGGCGCTATCGGGCGCCGGCCTCCACCATCTGGCGCAGCTCCTTCTTCAGCTCGCGGATCTCGTCGCGCAGCCGCGCGGCCAGCTCGAACTGCAGCTCGGCGGCGGCGGTGTGCATCTGGTCGGTGAGCTGCTGCACCAGGTCTGCAAGGTCACTGGACGGCAGGCCACCGGCCAGCTCGGCGGCGTGCTCGCCGACCGGCGCTCTGCTTGCTGCACTGCCCAGCGACGGCACGGGCGCCTTGCCCCGGCTCTGCTGGCGACCGCCACCGCCGAGCAGCTTCTCGGTGTCGGCGTCTTCCCGCGCGAGCATGTCGGTGATGTCGGCGATGCGCTTGCGCAGCGGCTGCGGGTCGACGTTGTGAGCGGTGTTGTAAGCGACCTGCGCCTCGCGCCGGCGGTTGGTCTCGTCGATCGCGCTCTGCATCGACTCGGTGATCTTGTCGGCGTACATGTGCACCTGGCCGGACACGTTGCGCGCGGCCCGCCCGATGGTTTGGATCAGCGAGGTGCCCGAGCGCAGGAAGCCCTCCTTGTCGGCGTCGAGGATCGCGACCAGCGAGACCTCGGGCAGGTCGAGCCCCTCCCGCAGCAGGTTGATGCCCACCAAGACGTCGTACTCGCCCATTCGCAGCTCGCGCAGCAGCTCCACCCGACGCAGCGTGTCGACCTCGCTGTGCAGGTAGCGGGTGCGGACGCCGGCCTCGAGCAGGTAGTCGGTCAGGTCCTCGGACATCTTCTTGGTCAGCGTCGTGACGAGCACTCGCTCGTGGCGGTCGGCGCGGGTGCGGATCTCGTGGATCAGGTCGTCGATCTGGCCCTTGGTGGGCTTGATCACGACCTCGGGGTCGACCAGGCCGGTCGGGCGGATGATCTGCTCGACGACGTTGTCCCGGCCGCCGACGCGCGACATCTCGTAGGGTCCCGGGGTCGCGGACATGTAGACGGTCTGCCCGATCCGCTCCAGGAACTCCTCCCACCGCAGCGGCCGGTTGTCCATCGCGCTCGGCAGCCGGAAACCGTGCTCGACCAGCGTGCGCTTGCGCGACATGTCGCCCTCGTACATGCCGCCGATCTGCGGCACCGCGACGTGGGACTCGTCGATGACCAGCATGAAGTCCTCGGGAAAGTAGTCGAGCAGACAGTTGGGCGCCGAGCCGGCCTCACGTCCGTCGATGTGCCGGGAGTAGTTCTCGATGCCGGAGCAGGACCCGATCTGGCGCATCATCTCGATGTCGTAGGTGGTGCGCATCCGCAGCCGTTGCGCCTCGAGCATCTTGTGCTGCCGCTCCATCTCCGACAGCCGCTCGCCGAGCTCGGCCTCGATGTCGCCGATCGCCCGCTCCATCCGCTCCGGTCCGGCGACGTAGTGGCTGGCGGGGAAGATGTAGAGCTCCTTGTCTTCGGTGAGCACCTCGCCGCTGAGTGGGTGCAGCGTCATCAGCCGCTCGATCTCGTCGCCGAAGAACTCGATCCGGACTGCGTTCTCCTCGTAGACCGGAAACACCTCGAGGGTGTCGCCGCGCACCCGGAAGGTGCCGCGGGTGCCGGCCATGTCGTTGCGGGAGTACTGGATCTGCACCAGCTTGCGCAGCAGCGAGTCGCGGTCGGTCTCGTCGCCGGTCTTGAGCCGGATCATCCGGTCGACGTACTCCTGCGGGGTGCCGAGGCCGTAGATGCAGGAGACCGTCGACACGACCACGACGTCCCTGCGCGTCAGCAGCGAGTTGGTCGCAGAGTGCCGCAGCCGCTCGACCTCCTCGTTGATCGAGGAGTCCTTCTCGATGTAGGTGTCGGTCTGCGGGACGTAGGCCTCGGGCTGGTAGTAGTCGTAGTAGGAGACGAAGTATTCCACCGCGTTGTCGGGGAAGAAGTCGCGCAGCTCATTGGCGAACTGCGCGGCCAGTGTCTTGTTGGGCTGCATCACCAGGGTGGGACGCTGGACCTTCTCGACCAGCCACGCGACCGTTGCGGTCTTGCCGGTGCCGGTCGCGCCGAGCAGCACGATGTCCTGCTCGCCCGACTCCACCCGCTTGTGCAGGTCCTCGATCGCCTGCGGCTGGTCGCCGGACGGGGAGAAGTCGGCCTGGAAGTCGAAGGGTGCGACTCGTCGCTGCAGATCGGTAACCGGCCTCATGTGCTCCACCGTACGGGCTGGCACGGACAACGGCCGATAGGTTCTCGGAGGTATGAGGCTGCGAACACTGGCCAGGCGCACGCTGCTGAGCCTGGTGGGACTGCAGGCTGTCGTGATCGCGGTCATCAGCGTGATCGACTCCCTGCGCAAGCGCCACCACACACACTCCACGTTCCCGCGCACCGATCCCGTGCTGGCCACGATCGGCACCGAGCGGGTCACGACCTACTGCTACGGCGCGGACCTGTACGCCGACATGCTCGCGGCGATCCGCGGTGCGCAGCGCACGGTCCATTTCGAGTCCTTCATCTGGAAGAACGACGCGGTGGGACAGGGCTTCAAGGTGGCCCTGCAGGAGGCCGCCGATCGTGGCGTCGAGGTGTTCGTCATCTACGACGGGTTCGCCAACCTCGTCGTCCCCGCGTCCTTCAAGCGCTTTCCGCCATCGATGCACGTCATCGAGTACCCCGTGTTCGCCCCTGGCTGGCGGTTCTTCGACCCGCGACGCTACGGCCGCGACCACCGCAAGATCCTCGTCGTCGACGGCGAGGTCGGTTTCGTCGGCGGATACAACGTCGGTTCGATGTACGCAGCGCAGTGGCGTGACACCCACGTGCGCATCGAGGGTCCGAGCGCCTGGGACCTCAAGAACGCGTTCGTCGACTTCTGGAACCTCAACCGCACGAAGCACCAGCCCGAGCTGCACGACCCAGGCACGTCCAGCTGGGAAGCGCGGATTCGGGTGTACCGGAACCTGCCGCGGATGCGGATGTTCCCGATCCGCGGCATGTATCTGGAGGCGCTCGACCGCGCGCAGCACCACATCCTCCTGACACACGCCTACTTCATCCCCGACGCACAGATCCTCGCCGCCATGCTGATCGCGGCGAACCGCGGCGTGGACGTGCGGCTGCTGCTGCCGGCCACCTCCAACCACGTGGTCGCCGACTGGGTGTCTCGAGGCTTCTACGCCCCGCTACTGCGCGGCGGCGTACGCATCTTCCTCTACGAGAACGCGATGGTGCACGCGAAGACCGCCACCATCGACAGCGAGTGGTCGACGGTCGGGACCGCCAACGTCGACCGGCTGAGCCTCACCGGAAACTACGAGATCAACGTCGAGTTCTTCAGCCCCGAGCTGGCGGAGCACATGGAGAAGGTCTTCGCCACCGACTGCGGCAACGCTCGCGAGCTGACGCTGCACGAGTGGGAGCAGCGGCCGCTGGTCGCGAAGCTCAGCGAGCGAGTTCTCGCCCCGCTGGCTCCGCTGCTCTGAGACGAGTCAGCCTGGGAGGTGCGTCCGCGGCGCCATCCGTGGTCCTCGCCGGGGTGGACCGACCCGGCTCAGCTCAAGCAGCCGCTGGACGCGGAAGCGATGTGGCCGATAGGGCTCGAGCAACTCGGCCATTGCTGCGTCGTCGCCAGCCTCACCCGTCAGCGCCCAGGTGACATTCTTGGCCACGTGGTAGTCGCCGAAGCTGACCGCGTCGGCGTCGCCGTGTGCGCGCTGCCGGATCTCGGCCGCCGTCCACACCCCGATGCCCGGCAGCGAGCGCAGCCGCCGCTCCACCTCGGGCCCCGGCAGCCCCATGGTGCGCTCCAGCGCCTCGGCGACCCGTGCTGCGGTGACCAGCGCCCGTGACCTCGCCGGGTCGATGCGCATCTTCAGCCAGGCCCAGGACGGGATCATCCGCACGGTGTGCGGCGAGGGCGGCACCACCATCCCCCGCTCCCCGAGTGGGCCGGGCGCGCGATCGCCGTACCCGCGCAGCAGCCGGCGCCAGCCCAGCCACGCCTCCTGCCCGGTGACCTTCTGCTCCAGGATCGCCGGCATCGTGGCCTCGAAGACCAGACCCGTGCACGGCACCCGCCATCCGTGGTGGCGACGCAGCGACTCCGCCAGCAGCGGATGTCGCGGCTCGAATCCGTCCAGCTCGTCGGCCGCCCCCAGAGTCTGTGGCAGCCGGTCGAGCATCCAGCCGGCGCCGCTACCCCACGCAGCGGCGCGCACCTCGCCGAGCCCGCGGTCGGTCGTGAGCCGCAGGCCGGCCGTGCCCTCCGGCGTGCGCACGGCCCACCAGATCGCACCGTCGCGGTCCTGCGTGTACGCCGGATCACCGGTCCCGCGGCGCAGCGCGGACAGCGTCGCGGCGACGTCGAGGTCGAAACCAGGACGCCAGACGCGAGCGTGCTGCTGGAGGGATGTCGGCACGGCACGCCAGAATAGACGCCGTGCTGCTGACCGAGCTCGTCGAGACCTCCGCCGCCGTCGGGGCGACCCGCTCCCGGTCAGCCAAGACCGAGCTGCTGGCGGATGCGCTGTGTCGTGCGGATCACGACGAGGTCGAGACCGTGGTCGCCTATCTGTCCGGTGAGCTGCGGCAGCGCCGCACCGGCATCGGGTGGCGCACGCTGCAGTCGCTGCCCCCGCCGGCGGAGTCACCGACTCTCGGCGTCAGCCAGGTGCACCAGCGCCTCGAGCAGATCAGCTTGCTGAATGGGCCGAGCTCGCAGGTTGCGCGTGCCGACCAGGTCGAGCAGCTGTTCGCGCTGGCGACTCCGGTGGAGCAGGACTATCTCGCCCGGCTGATCAGCGGGGAGGTCCGGCAGGGCGCCCTCGACGGGGTGGTGGTGACCGCGGTGGCGGCCGCCGCCGCGGTGCCGGTTGCCGCGGTGCGCCGGGCGGTCATGCTGCGCGGGGCATCGGGGCCGGTCGCCGCGGCCGCGCTGGCCGACGGCGAAGCCGGTCTCGCCGAGTTCGCGCTGGTGGTCGGGCAGCCGCTGCGCCCGATGCTCGCGGCCACCGCGCCCGACGTCGACGCGGGGCTGGCCAAGGTCACGGCCGCGGGCGCGACGCTCGAGGTGGCGGTGGAGTGGAAGCTCGACGGCATCCGGGTGCAGGTGCACCGCCGCGGCGACGACGTGTGGGTCTTCACCCGCTCGCTCGACGACATCACCGCGCGCGTGCCCGAGATCGTCGCGGCCGCCCGTTCGCTGCCGGTCGACTCCGTCGTGCTCGACGGCGAGGCGCTCGCCCTCGGCCCCCACGGAGCCGCGCTGCCGTTCCAGCAGACCGGCTCGCGCACGGCGAGCTCGGCCGACGTCGAGACTTTGCGAGCACAGGTGCCGTTGTCGACGTTCTTCTTCGACCTGCTGCATCTCGACGGAGCGGACCTCCTCGATCTCCCCGCGGCCGAGCGCGTGACCCGGCTCCGCGAGATCGCCCCCGACGAGTTGGTGGTGCCCCGGCTGGTCACTGACGACGCCGGGCGGGTGCGGGCGTTCTTCGCCGACGCGGTGTCGCGCGGGCACGAGGGTGTCGTCCTCAAGGGGCTGGACGCGCCGTACGACGCAGGACGACGCGGCGCATCGTGGGTCAAGGTCAAGCCGCGGCACACCCTCGACCTGGTCGTCCTGGCGGCCGAGTGGGGGCACGGCCGGCGGCAGGGCTGGCTGTCGAACCTGCACCTGGGTGCGCGGGACGCCGACACCGGCGAGTTCGTGATGCTCGGCAAGACCTTCAAGGGTCTCACCGACGCGATGCTGACCTGGCAGACCGAGCGGCTGCTCGAGCTGGAGACGTCGCGGTCCGGCCACGAGGTGCGAGTCCGGCCCGACCTGGTCGTCGAGGTGGCGTTCGACGGGGTGCAGGCCTCTCCGCGCTACCCCGCCGGCATGGCCCTGCGGTTTGCGCGCGTGCTGCGTCACCGCGAGGACAAGGCGGCCGCCGAGGCCGACACGATCGACACCGTTCGAGCGATCCATGGCCGCTGAGGCAGACGTGCGATCTCGACGCAAGAGGTCGTGCCTACCGCTCAAGGATCGCCGTGACGCCCTGGCCACCCGCCGCACAGAT
>DASSKO010000026.1:0-33210 GCA_035690425.1 Nocardioidaceae bacterium
AGATCCGCGGCCGAGACCTCACGCGAGCGTCCCTTGAAGCCGCCGGTGTCCAGCAGCCGGCTCCCGTCGGGGAGGCTGCAGGAGAACCCGTGTTCGGCCAGCTCGTCCAGCAGATGGACGTAGGCGAACGAGGTGCCCACCAGCGCGACCGGCTCACCGGTCGCCTCGGCGTCCCGGAGGGCCGCCGCCAGACGTTGCGTCTGCAGCCCCTCCGGCCCCACGAAGAAGTTGCTGCCGGGCGCACCGAAGAAGTCGACCAGCCGCGTGCAGAAGTAGGCGATGGAGGAGTGCCGCTCCTCGTCGATGCGCGGGTTGAGCACGAGCAGCCGCATCCGGTCCCGGTCCGGCATGAAGTGCTGGGCGAAGGCGGCTCGCATCGACGCGTCGTACAGGCGCAGGTGCGGGTGGTGGTTGCGTCCTCGTCGGCTCGGGTCGGTGCTGCCGCTGGTCATGAACACCGCAGCGGCCTGCCCCGGCGGCTCGCAGGCCAGGGTCAGCTCCTTGAACGCGCTCAGCGGCACTGCCGGGATCTGCGTCCACCCGGTCAGCCGGCCAGGCTCGGCTCGGCGCGTCCGGCAGAAGCGCCGGTACGCCGCGTTGTGCTCGTACTGGAACGCGAAGAGCTCGAGCGCGAGCGCGTCGAACTCCGCCTCGTCGGCGACCCGGTCCCCGCGGGCGTCGGGGTCCCCGCGGGCGTCGGGGTCGGCTCCGCGTTCGATGTACTCCTGGATTCTGCGGTCCAGGCCGGACGCTGCCGCGGCACCGCCCGACGTCTGCGGCGTGGTCGTCACCGCGTTACCTCCGAGGTCTCGGTGCTCCGGAAGTCGTCCGCCCGCACCGGGACCGACAGCGACTCCACCTGCTCGGTGAGCACCCGCAGGTCGACGGTTCGGCGGCCCGCGAGGGAGACCAGCACGGTGACCGCGGTGGACGCGGCCACCGCCACCAGGAACGGGGGCAGCGCCAGCCCGCCGGCGAAGGTGGCAATGGCCACGCCGGCGGGCAGCGACCCTCCGGCCACGTAGCCGTACGCCAGGGCTGCCACCAGTCCTGCGAGCGCGCCGGTGACCGCTCCCGCCGAGGTGGAACGGCGCCACAGGCCGAACAGGGCCGGCGCGATGGTGGCTGCGCAGAACAGGTCGGCGATCAGGAACAGCCGCAGCACTGAATATCCCTGGAAGGCGACCAGCATCGGGAGCACGGTGAGCGCTACGGTGGCGACCCGGCCACCGACGAGGCCGACGTCGGGCCGGTCGGTCACGACCACGGCGGCCAGCCCGTTCTGCAGGGTGTCGACCGTGGAGGCGACGAGCCCCACGGTGAGGACCAGGACCACGGCGAGAAGCCAGGCCGGCTGCTGCTCCAGCAGCGCGAAGAACGGCACCGGTGGTGTCCCGAGCGCCACGCCGGAGGCTGCGGCGAGCAGGCCCACCAGCCCGGCCGCCAGCACCACCGGAAACCGGGTGGCCGCCCCCAGCAACGCCCCGCGGCTCAGTGCACGGTCGCTCCGGGCCGCCCAGACCCGCTGCCAGTAGCCGTTGTGGAACAGCGTCGTGGCGGTGACCGCCACCACCAGCGCCAGCGCACCCTCGATGCCGGCCAGGTCCACGTCGAACAACGTCCGGGCGCCCTCGGCTGTGCGTGGAGGCAGCGTGGTCGCCAACGTGACGCCGACCACCACCAGCAGCGCGAACAGCAGCCAGGACTGCCAGCGGTCGGTGCGGATGGAGGCCCGCAGCCCGCCGTATGCGGTGTAGAGGACCGTGACCGCCGCGACCGCCACGATGCCCAGCCGCGGATCGGCGTCCGACAGCCGCGTCAGCACCGCGCCGATGGCGGTGAGCTCCGCCGCCAGCGCGACGAGCATGTAGACGAGCGAGATGCCGAGCACGTACCGGTACATGACGTGCCCGTAGCGGAGCCGGACGAACTCGACGAGGCTGTGGCCGGTGGGCACCAGGTCTCGCAGCCGCCGGCCGACCAGGACCAGTCCCGCCAGTGGGACCGTGATCGCCAGCGCGTAACCGAGCACGCCGGCGATGCCGGCCGATGCGCCCACCTCGGGCGCGGCGAAGAGGATCCACGCGCCGACGCCGGAGGCGAAGAAGGACAGCCCCAGCCCGGTGGCGTTCTGGCTGTTGCGGGCGACCGCGAACTCCTCCAGGTCGCGGTCGCGGCCCACCGCCAGCCCGACCCAGGCGAACACGCCCAGCACGGACAGCAGGACGAGCACAGTGATGGAGATGCTCAGCATGATGATTCCCTTCGCCGGCATTACCCGGACAGGTTCCTGCGGTCGGCGACGCTCCTATCGCCCTCTCAGCCCGGTCTTGCCGAGCTCCCGCTCTATCGGGGCCGACTATAGGACCCCGACGACACGATCGAACGCGCCGGGGGCGAGTACGTGGACGTGCTGCGGGGGTGTGGAGGCGACGGAGCGGGACACTGGGGGAAGGAAGCACTGTGCGCGACAAGCACGGTGCGCGAAGGGGCCCGGGAGGACTCGTGAACGACAGCACCGCCGCCGCGCGCCACCATGTGGTGATCGTCGGCTCCGGATTCGGGGGCCTGTTCTCCGCGAAGGCCCTCAGTCATGCCCCGGTCGATGTGACGCTGATCGCCAAGACCAACCACCACCTGTTCCAGCCACTGCTTTACCAGGTCGCCACCGGAATCCTCTCCCAGGGCGAGATCGCGCCGCCGACGCGGGAGATTCTGCGCGGCCAGCGCAATGCGGAGGTGCTGCTCGGCGAGGTGACCAACATCGACGTGGATCGCAGGCTGGTCACGTCCTGGACCCCGACGGGCACCGTGGAGACGCCCTACGACAGCCTGGTCGTCGCAGCGGGCTCCGCACAGTCGTTCTTCGGCAACGACCACTTCGCCCAGCATGCTCCCGGCATGAAGTCGATCGATGACGCGCTGGAGCTGCGCGGCCGCATCCTCAGCGCCTTCGAGTTCGCCGAGCTCGAGCCCGATCCGGCGGAGGTCGAGCGCTGGCTCACCTTCGTGGTGGTCGGCGCCGGCCCCACCGGTGTCGAGATGGCCGGCCAGATCGCCGAGCTGGCGAGGCGCACGCTGCGCAGGGACTTCCGCAGGATCGACCCGGCCCGGACGCGGATCGTGCTGCTCGACGGCGCCCCCGCCGTACTCGCGACGTTCGGCGACCGGCTGTCGGCCAAGGCCGCCAAGGAGCTCACCAAGCTCGGCGTCGACGTACAGCTCAACGCCCTGGTGACCGGGGTGGACGAGACAGGCATCGACGTCAAGGACGCCGACGGCAGCATCCGGCGGATCGAGAGCCGCTGCAAGGTATGGGCAGCCGGCGTCGCGGGGTCCCCGTTGGGCAAGCACCTCGCCGACCAGGTCGGTGTCGAGGTCGACCGGGCCGGCCGGATCCCGGTCGAGGACGACTGCTCGCTGCGCGGCCACCCCGAGGTCTTCGTGATCGGCGACATGATGGCCAAGGACGACCTCCCGGGCGTCGCCCAGGTCGCCATGCAGTCCGGCAAGCACGCCGCCAAACTGATCAGCGCCCGAGCGGCCGGCCGCGACCTGCAGGAGCCGTTCAGGTACTTCGACAAGGGCAGCATGGCCACGATCTCGCGGTTCGACGCGGTCGCCAGCATCGGCAGGATCCGGGTCTCCGGCTTCGTCGCCTGGCTGATGTGGCTGTTGATCCACCTGCTCTACCTGATCGGCTTCAAGCAGCGCCTCACCACGCTGCTGCACTGGCTGATCAGCTTCCTCGGCCGGGGGCGCGCGGAGCGGACCATCACCCGCCAGCAGGTGGTGGCACGGCGCGCGCTGGACACCTTGCCCCACGACGAGTCCGGCCGGCCGGACCGCACCCGCCTGCCACGCAGATAACCCCCCTCGGTGTGACGTACGCTCCCCTCACCCGCAGCAGAGCGCACGCTAGGAGCAAGCCGACATGCAGATCCTCGCGATTGTCGTGTCGTTGACCATCACCGCGGTGGCGGTGGCGCTGTTCGCGCAGGCCGCCGCACGAATCGTCGGTGTCGTCCGGCTGGGCCAGCCCGCGGTGGGCCGCGGTGACGACCCGGGCGCACGGTGGCGGAACATGCTCGTGGAGACGTTCGGCCACACCCGGATGCTGCAGTGGAGTGCCGTCGGTGCGGCGCACTGGTTCGTGTTCGTAGGCTTCGGCTTCTTGTTCTTCACGCTGGTCACCGCCTACGGCCAGCTGTTCGATCCCGACTTCGCGATCGTGCTGATCGGCCACTTCTACGCCTATGAGTGGGTGACCGAGGCGATCACCTGGATCATGATGGTCGCGATCGCCGGCCTGGCGGCGTACCGGACGGCCCGGCGGCCGACCGCCAAGGGCCGGGCGAGCCGGTTCTGGGGCTCCCGGATGTGGCAGGGCTACTTCGTCGAGTTCGTCGTGTTCGCCGTGGGCGCGTGCATCCTCACGCTGCGGGGTGCGGAGTACGCGCTGGGGCGGCTGCAAGGCGAGAGCTGGGCGACGCTCGCGCACTTCCCGCTGACCGCCTGGGTGGGCGAGCTGTTCTTCTCCGGGCTGTCCACCGGGGCGCTGCACGACGTGATCTGGGTGGTGGCCATGCTCAAGATCGTGGTGTCGATGGCCTGGGCGATCGTGCTCGGCCTGCACGCCACGATGGGGGTGGCGTGGCATCGCTTCACCGTCTGGCCCAACGTCTGGTTCAAGCGCAAGTCCGACGGGGGTACGGCGCTCGGCGGGCTGCGGCCGATCATGGCCAACGGCATGCCGATCGACTTCGAGAACATCGACGAGCTCGACGAGGACACCGCCTTCGGCGTCGGTAAGGTCGAGGACTTCTCCTGGAAGGGCATTCTCGACTTCACCACCTGCACCGAGTGCGGTCGCTGCCAGAGCCAGTGCCCGGCGTGGGCGACCGAGAAGCCGTTGTCGCCCAAGCTCCTCGTGCTGGGCCTGCGCGACCACGCCTACGCCAAGGCGCCGTACCTGCAGACCGCCGAGGACGAGCGGTCCGAGCTCGGCGCGGACCTGCAGGCCGAGGCCGACCGTCCGCTGGTCGGCAACGCCGACGCCTACGGCGTGATCGACCCCGACGTGTTGTGGTCCTGCACCTCCTGCGGCGCGTGCGTGCAGCAGTGCCCGGTCGACATCGAGCACGTCGACCACATCATGGACATGCGGCGCTATCAGGTGCTGGTGGAGTCCAACTTCCCGACCGAGCTCAACCAGCTGTTCAAGGGCCTGGAGAACAAGGGCAACCCGTGGAACATGTCACCGACCGCGCGGATGGACTGGGCCAACGACCTCGACTTCGAGGTGAAGCAGGTGGGTACTGATGTGGAGACCCTCGACGAGGTCGAGTGGCTGTTCTGGGTCGGCTGCGCCGGTGCGTACGAGGACCGGGCGAAGAAGACCACCCGCGCCGTCGCGGAGCTGCTGCACATCGCCGGCGTCGAGTTCGCCGTACTCGGTGACGGCGAGACCTGCAGCGGCGACCCGGCGCGGCGGGCGGGCAACGAGTTCGTGTTCCAGCAGCTGGCGATGGCCAACGCCGAGACGCTGACCGAGGCCAAGGCAAAGAAGGTCGTCGCGACCTGTGCGCACTGCTTCAACACGCTGAAGAACGAGTACGGCCAGCTGGGGGTTGAGCTGGAGGTCGTGCACCACACCCAGCTGCTCAACCGGCTGGTGCGCGAGGGCCGCCTCACACCCGTCGCCGGCGACGCGGCCACGGTGGGCGGTCGCACGATCACCTATCACGACCCGTGCTTCCTCGGCCGGCACAACCAGGTCTACGAGCCGCCGCGCGACCTGCTCGAGGTCATCCCCGGTGCGCACTTCACCGAGATGCCGCGCAACTCCGAGCGGTCCTTCTGCTGCGGCGCCGGCGGCGCCCGGATGTGGATGGAGGAGAAGATCGGGTCGCGGATCAACAACAACCGCACCGCCGAGGCCGTCGCCACCGGCGCGGACCAGATCGCCACCGGGTGCCCGTTCTGCCGCATCATGCTCTCCGACGGCCTGACCGAGCAGCAGTCGGCCGGTGCCGCCCGCGACGAGGTCGAGGTGCTCGACGTGGCGCAGATGCTGCTCGCCTCGGTGCGACGCGGCGACGATGGCAGCGGTGGCAGCGATGGCAGCGATCGGAGTGCGTCCGATCCACGGTCGGCCCCCGCCACCTGACCTTCCGCACGCCCGCCGTTGTCGCTGGCCTTCCTGCGCCGAGCTCGGCTTCCTGCACCTGCGGGGCCCCCATTTGCCCACTTTGCGGCTTTCTCGGCGTACGCCTGGCGCAGGAAGGTCGCCGGTGCGCAGGAAGCATGAACGTCGAAAACGCGTGGGCGATCCTGGGCGATCCTGGATGTGGTGTCACCAAAATCGACTATGGCATTGACATGACATCATCTTGACGCCATAGTGATGCATATGGACATCACGACGTACGCGGAGAGCCTCCGCCGCGACCTCACCGCCGCGGCCGCAGCCGGCGGGCCCGAGGTCCAGGCCGCCGCCGAGCGGATGGCGCTGGCCCTGGACCCGGCGATCCGGATGGTGCTGCTGGAGGCGCTGTCACACGCCGCTGCCGAGATCAGCCAGGACCTCGGCGGCGGCTCCATCGACGTACGCCTGAAGGGACGCGAGCCGCAGTTCGTGACCACCCCGCCACCTGCGCCACCAGCACCGCCGGCTCCGGAGGACACCGAGGCCGACGAGGACGAGGACGGCCCCGTCGCGCGCATCACCCTCCGACTGCCCGAGGCCCTCAAGGTGCGCGCCGAGGAGGCCGCCGCCAAGCACGGACAGTCGCTCAACACCTGGCTCGTGGGCGCAGTGCGTAAGGCGGCAAGCAACCGCGGCGTCAACGTCGACATCGACCTGAGCGGGCTGCCGTTCGGTGCCGACTTCGGCCGCGGCCGACGCGGCCCCGGCCAGAGCTTCAGCGGCTGGGCTCGCTAGCACTCCCTGGCGGCCACCCGGCCACTCAACCCGTCCACACCCGGCAACCGCGTCGCGACGACGCGGGAGTCTCGCACACCCTCTTGGAGGAAGCCATGCACCGCTTCGACACTCCCAACCCGCCCACCATCAATGTCGAGTTCGGCGCCGGCGACGTCGTCGTCGACGCCCAGGACACCGCCGAGACGACCGTCGAGCTGACCGGTGGCAACGACCAAGGCAGCCAGGAGCTGATCGCCGCGACGGTGATCGAGCACCGTGGTGACACCATCGTGGTGCACGTGCCCAAACGCGGCCACGGCCTGTTCAACCGCACGCCCGACCTGCAATTGCACGTGACGGCCCCGCACGGTGCTGCGCTGACGATCACATCCGGCAGCGCCGACGTGCAGGCGCGCGGCAGCTTCGCCGGCAGCCGCATCTCGACCGGCTCCGGCGAGATCTCGGTGCTGCACCTCACCGGCTCGAGCAGCCTGCGCTCCGGCTCCGGCGAGATCTCGCTGGACTCCACCGAAGCCGACCTGGACGTGCGGAGCGGATCCGGAGACATCCGGATCGGCAGCGTCTCCGCCGCGTGCAACATCGCGTCCGGCTCCGGCGACGTCCAGGTACAGCACGTGGCCGGCCCGGCGAAGGCGCAGACCGGCTCCGGCGACATCTCCATCACCGACGCGGAGAGCGACGTCAGGACGCAGACCGGCTCGGGCAGCGTCCACCTCGGCCGGGTGCACCGTGGCGAGGTCAAGGCGCAGGGCGCCTCCGGTGACGTCCACGTCGGCCTCGCAGCGGGTACGGCGGCCTGGCTCGACGTGCATTCTCTGACCGGCCGCGTCGACACCGACCTCGAAGCAGCCGACGAGCCCGGGGCCGACGAGGAGAAGGTCCGCCTGCGGCTCAACACCGTCAGCGGCGACATCTCCGTCGTACGGGTCTGAACCCTCATCACCACGCAAACCAAGGAGCGACGATGAACATCGACAACTTGGACCTCGTCCGCGCGATCGACGAGCAACGGCGCGCCGGCCACCGGCCGCCCAGTCAGCCGATGGAGCGCCGGCGCCGCCGGCACGCCATGGCCAAGGCGCTGCACGGACTCGCCACCCGGATCGAAGGCTGAGCCGGGTACGACGAAGGTGCCGGACATCTGCACTCGATGTCCGGCACCTTCGGCTGTTTCAGCTAGGTCACTCCATCAGGCCGTCGACCCACGCCTGGTTCTCTGCGACCCAGGCGTCGACACCGGCGGCCGGGTCGTCCTGGTACTCGCGGAGGACGACGTTCTCCAGGGACCCGAGCCTGTCGTCGTCCATGGTGAACTCTCCGAGCGCGGCAGCGAGCTCCGGGAAGTCCTTCGTGAAGCCTTCTCGGCCGACGACGTGGATCTCCTCAGCGTCGCCCATGGCGCCCTTCGGGTCCTCGAGGTCCTTGATCGGGAACGCCGAGTAGGCCCAGTGCGGGTGCCACAGCGTCACCACGATGGGCTCCTTGGCCTCGATGGCCCGCGAGAGCTCGGCGAGCATCGCCGTCGTCGAGGACGTCTGCAGCTTGTACTCATCGAGGCCGTACGCCGGCATGGCCTCCTCCTCGGTGACCCGGGTCAGGCCCGCACCGGCCTCGATGCCGGTGATGGTGCCGCCGAACTTGTCGGCCATGCCCTGGAGGTCGGCAATGCTCTCCGCATCGACGTACTCGGGGACCGCGATGTTCAGCGTTGCCTGGTCGTACCAGACGCCGAGGTCCTCGATCTTCTCGCCGTACTGGGCCCAGTAGTCCTCGTGCGTGACGGGGAGCCAGGTGTCGAAGAACAGCTCAAGATCGCCCTGGGCCAGCCCCGCGAAGGTCGGCGCGACGTCGAGCTGCTGGATCTTGACGTCGTAGCCCTCTTCCTCGAGCACGTGTTGCCACAGGTAGGTGACCGCGATGTCCTCGTCCCAGGGGATGTAGCCGATGGTCAGGCTCTTGCTCTCGCCGCCACCACCGCCGCTGCCGCCTGACTCGGCCGTTGTGCCCGAGTCCTCCGAGCCGCAGGCCGCGAGCAGCCCTAGGGCGAGCACGCTCGAGGCCACGGTCGCCGCTGTGCGGATTGGTCTTCTACGCATCGTGCGTTCCTTTCGTTGTGCAGATTCGAGAGTTGTGGGTGCTCATCTGCCGGCCGTGACCCGCTTCTGGGCCCGCGCCACGGATGAGCGGTCGGCGAGGCCGGAGGTCACGCGGTCGAGGTAGATCGCCAGGATCACGACGGCGAGACCAGCCTCGAAGCCCAGCTCGAGGTTGAGCCGGGTGATACCGGACAGGACGTCCGCGCCGAGCCCAGGGGCGCCGACGAAGGCTCCGATGACCACCATCGACAGCGACAGCATGATCACCTGGTTGACGCCGGCCATGATCGTGGGCAGCGCCAGCGGGATCTGGATCCTGGTGAGGATGTCGCGCGGAGGGGCTCCGAACGCGTGACCGGCCTCCACCATCTCCTGGTCGACCTGCCGGATGCCGAGCTCGGTGAGGCGGACCCCGGGCGGCATCGCGAACACGACCGTGGCGACCATGCCGGGGACCGCGCCGATGCCGAAGAGGAAGATCACCGGGATCAGGTAGACGAACGCAGGCAGCGTCTGCATGAAGTCCAGCACCGGCCGGATCGCCGCTGCCGCGGCGTTGCTGCGCGCCGCGGCGATGCCGATCGGAAGGGCGAGCAGCATGGCGAACCCGGCGGCGATCAGCACCAGCACCAGCGTCAGCATGGCGTTGTCCCACTGCGCCATGCTCTGGATCAGCAGCAGTCCGGCGAGCGCCACCAGCCCGAACTTCCAGCCACGCACGAGCAGGGCGATCGCTGCGAGCACGACGGCCAGGATCAGCGGCGGCACCAGCAGCAGTCCCTCGCTGACCTCGTCGAACAGGAAGTTCAAGACGGTGCCGATCAGGTCGAGCAGGCCTTGCAGGTTCTCCCTGACCCAGTCGACGAGGGCCGCGAACCAGTCACCGACCTCGATCCTGGGCATCTCCAGCATCGGTACGCCGATCATCGGGCCGCCTCCATCGTCGTCTCGGAGCCACCCGACGTGGCCGGTGCTGCGGCCGACCGGGATCCCGCAGCGGAGTCCGCGTGTGAGCCGCGACCGAGGGCATTGAGCAGGGTGACTCGCGGGATGACACCGAGCAGGCGTCGATCATCGTCGACCACGGCCAGGGCAGTGGGGCTGTGCGCGGAGTCGGCGAACAGGTCTGCCACGGCGGTGTCACCGTGCACGGCCACGACATTGGTCTCGAGGGCGCCGGCCAACGTGTCCTCGCCGGACTCCACCGCCCGGGCGACGTTTTCCTCGCGCACCACGCCGTTCAACGTCTTGTCCCGGTTGAGCACGAACAGGGACGACGTCTGGTGCTCCCGCATCAGCTTGTGCGCCGCCCGCGGGCCGGACTCCGCACCGAGTACGGCGACCGGCGGCTCCATCACCGAGGAGGCGGTCAGCACCCGGGTCCGGTCGACGTCCTGCACGAACTGCGCGACGTAGTCGTTGGCGGGGTCGTTGAGGATCTGCTCCGCCGTGCCGACCTGGACGATCCGGCCGTCGCGCATCATCGCGATCCGGTCGCCGAGTCGCATCGCCTCGTTGAGGTCGTGGGTGATGAAGAGGATGGTCTTGTCCAGCCGGTTCTGCAGCTCCACCAGCTGGTCCTGCATCTCCCTGCGGATCAGCGGGTCGAGCGCGCTGAACGCCTCGTCCATCAGCATGATCTGCGTCCCGGTGGCCAACGCCCTGGCGAGGCCGACGCGCTGTCGCATGCCGCCGGAGAGCTGCCCGGGAAGCGAGCCGCCCCAGCCGTCGAGCCCGACCATCTGCAACGCCTCGTCGGCCTTGGCCTCCCGGTCGGAGCGGCTCAGACCCTGCACCTGCAGCCCATAGGCGGCGTTCTCACCGACGGTGCGGTGCGGAAACAGGGCAAAGTGCTGGAAGACCATGCTCACCTTGTCGCGGCGGACCGCCCGCAGCTTGGCTGGGCTCAGCTGGGTGATGTCCTGGCCGTCGATCATCATCGATCCGGCGGTGGGCTCCAGCAGACCGTTGACCATCCGGATCAGCGTGGATTTCCCCGAGCCCGAGAGCCCCATCACGACGAAGATCTCGCCGGCGGAGACACTGAACGAGGCGTCGATGACGGCCGGCGTCAGCCCGTCCTTGCGCAGGTCGGCCCGCGACGCGCCGGCGCGCAGCCGCTCGACCGCGCGCTCGGGCCGACGGCCGAAGACCTTGTAGGTCTCGCTTGCTTCGATTGCTGACACCTGACTCCTCGCCCTCTTGCGGCACCACTAGCAGCAGTGTCGCAGCAGTTCGCCGCGACGAGGCACGAATCCGGCGCACCGTTGAGCGTTCGTCCGGCTACGGACAGACGCTTTGCTGGCCCCCCACCTGCACCCGCCCTACTGGCGTTCGTCGCATCTCGACCGTAACGGACTGTTGCGCCTTCATTCACATCGTCCGGTAACAAAGCCGCAACACCACGGTGCCGCGGCGCTACATTGTCGCGCACACCCACGGCATGGTTACGGAGCGCAGTTGAGTGGAGGGCTTCCTGTAGCCCGGCGTCCTTCCTGCAGCAGACGAGCCCCGATTAGCCCGTTTTGCTCCGATGTCGGGGGCTCCGCCGGTGCAGGAAGATCGGTCCGGTGCAGGAGGCGCCCACCGGAAGCGCCGCTCAGACGTCGGTGCGGTGAAAGTTCTGGCCCGAACGTGACGGTGTCGGGCCGCGCTGATCCTGGTAGCGGCTGCCGTGCCGTGCCGACCCGTACGGATGCTCAGCCGGCGAGCTCAGCCGGAAGAAGCACAGCTGGCCGATCTTCATACCCGGCCACAGCTTGATCGGCAGGGTGGCGACGTTGGACAACTCCAGGGTGACGTGGCCCGAGAAGCCGGGGTCGATGAAGCCGGCCGTGGAGTGCGTGAGCAGGCCGAGGCGCCCGAGGGACGACTTGCCCTCGAGACGGGCAGCGATGTCGTCGGCCAGCGAGACGACCTCGTACGTCGAGGCGAGCACGAACTCACTCGGGTGCAGGATGAACGGCTCGCCCCGCTCCGGCTCGATCAAGCGGGTGAGATCCGGCTGATCGGCCGCCGGGTCGATGTGGGGATAGCGGTGGTTCTCGAAGACCCGGAAGAAGCGATCCAGCCGTACGTCGACACTGGATGGTTGCACCATCGCCTCGTCGTACGGATCGAGGCGCACATGACCGGCGTCGGCCTCGGCTCGGATGTCGCGATCGGAGAGCAGCACGGGGAGAACTTAGCGCAGGACCTCCCCGCGCCGGTCCTACTGGCTGACCGGACCCGCTCGGTGGCTGCCCTGGCCGTGCGGATCCGTCGGTTGGTCCGTCCGTTGGCCCGTCGGCCGGCCGTCGCTGCCCAGTGGCTTGCCTTGGGCGTCCACGCGGCCCTGGGGCTCGGGCTCGGGCTCGCGGTGAGAGTTGGCGTCGGCGTGCCGATCAGTGTCCGTCGAGGCGTGCGGGTCGCCGTGCGCGTCGTCGAGACCGCCCTTACGTGCGTGCTGGTCGGCGGTGTCCTGCGTTGACCGCGCACGCTCCGCGCTCGCCCGCGCATCGGCCTTGAGCTGGTCCGCCTTGGCTGCTCGCTCGTCGGCCTCGGCCCGCGCTCGGCGCGCGTGTGCGTCAGCCTCGTCGGCGACTGCCTGACGTCGGTCGGCCTCGACGGACTCTTGCTCGGCCTGCCGCTGCGTCTCGACTGCCTGCTCGCGGTGCCGAGTCTTGCTCTGCTGCCGGCTCTTCATGATGCCGGCGACGACTGCCGCGATCACGATCAGCGCGACGACGGCGATGACGATCCAGACCCAGGTGCTCATGGCGCCTCCTCTGCATGTCCCTGTCTGGGAAGTGCCCCCGGGCGGGTCCGACCAAACCACGCGCCGCCCGGTAGTATCCTGATCGCTCGCTCGGTGCTGCCGCAGCGATGCGCGGGTGTAGTTCAATGGCAGAACATCAGCTTCCCAAGCTGACAGTGGGGGTTCGATTCCCCTCACCCGCTCCAACCCTCGCCGCTCGCATCGCTGTGCTGGCTGTGCGGTCGGGCCGCCGCAATCCGCCATCGCTCGACGAGCTCCGTGTCCGTCGGCGCCACGGGCAGACTCAGGACTTCGCCGTCACGGCGTACAGCCACCAGCCGGGTGGCCCACGGGCCGTGCGCGTCCGGCCGGACCTCGGAGACGTCCTCCCAGCGGATGCGCCTGCTTCTGAACGGCGCGACCAGCCGGAGCCCCCCATCGTCCACGTCGAGACGCCGGACCGCCGCGTCCCAGACAACGAACCCGGCACTCACCACCAGACACAGCCCGAGCGCGATGAGCCAGCCATTCGCCTGCAGGACCGCGAACACCACGAGCGCCACGCCGAGCACCATCTGAAACAGGTAGGCGGCCAGGCGAAGACGTCGTTGGTCCGGGAACCACGTCTGCCGCTGCTCCGTTATGGACAATCCTCCACGCCCGTGCCGCAATACCTCAGCGGCGGCCGGTGAAGGCGAGCACCCGGCGCCAAGCGTCGGCGCACTCCTCGGCGTACGCGTCGTAGGAGCGGTCGAAGAAGCTGTGCGGCGCGCCCGGATAGGTGTGCAGTCGGTGCTCGACTCCGGTCGCCGACAGCGCCGAGCCGAACGCGTCGACCTCGTCGGCTGGGATGCCTTCGTCTGCACCGCCGAACAAGCCCAGCACCGGGCACTCGAAGTCGTCGACCAGCTCGATCGGCGACGGGAAGTTGTCCCGCTTCTTGCGCGGCGGACCATAGAAGCCGATCACGCCGTCGAGCCCCAGCCCGGATGCCGCCTGCGCGAACGAGTGCCCACCGCCGAAACAGAACCCGACCGTGTAGACGCGGTCCGCGGCACTGATCGTGCGGACCCGCTCGACCGTGGCCGCGACGTCGGTGCGCACCTGCTCGGGCGTCGTCGCCTGCACGTGCGGCCAGAACTCCCAGTCGCCGGGTCGCTCGTCGGTGCCCGCCGTGCGCCCGAAGTAGTCCATCGCGATCGCGTCGACTCCGGCGCCGGCAAAGCTCTCGGCGAGGCTCGCATAGAAACCGAAGAGGCCCCGCACGTCGGGCAGCACCACCATCGCCGCCCCGCTGGGCTCGGTCGCCCGCGCCTCGTGCGCCGCGAAGGCGGTGCCGTCGGCCGAGGTGAGCCGCGTGCGCTCGCCCTTCGGCCGCTCGTCGACCCCAGGAAGGTCAGGCGGCTGGGCATCAGCGGGAACACAGATAGCGATCACCCCATCCAGTCATCAAGCCGTCCTTCCGGCCTCACACACGCTCGAGCGCACGACGCATCCCCTTGACCGCGTCGTCGCCGAGCTTCTTCAGCGGCAGCCGCAGCAGCGGCTCGGCGTACTTGGCCAGCCCCGAGAACTCGAACTCCGCGGTGTAGTGGATCTCGGTGCCGGCACCGTCTGGCCGCAGCACCATGGTGTCGCGCGAGACCACGGTCTCGTTCTCGCCGCGCAGCATGATCCGGCGACCGTCCTCGAACTCCTCGACCACGTAGGTCAGCTCGGTCTCGCGGCCCAGGAACTTCGAGACGTTCTGGTACGTCGTCCCCACGCCGCCGTCACCGCTGACCCGGCGGCAGGACACCGTGCCCGGCTCCCACTCCTCGGTGGTGGAGAAGTCCGCCAGATAAGGAAAGACTTGCTCGATCGGCCGGTCGACGGTGACGCGTCTCTGCAGGGTCAGCACATGCACGTCCTACCCGCCGTGCCCGCGGCCAACCCCGCCTCAGGTGATCGGGCCCATGGTGGCGGCGAGCACCCGATCGGCGTACGCGCGGTCCACGGGCTGCTGGGTGACGAAGCGCCGTAGGTACATCGGGGCGACGAGACGCTCCACCAGCAGGTCGACGTCGCAGTCGGCCGAGACCTCTCCGCGCCGCATCCCACGCCGCACGACCGCGGCGGCCCCGGCGAAGCGCTCAGACCAGAACCGCGCCGCCGCCTCCCGCAGGTCGTCGGCATGCTCGGCCTCGAGCACGACCCCGCGCACGAGCGCGGCACCCTCGAGCGAGGCGAGCGCCGTCACCACACCGTGCATCAGTGCGCGCAGGTCTTCCATCAGGCTGCCGGTGTCCGGCACCGGGATCTCGCGCGCGGCCAACTCGGCGACGAGATCGGAGATCAGCTCCGCTCGGCTGCCCCACCGGCGGTAGAGGGTGGTCTTGTTGACGCCGGCGCGGCCTGCGATGCGCTCCATGCTCAGCCCCGCGAAGCCGGCCCGCTGCACCTCGGCCACCACGGCCGACAACACCGCGGCACGCACCCGGCTGCTGCGACCGCCCGGACGGCTGCCATCGGCCATCTCGACCTCCTCCGCCAATAGTGCTTGCGCCGGCGACCAGCCGGTCGCATACTAAACGCAACGTATCGTTGCTTTAGGGTTGGAGTCCAGATGGGGTTCTTCTTCGGACTGCTGTGGTTCGCTGTGGTGCTGTGGCTGGTCGACCGCCGGTTGGGCTGGACCCGGCCGACCCGATCGGAGCGCTGATGCTCGCCGGGCACTTCGGCGTCGCCGCCGCGGCCAAGGCCGTGCAGCCGCGGGTGCCGACCTGGACCTACATGCTGGCGACGCAATGGCTCGACGTGGTCTTCGTGCCGTTGTTCGCCCTCGGCATCGAGTCGATCGACCCGCTGGCCGGCACCGACGGCGGCTACGCCGATGGCGTCATCCATGCCGAGTGGACCCACTCACTGCTCGGAGCGCTGGTGCTGTCCACCGCGCTCGCCTTGCTGTCGGCTCGACGCTGGGGCCGCGGTGCCGGGATGCTCCTGGGCGCTGTGTCGATGTCGCACTGGCTGCTCGACCTGGTCATGCACCATGCCGACATGCCGCTGCTGCCGGGCAACGCCGGCGACCTCCCGCTGCTGGGCCTCGGCCTGTGGGAGTCGCACACCGCGTCGATCATCGCGGAGGCAGCCCTGCTGACGGTCGGCGGCGCGCTCTACCTGCGCAGCGGCCGCAGGGCCGGCGCTTCCGTGCGGCGAACGGGCACACTCGCCGCGGTGTTCGCCGTCGGCGCTCTCGGCACGCTGTGGCTCGACGTGCTCGGCGTGTGAGCACGGCCGTCTGCCTCAGTGGGGGCGCCAGGCGTCCTCGTCGGCGGTCCTGGCGAGTACGTCGCGGGGCAGCGCGCCGGTCGCGAGCGAGGCGATGCTCACGGCCTCGAAGACCTGGCGCAGGCTGCTGCGAGCCGCGATCCACACCGGCTGCAACACCTTCGCCGACTCGTTGTAGGACACCGACTCCGGGCGCATGCCGTACACGCTCACCAGCGGCCCGTCGACGGCCCGGATCACGTCCGCGACGCTGACCTCCTCGGCCGGGCGGGAGAGCCGCCAGCCGCCCGACTGCCCGCGCTGGCTCATTACGACGCCGGCGCGGCGGAGGTCGGCGAGGATGGACTGCAAGAAGCCGTGCGGGATGTCTTGCCGCCTGCCGATCTGCTCGGCCGACACCGGGCCGTCGTCCGCGTGCTGCGCGATCTCGATCAGTGCCCGCAGGGCATAGTCGGACTTCGCGGAGACGCGCATGGCGCCAATTCTGACAGAACCACTCGAGATTGCGGCGCCGTCGGCGGTCACGCCGGCACGGCCTCCTCGGCGTCGGCCTCGCTGCGGCGCGCGGCACGCTCGGCTTGGATGGCCGCCGCGACCAGCCACAGCCAGGCCATCGTCAGCAGGCCGACGACCCACCACACGACCGCCGACCCCTCGTCGAGGCCGACCCAACTGCTTTCCAGGACCGTCTTGATGTTGGTGAGGATGATCACGCCACCGGCGGCGACGCCGAGCACCCGCCCCGGCAGGTGCCGCACGATGTAGGCGGCCAGCGGGGCAGCGAAGACACCGCCGGCGAGCAGCGCGATCACCCAGCCAACCTCGATGCCGGCGGATCCCAGCGCCCACAGGAAGCCGAGCGAGGCGCCCAGCGCCACCACGAACTCGGAGGTGTCGATCGAGCCGACCACCTTGCGCGGCTCGATGCGCCCCGACGAGAGCAGCGACGTGGTGCCGACAGGACCCCATCCGCCACCACCGATGGCATCCATCGTGCCGGCGACCGCCGCTAGCGGCACCAGGAACGCAGACGACAGCCGGCCCGTGAACTGTGGACGCCGACCGGCCAGCTTCAGGAACCGCCACACGACGTACACGCCCAGCGAGAGCAGCAGCAACGCCACCCAGGGCCTGGCGACCTCCCCGGGCAGGCTGACCAGGAAGTTCGCGCCCACGAACGCGAACACGCCACCCGGCAGCGCCATGATGCCGACGACGCGCCAGTCGACGTTGCCGAACTTCCAGTGCGCCGCGCCGGACACCAGTGTCGTGCCGACCTCCGACAGATGGACCGCGGCGGATGTAGCCGCCGGCGCCAGGCCGGCCGTCAACAGCAGCGAGGACGACGTGACGCCGTACGCCATGCCCAGCGAACCGTCCACCAGCTGGGCGAACAGGCCGACGACGGCCAGCACGACGAGGTTGCGCATGACCCCACACCTTTCCTCGGTAATTCAACTGCCCTACTAGACTATCAGATAGTCGAGTAAGTCAACTGCCTTTGCCGGGCCCCGACCCGAACACACCCCGGCGCCGGGCCGAATCGCTTGCGTTTGTTACTCGCGAGTATCAGACTTGGGTTACCGATGAGTAGCACGCGCCGTGAGTCGAGAGCCGGGTCTTCGATGAGCCACTACAAGAGCAATCTCCGCGACATCGAGTTCAACCTCTTCGAGGTGTTCGGCCGCGACGAGATCCTGGGGCAGGGCCTGTACGAGGACATCGACGTCGACACCGCCCGGAGCATCCTCGGCGAGGTCGACCGGCTCGCCCGCCACGAGCTCGCCGCCTCCTTCGCCGACGCCGACCGCAACCCGCCGGTCTACGACCCGCAGACCCACTCGGTGCGGATGCCGGAGGCATTCAAGGCCAGCTACCGGGCGTTCATGGACGCCGAGTGGTTCCGCCTGCATCTGCGCCCGGAGCTGGGCGGCCAGCCGGCGCCGAGCTCGCTCGCGTGGTCAGTGGCCGAGCTGGTGCTGGGGTCGAACCCGGCGGTCTGGATGTATGCGTGCGGGCCGAGCTTCGCCAACATCGTCGCCGCGGGCGGCACCGACCGCGACAAGGCGATCGCGCGGCACATGGTCGACCGCCGCTGGGGAGCCACGATGGTGCTCACCGAGCCCGACGCCGGGTCCGACGTCGGCGCCGGGCGCACCAAGGCCTATCGCAACGACGACGGCACCTGGCGCCTAGAGGGCGTCAAACGCTTCATCACCTCGGCCGAGCACGACCTGAGCGAGAACATCGTGCACCTGGTGCTCGCCCGGCCGGTCGGGGTCGAGGGTGCGGGCGGCCCGGGCACCAAGGGACTGTCGCTGTTCGTCGTGCCCAAGCACCACTTCGACGTACGCAGCGGCGAGCTCACCGGGGAGCGCAACGGCGTCTACGTCACCGGCGTCGAGAAGAAGATGGGAATCAAGGCATCGACCACCTGCGAGCTGACCTTCGGTGACTCTGCGGTCGGCGGCGGCGAGCCGGCCATCGGCTGGCTGCTCGGTGAGGTGCACGACGGCATCGCACAGATGTTCCAGGTCATCGAGAACGCCCGGATGATGGTCGGCACGAAGGCCATCGCCACGCTCTCGACCGGCTACCTCAACGCGCTCGCGTACGCCAAGGAGCGGGTGCAGGGTGCCGACCTGACCCAGGCGTCGGACCGGACCGCGCCGCGGGTCACCATCACCCACCACCCCGACGTACGCCGGTCGCTGATGACGCAGAAGTCGCATGCGGAGGCGCTGCGCGCGCTCGTCGTCTTCACCGCCACCTTCCAGGACCAGATCGCGATCGCCCGGCACGCGGGAGCAGCCGACGAGATCGCCGAGCGGGTCAACGACCTGCTGCTGCCGATCGTGAAGGGATACGGCTCCGAGCGCTCGTGGGCGCTGCTGGGCACCGAGTCGCTGCAGACGCTGGGCGGCTCAGGCTTCCTGCAGGACTACCCGATCGAGCAGTATGTCCGCGACGCCAAGATCGACACCCTCTACGAGGGCACGACGGCGATCCAGGCTCAGGACCTGTTCTTCCGCAAGATCGTCCGCGACCGAGGCCAGGCGCTCGGCCACCTCGCCGGGATGATCTCGGAGTTCGTGCAGTCCGAGGCCGGCAACGGCCGGCTGAAGGTCGAACGCGGCCTGCTGGCGCAGGGCCTGACGGATGCGCAGGCCATCGTGGCCGCGATGACCGCTCACCTGGCGTCCGCCGACCCCGCGACCGCGGGCGGCGATCTGCGCAACGTCTACCGGGCGGGCCTCAACACCACCCGGTTGCTGATGGCGCTCGGCGACGTGGTCTGCTCATGGCTGCTGCTGCGGCAGGCCCAGGTCGCGCTCGCCAAGCTCGGCGATGCCGTCACCGGTGCGGACCGCGCCTTCTACGAGGGCAAGGTCGCCGGCGCGCAGTTCTTCGCGCGCACCGTCCTGCCCAAGCTCTCCGCGGAGCGGGCCATCGCCGAGGGCACCGACCTGTCGCTGATGGATCTCGACGAGGCCGCCTTCTGACCGAGCGCCGGCCGACCGTGGAGCCGGCCGACGCCCGGCGAGGCTCAGGCCTGCGCGCGCGGGCGCCGGTTGCGGTCGCCGCCCTGCGGCCGGTTGCCGCCGCGGTATCCGCCCGGGCTCCGGCTGCCGCCACGGTTGCCGCCCTGTCCGCGGTAACCGCCTGGTCCACGGTTGCCACCGCGGTACCCGCCCTGCGGCCGGCCGCCCGACGGGCGACCGCCGCGGGTGTCGGCGACCTTGACCTCGCGAGCGGGTACGCCGGCGGTGGCCAGCGCGTCGACGGTCAGCGGCTGCGGAGCGGTCTTGGCGTCGTGGTGGCGCGCCTCCACGCCGGCGGTCCGGTGCAGCCGCAGCACCTCCCGGACTCCGCGGTGGTGGGTGACAGTCACGACCGCACCGGACTCCCCGGCCCGTGCGGTGCGACCGGAGCGGTGCAGGTAGGACTTGGACTCCGCCGGGAGGTCGTAGTGGACGACCAGGCCGATGCCGTCGATGTGGATGCCCCGCGCGGCGACGTCGGTGGCGACGACGACCTGGGCGCGACCGCTGCGGAACTTCTGCAGGTTCCGCTCGCGCAGCCGCTGCGACAGCGCGCCGTGCAGGTCGACCGCCTCGACGCCGGCGTCGGTGAGCTCCTTGGCCAGGTCGGTCGCGCCGTGGCGCGTGCGGGTGAAGACGATCGATCGCGGGTTGGCGCGCAGCAGGTCGAGGGTGGTCTCGAGCTTGTTGTGCGATCCGACCACGAGCACGTGGTGGTCCATCGTGGTGATCGAGCTCTGCTCGGGGTCGACCTCGTGCACGACCGGGTTGTCGAGGTGATTGCGCACGATCTTGTCGACGTCGCCGTCGAGGGTCGCCGAGAGCAGCAGCCGCTGCCCGCCGGCCGGTGTCATCCCCAGCAGCTCATTGACGGTCGGGAAGAAGCCGAGATCGCAGAGGTGATCGGCCTCGTCGAGCACCGTGATCTCCACGGCGTCGAGGCGGCACGCGCCCTTGCGGATCAGGTCATCCAGCCGGCCCGGAGTCGCGACCACGATGTCGGTTCCCTGCTTGAGGCGGCGGATCTGGCGGTCGTACGGCGTACCCCCGTAGACGGTGGTCACCTTCAGGCCGACCGCGTGCGCGAGTGGTTCCAGCGACAGCCGCACCTGGTTGGCCAACTCACGCGTGGGGAGGACGATCAGGCCGCGCGGGCTCTTCGGGCGGCTGCGCTTGCCATGCAGCTTCGCCAGCATCGGGAGGCCGAAGGCCAGCGTCTTGCCGGAGCCGGTGCGGGCACGGCCGAGTACGTCGCGGCCGGCCAGCGCGTCGGGGATGACCGCGGCTTGGACAGACGTCGCGGCGGTGATGTTCTGCTTGCCGAGGTTGCGCACCAGCGCGTCCGGCAGGGTGAGGTCGGTGAAGGCGGGCAGGGCAGTGGGCTCGACGGTCACGTCGTAGTACTCCAGGGTCGAACGGTGGGCGCACCCAACCAGGTCCGCGGCGCGGACACGGTGAGCCGAAGGGGGCAGTGGCACCCGATCCGCTCCGACCGCGCTGCGTTGGATTGCACTTGACGCGTCGATGTCACCGGGCACAAATGAGGGCCCGCCTGAAAGCCGGGCCCTTGGCTTCCTCCAGCGTAGCAGCGCATCCGGCGTACTCCCACCACGAGCGGTGTGACGTTGGCCGCCCCTATCCCGACAGCGGCAGCACCAGGCGGGTGTCGCCGCCGGTGGTGAGCCGGATCGGCACGCCCCAGTCCTGCTGGTGCATCCGGCAGGCCGCACCCTCGCCGCCGCCCGCGTCGCAGGAGGCGGCCCGGGCGGCGATGTGCAGCACGCCGTCCCCGACCGCAGGGTCGAGTACGACGGTCCGGCGCAGGCTGGTGTCCCGGCCCGCGCCGTCGCGGACGAGCGCCGGAGGCGTCGCCGTGATCGTCAGCTGGGTCGCCGGCCCGAACCGGTCGTCGACCCGCTGGCCCGGCGGCGGCTCGAAGACCACCTCGATCTCGATCGCGCCGGCCGCGACCTCGGTCACCGGGCGCTGGCTGCGGTGGCTGCTGCCGCTGGCCGTCGCGGCGGTGCCAGGGCCCATGGCAGTGTCCTGTGCGGCACCCAGCGGGATGTGCGTGAGCCGATGCGCGGCCGACTCCACCACCAGCAGGTGCCCGTCGACCACGACGGCGCCGGACGGCTCGGCCAGGTCGGTAGCCAGGGTGGACAGGGTGCCGGCGCCGGGCTCGTACCGGCGTACGGCGCCGTTGTAGGTGTCGAGCACGGCGACCGATCCGTCCGGCAGCGTGGCGACGCCCAGCGGGTGCTGCATTAGCGCCTCACCGCTCGCCCCGTCGCGGAACCCGAAGTCGAAGAGGCCGGTGCCGATGACGGTATGCACGGTGTCGCCCTCGACGTGACGCAGTGCGGACACCTCGGAGTCTGCCAACCAGAGCCGATCGCCGTCGGCGGCGAGGCCGGACGTCTGCGCGAACCACGCCTGCGCGAGCTCGCCGTCGACCAGGCCCTCGTTCGACGTACCCGCGGCGACGTCGACGCGCCCGGTCTCGGGGTCGAGGGTCCAGAGCTGGTGGATGCCGGCCATCGCGATCCAGACCCGGTCGTGCCACCACGCGACGTCCCACGGGGACGAGAGCTGGTCGGTGCCGTCGCCGTGCATCCACTGCCGGCCGGTGCCGGCCAGCGTCCGCACCTCGCCGGTGCCGAGGTCGATGCCGCGCAGCGCGTGGTTGGCGGTGTCGGCGACCACGACGCCGTAGCCGACCCGCGTCGCGACCCGGGCGGGGAGCAGACACAGGCCGTTGGGTTCGCTGAGCTTCGCCTGGTGCGCGGGTCCGTCGGTCAGGCCCCGCTCGCCCGTCCCGATGCGGCGTACGACGGTCTCGGCGTCGGCCGCCAGCTCGACCACCTGGTGATGGCCGGCGTCGGCGACCAGGAATCCCTGGTCCGGAAGGGCGACGACCTTGGCCGGGAACCGCAGCGTGGTCGGCTCGGGTGCCGGCGCGACGTAAGGAGCGTCGCCGGGCTGCAGGGTTCCCCGCTCGCGGTGCTGTGGGACGAGCTCGTTGAGCAAGGCGGTGACGGCGTGGGCGTGGCCCTCGCCGGCGTACTGCGCGACGACGTAGCCCTCGGGGTCGACGAGCACCAGGGTCGGCCAGGCTCGAGCGGTGTAGGCCTGCCAGGTGACCAGCTCGGGGTCGTCGAGCACGGGATGGTGCACGCCGTAGCGGTCCACCGCGGCGGCGAGCGCCTGTGGGTCGGCCTCGTGCTCGAACTTCGGCGAGTGCACGCCGACCACGACCAGCTCGTCGGGGAACTGCTGCTCCACGTCACGGAGCTCGTCGAGCACGTGCAGGCAGTTCACACAGCAGAACGTCCAGAAGTCGAGCAGCACGAAGCGGCCGCGGAGGTCGGAAATGCCGTAGCTCGCGCCGCCGGTGTTCAGCCAGCCGCGGCCGGCGAGCTCGGGAGCGCGGACGCGCGGAAGCCGACTGTTCACGCGTCAAGTCTGCATGGTCGACTGATCCCCTGGTGCGCAGCGAGGCGACGACCGGGGTTTGGATGCTGTCCATCCCCAGCCTCACGATCAGCGTGAACCGAGCACGGCGGGCGCCTGCCTCGTTGCACGCCGTTATGCTTACCCCGCCCCACGTCCTGCAGCCCGGAGCGAGCGCCCGTGTCCCCATCAGCCATCCTGCGCATCGTCCTCGCGCTCGGTGTGATCGCCTTGTCCACCTTCTTCGTCGCGACGAAGGAGCCGACGCTCGGTCTCGACCTCAGCGGCGGCACCCAGATCACGCTGGAGACCCAGTCGACCGAGCGGGTAGAAGCCACGCCCGAGGCGACCGACCGCGTGCTCGAGGTGCTGCGCCAGCGTGTCAACGCGCTCGGCGTCAGCGAGCCGACCCTCGTGCGCTCCGGCGACCGGCGCATCATCGTCGAGCTGCCCGGGGTGCAAGACCCGCGGGAGGCGGCGGAAGCGATCGGCAAGACCGCGCAGCTGAGCTTCCACCCGGTCAAGCGGATCGCGCAGCCGCAGCAGCAGCCGCGCGGCAACGAGATGATCCTGCGCGACGAGGACGGCCAACGGCTGGTGCTCGGGGAGGCGGCCCTCACCGGTGACGGCGTCAGCGGCGCCGACGCCGTCACCGACCCACAGACCGGTGGCGGGTGGCGGGTCGACATCGACTTCGAAGGCCAGGGTGAGCAGGCCTGGGCGCAGCTGACCGGGCAGGCCGCCTGCAACCCGCCGGGCGATCCCAGCCGGCGGGTCGCGATCGTGCTGGACGGCCGGATCATCTCCTCCCCGCAGGTGGTGCCGGAGATCCAGTGCGGCGTCGGCATGGTCGGCGGCAGCACGTCGATCACGGGCGACTTCACGCCCGAGGAGGCCAAGCAGCTCGCCGTGCTGATCGAGGGCGGCGCGCTGCCACTGCCGGTCAAGACCATCGCCCTGCGCACGGTCGGGGCAACCCTGGGAGACGAGGCGATCGACGCCAGCTTCGAGGCCGCCGTCATCGGCATCATCCTCACCGGCCTGTTCATCATCTTCGTCTACCGGCTGATGGGAGCCCTCGCCACGGTCGCCCTGGCGTCGTACGCGCTGATCTCCTACGCCGCCCTGCTCGGGCTCGGCGCGACGCTGACCCTCCCGGGTCTCGCAGGTTTCGTGCTGGCGATCGGCATGGCCATCGACGCCAACGTGCTGGTGTTCGAGCGCGCCAAGGAGGAGTACGTCGATCGGCGCTCGGGTGGGCTGCGGACCGCCCTGCAGATCGGCTTCAACAAGGCGTGGAGCGCGATTCTGGACTCCAACGTGACGACGTTGCTCGCAGCCGGCCTGTTGTTCTTCCTGGCCAGCGGCCCCGTCAAGGGCTTCGGTGTCACGCTGTCGATCGGTGTGCTCGCCTCGATGATCTCCGCCCTGATCATCGCCCGCGCCCTCACCGAGTGGGCAGCGTCGACGAAGTTTGTCGGCAACCGGCCCAAGGTCACCGGCATCGCCAACACCGGCCGGGTGCGGCAGTGGCTGGAGGCGCGCAACCCGTACCTGCTCCGCAAGCCGGTGATGTGGGTGGTCGTCTCGGTGGCCGCGGTCGCGATCGGGCTGGGTGGCATGCTGCTGCGCGGTATCGAGCTCGGGGTCGAGTTCACCGGAGGCCGCGTCGTCGAGTACTCCTCCACGCAGCCCATCGACGTCTCCGCGGCCCGCGAGATCGTCAGCGACGCCGGCTTCCCACGGGCGGTCGTGCAGAGCTCCGACGGTGACGACATCACCGTCCGCACCGGCCAGATCAGCAACGACGAGCAGGTGGAGATCCAGCAGGCGCTGGGTGAGCTCGGGGGCGAGATCACCAAGGACCGCGACGAGCTCATCGGCCCCAGCCTCGGTGACGAGCTGCGGCGCAACGCGCTGATCGCGCTGGGGGTCGCGCTGGCGGCGCAGATGCTCTATCTGGCAATCCGGTTCCGCTGGACCTTCAGCGTGGCGGCCGTCCTCGCGATGGTCCATGACGTGCTGCTGGTCGTCGGTATCTTCGCCTGGCTGGGCAAGCCGATCGACGGGGTCTTCCTCGCGGCCGCGCTGAGCATCATCGGCCTGTCGGTCAACGACACCGTCGTGGTGTTCGACCGGGTGCGGGAGGTGTGGCGCAGCCCCAGGGGCAGGAGCTTCG
Organism: Nocardioidaceae bacterium; assembly: GCA_035690425.1. Classification (GTDB taxonomy): domain Bacteria; phylum Actinomycetota; class Actinomycetes; order Propionibacteriales; family Nocardioidaceae; genus DASSKO01. The sequence continues at coordinate 25,223 of DASSKO010000026.1, forward strand.
GCGAGGTCGCAAACCTGGCCTGCCTGCAGACGATCCCGCGGACGGTGAACACCGGCCTCGGGGCGATGTTCATCCTGGCCGCGCTGGCGATTCTCGGCGGTGACTCGCTGAAGGACTTCGCGATCGCGCTGCTCCTCGGCCTGCTGTTCGGCACGTACTCGTCGGTCTTCACCGCGACCCCGATCGCGATCCTGCTGCAGCGGTTCGCCAAGGAGCCCTCACCGGACAGCCCGGAGGCGGAGAAGCGCCGCAAGAAGGTGGACCCCTACGGCGGCACGACCAAGGACGACAGCGGCGCCGTGATCTGAGCTCGTCCGCCGGCGTCGACTTGCGGCGTGCGTCTTTCACGGAACCGCAGAAGACGACCGGCGAGAACGCGTTCCGGCGTACGTCTTTCACGGAACCGTGGAAGACGACCGGCGACAGGGAGGACCGGGTACGGCGATACCGGTCGTCAGACGTGCCGGCGGGACTGCACGATGCGGAACCGGCTCGCGACGTAGGCGCCGTCGGTGAACGAGGAGTTCGCCGCCGGGTTCGCCCCCGTGCCGTGGAAGTCGCTGTAGGCCGCCGACTGGTTGACGAACACCTGCCCGGTGAGGTTCTCGCTGAGCGCCACACCGGCGTCGAGGGCTGCGGAGCGCATCGCCGCCACCACGTCAGGCGACGTCGAGTAGACCGAGGCGGTCATCGCGCCGTGCTCGATCACCGTGCGACGGAAGGTGTCGATCGACTCCTCGGTGCCGGAGGTGCGGATCAGGTACGACACCGGCCCGAAACACTCGGTCTCATAGATCTCGTTGTCCGAAGCGTCGAGCGCCAGCAGGGCCGGCGTGCGCACGATGGCACCCTCGTAGGCCGGGTGGGCGACCTCGCGTGATGCCACCACGACCGCGGCCGACTCCGGCAGCGACCCCAGCCGTTGCAGCACGCCGTCGTTGACCACGCCACCGAGGAGCTCGACCGCCCTCGCGTCGTCACCGAGCAGCGTGCCGAGGGCCGACGCGATCCCGGCACCGACGTCGTCGAAGCTCTTGTGCCCCGTGTCGGTCTCGATGCCGTCGGCGGGCAGGTAGACGTTCTGCGGCGCCGTGCACATCTGGCCCGTGTAGAGGGCGAACGAGAACGCCAGGTTGGAGCACATGCCCGCGAAGTCGTCGGTCGAGTCGACCACGACCGTGTTGACACCGGCCTTCTCGGTGAATACCTGCGCCTGGGTCGCGTGCTGCTCCAGCCAGTCGCCGAAGGCGTTGGAGCCGGTGAAGTCCACGAGCCTGACCTCCGGCCGGGTCGCCAGCACCTTGGCCAGTCCCTCGGCGGGGTCCTCGGCCGCGAGCGTCACCAGGTCGGGGTCGAACCCGAGCTCGGTCAGCACCTCCTGCGCGACCTGGACGGTGAGCGCCAACGGCAGCACCGCGCCCGGGTGCGGCTTGACCACGACCGGGTTGCCCGTGACCAGGGAGGCGAACAGCCCCGGCCAGGAGTTCCAGGTAGGGAAGGTGTTGCACCCGATCACCAGGCCGACACCGCGCGCCACCGGCGTGAACGTCTTCTCCATCCGGATCGGCTCGCCCCGGCCGGGTTTCTCCCAGATGGCGGTCTGCGGGGTGCGCGTCATCTCAGCGTACGCGTAGGCCAGCGACTCCAGCGCACGGTCGAGCGCATGCGTGCCGCCGGCCTGGAACGCCATCACGAACGCCTGCCCGCTGGTGTGCTGCACGGCGTTGGCGAGCTCGAAGACGCGGGCGTGCAGCCGCGCCAGCATCTCCATGCAGGTCACGGTGCGAGCGAGCGGACCGGCATCGCGCCACGCGGGCATGCCGGCACGCGCAGCGCCCATCAGCGCGTCGACACCGCCGGCACCCACGCGTGGGTAGCGCACGTCCATCGGCACGCCGAACGGCGACTTCTCCGTGCTGACCGTGCCCTGGGCGCCCGGTGTGCACAGCGGAAACTCCGTGCCCAGCCAGGACTCGAAGGCCTGCTTGCCGACACCCGCCGCCTGATCGCCGTACACCCTGGGACTCGGCGACTCCGGGTACGCCGAGAAGTGGCAGCGGGTGCGGATCGCCTCGAGGGCTTGCTCGAGCAGCTCGCGATGGCGCGACTCGAGAGCTGACAGGGTGTGGCTCATCGCCCTTCCTTTCCACGGGGTGGCGTGCGGCGGTGTCCGTCCGGGCGACGGCGGCACAGTTACGACGGCACAGTTACGACGGCACAGTGTTACAGTCGACCTACAGGCGTGCAGATTGTGTGTCACATCTGCTTCTCAGCCTACATCCGCGACCAGTCGAGGCCTACCGTTGCACCTCAGACCAGCGACCGACGCCGACGTTGACGCCGTGCTCGCGCTCAACGCCGCCTCGGTCGAGGCGCTGAGTCCCCTCGATGCCCACCGGCTGCGCCGGCTGCGGTCGGCGTCGTTGCGGTACGACGTCGTCGAGACCGAGGGCTCCGTCGCGGCCTTCGTGCTGGTCTTCGGCCCCGGTGCCGACTACGACTCCGACAACTACCACTGGTTCGCGCAGGCGTACGACGACTTCTGCTACCTCGACCGGATCGTGGTGGGCGAGCAGTGGCGGCGGCGGGGTGTCGGCCGGCTGGTCTACGAGGAGATGGAGGCCGTCGCGGCTCCGCACGGGCGGCTGACGTGTGAGGTCAACGCCGAGCCGCCGAACCACGCCTCGCTGGCCTTCCACGCCGCGCGCGGGTACGCCGAGGTGGGTCGCCTCGGTCACGGCGCCGGAAAGGTGACCGCGATGCTGAGCAAGGAACTGCCCGGATGAGTGTGGTCGCAGTGGTCGGCGCCGGCGCCATGGGCAGCGGCATCGCGCAGGTCGCAGCGGTCGCGGGTGAACGGGTGCAGGTGTACGACGCGCGGGCCGGCGCTGCCCGCGCCGGTGTGGAGCAGGTGGCTTCGCGGCTGCAGCGACAGGTCGACAAGCAACGGATGCCGGCCGCCGACGCCACGGCCGCCACCGAGCGGCTCACCGCAGTCGACAACCTGGCCGAGCTGGATGCCGCCGACCTCGTGGTCGAGGCGATCGTGGAGTCACTGGAGGTCAAACGCTGTGTCTTCGCCGACCTCGAGCAGGTGTGCCGCCCCGAGACCGTGCTGGCGACCAACACCTCGACGCTGTCGGTGACCGACATCGCCGCTGCTCTGCGGCACCGCGGCCGGGTCTGCGGCATGCACTTCTTCAACCCGGCCCCGCTGATGCGTCTGGTCGAGGTGCCGGTGGGCGCCGACACCGACCCGGTTGTCGCCGACCGGGTGTCGGGATGGGCGACGGCGTGGGGCAAGACCGCCGTGCGGTGCGCGTCCACGCCGGGGTTCATCGTCAACCGGGTCGCCCGGCCGTACTACGGCGAGGCGCAGCGCATCGTCGAGGAAGGCGTGGCCGGGCCGGCCGCCGTGGACGCGTCGATGCGCGCGGTGGGCTTCCGGATGGGGCCGTTCGAGCTCGCCGACCTGATCGGCAACGACGTCAACCTCGCCTCGGCGACCTCGGTGTGGGAGCAGACCGGGCACGACCCGCGCTACGAGCCGACGGTGTCGCAGCGCCGGTTGGTGGAGACGGGCGACCTCGGCCGCAAGTCCGGCCGCGGCTGGTACGACTACCCCCGCCCCGACTCGTCTGCGGTCGGCCACCGTGAACCTCCCGAGCAACCGCAGACGGATCCGCGGTCAGACGTGTCGGATCGCATCGTGGCGATGCTCGTCAACGAGGCCGCCGCACTCGTCGACCGCAAAGAGGCCGGCGCCGCCGACGTCGACACCGCGATGCGGCTCGGCACGAACTACCCCTTCGGCCCGCTGGAGCACGGTGACGTGTGGGGGCCGGCAGCCGTGCTCGACGTACTCGCGAGCCTGCACGAGCGCTTCCCGACCGGTCGTTACCGCCCGGCCGACCGGCTGGTGCGGTCGGCCGCCCACGGCACCAGTCTCCGCGCCGACACCCCCAGCCCGTGAGCGGAGGTTGGCCGATACCACTTAGCCGCGCTCCCTCGCCTGGTGTCCGGTCTCAGCCGCGGTCGCTGATCTCCGCACCACCCTCTGCGGTGCGCGCGCAGTTCGCGCAGCAGTAGAAGCGACCGTCCACCTCGATCCGGTGGCCGACCACCTGCAGCCACAGCGCTCACAGACCGGTGCCAGCCGGTGGATGGCGCACTCGAAGCTGTCGAACGTGTGCCGCTCTCCGGCCGCCGTGACCTCGAAGCTCTTGTCGTACTCGTTGCCGCATACCTCACAGGCCGCCATCTTGGACTCCTTCCGTGGCCACGAACCGGTCTCGGGCCCGGGGTACCCACCGAGCCAGGCTCGGATTGGTCCGCACCGTGTGGCAGTCCCCGCCGTCGAGTACGCCGAGCTCGGGCTCGGTGTCGTCCTCGACGCCCTGACACCTGCCAGGATGAAGCGATGAGTTTCAGCGCCCTGGAGTTTCTGGCCTGTTCCAACTGCGACGCGCAGTACGACGCCTCGGTCCGGCAGGGGCTGTGCACTGCCTGCGGCTCCCCGCTGCTCGCCCGCTACGACCTCGCGGCCGTAACGGCTGGCCCGGCCGACATCGCCGGACGGTCGCCGGACCTGTGGCGCTACCACGAGCTGCTGCCGGTGTCGGCGGCTGCAGGCGTGGTCAGCCTGGGCGAAGGCATGACTCCGCTGCTGCGAACCCCGAGGCTGGCCGCCGAGCTGGGGATCGACCGCCTCTGGGTCAAGGACGAGGGGTTGCTGCCGACCGGGTCGTTCAAGGCGCGCGGCGCGGCGGTCGGGGTCTCTCGAGCACATGAGCTCGGCGCCACCCGGCTAGCCATGCCGACCAACGGCAACGCCGGTGCCGCGTGGTCGTCCTATGCTGCCCGCGCCGGGCTCACACTGCTGGTGGCGATGCCGGTGGGCGCTCCCGTTATCACCCGTGCCGAGACCACGGTCACCGGCGGCGACCTGCGCCTCGTCGACGGTCTCATCTCGGACGCGGGCCGGATGGTCGCCGGCGCCGTGGCCGGCAGCGCCGACGACTGGTTCGACGTGTCCACGCTGAAGGAGCCCTACCGGATCGAGGGCAAGAAGACGATGGCGCTGGAGATCGCCGAGCAGCTCGGCTGGCGGATGCCCGACGTCATCGTCTACCCCACCGGAGGCGGCGTCGGTCTCATCGGCATCCACAAGGCACTGGTGGAGCTGCGGGAGCTCGGCTGGGTCGAAGGCCGGCTTCCGCGCCTGGTCGCCGTCCAGTCGACGGGCTGCGCGCCGATCGTCGAGGCGTTCGATGCGGGGCGGCGGGTGTCCACTGCGTGGCCGGACGCCCACACCGTCGCGTTCGGCATCAACGTGCCGAAGGCCCTGGGCGACTTCCTGGTGATCGACGCCCTCCATGACACCGACGGCACGGCGATCGCGGTGTCCGATGCGGACCTGCTGGCCGACGTGCGTCTGGTGGGGAGCTTGGAGGGGATGTTCCTGTGCCCGGAGGGCGCCGCCACCGTCACCGCCGCGCGGACCTTGCGCGAGCAGGAGTGGATCGCACCAGACGACGAGGTGGTGCTGCTGAACACGGGCTCCGGGCTGATCTATCCCGACACCGTTGAGGTGGACGCCTCTACCGTCCCGGCCGGCAGCACCCTCGACCTGTAGTCCGGCCCCGGGCGGTCCGAGCGCTAGGCCGCTGCGGTCAGCTGGCCGGCCCGCATCGCCTCGTAGGTCTGCGGGTCGCGCGCCAGCAGGTCCCGGCGGGTTCGCAGCCGGTATCGCCAGATCTGCACACCGCCCAGCACCCAGAACAGGTACTGCAGCGACATCGCCCACCGGAAGTCCGCTCCGGCGTACCCCGACGCGCCGGCCGGGGTCAACAGGTCGAGCACGACGCCGATGGCCAGCACCATCACCAGGGCCGCGAAGAAGCCGCCGGCATTGACCATGCCCGTGGCACTGCCGAGACGGTGTGCGGGGTTGAAGGTGCGCGCGAGGTCGAAGCCCACCATCGACCCGGGCCCGCCGATGCCCACGACCAGGCCAAGCGCGATCAGCAGACCGAGGGGCGCCGGGCCGGGCCACAGCAGCACGATCGTCCACATGGTCACGATCAGCCCGACGATGCCGAGCACCATGGTGGAGCGCTGGAACGGCCGGTGCGCCACCGCCCGTCCGAGCAACGGCCCGCACACGATCGCGGACAGCGTCACCATCGACAGCACCAGTCCGGCACGCCCCGGCGACAGATGGTGCACGGTGACGAGGAAGGGGTAGCCCCACAACAGCACGGTCACGTTGGCGCTGAACTGGGTGGTGAAATGCGTCCACAGCCCGAGCCTCGTGCCCGGCTCGCTCCACGCCATCCGCAGCTCGCGAGCGACCCGGCGGGGCTGCAGCGGCTGCGGCGGCGGGGCCAGGCCGGCAGGGGCGTCGCGTACGACGACGAGCAGCACGACGGCCAGCACCAGACCGACCGCCGCAGCCGCCAGATAGCTGGGCTGCCAGCCGAAGGTGCGCAATGCGACCGACAGCGGCACCGCGGCGAGGATCGCACCGATCTGGCCGACCACGCCGGTCAGCTGCGTCACCACGGGGCTACGCATCGGAGGGAACCACAGCGACACGATGCGCAGCACGCTGATGAAGACCATCGCGTCGCCCATGCCGACGAAGACCCTTGCCAGCAGGCCGAGCGAGTACGTCGTGGCAACGGCGAAGGTCGCCTGCGCCACCGTCAGAAGCAGCAATCCGGCCAGCAGCAAGCGGCGTGAGCCGAACCGGTCCAGCAGCACGCCGACCGGGACCTGCATCCCGGCGTACACGAAGAGCTGCACGACGACGAACGTCGACAGCTGTGCCGCGGTGATCCCGAAGCGGTCGGCGGCGATGATCCCGGCCACGCCGAGCGAGGTGCGGTGGAAGACGGCGAGCAGGTAGACCGAGAGGGCGGCAGCCCAGACCAGCCATGCTCTGCGGCCGCCGACGGACGCTGTCACCGTGCGGACGCCCCGGCGCTCTCGAGCTGGGACACGGCGCGCCGCAGGTGCGACTCGGTGAGGTCGAGGAAGGCCTGCTCGTCGTCCCCGCGCAGCAGCGCCACGAGGTCGGCGTGGTCGGCGATGGCCGCGTCCATCCGCTCCGCCGAGACCCGGATCACCGCGACGTTGATGCACAGCTGGCGCTCCCGGAGGCCGCGGTAGAGACGGGTCAGCACGGCGTTGCCGGCGGCGGCCACGATCTGCTCGTGGAAGCTGCGGTCTGCCTCACTGAAGGCGACCACGTCGGCACGGTCGCGATGTCCGCGCATGGCGTCGACGAGAGGTGCGAGATCGTCGGCGAGGCCCTTCCGGGCGGCCCAGGCGCGCGGCGCGGACCAGGTCTCGACCAGCGTCCGCGCCTCGACGATGTCTGCGGCCTCCTCGGCCGTGACCGGCACGACCAGCGCGCCCTTCTTCGGATACAGCCGGACCAGGCCCTCGGCCTCCAGCCGCAACAGCGCCTCGCGAACCGGCGTACGCGAGACTCCGGTGAGGTCGCCGAGCCGGCCCTCGGTCAACAGGTCGCCACCGGCGTAGGTCGCGGCGAGGATCCGGGTCTTGACGTGGTCGTAGACCCGCTGGGTCGCCGACGGCTGGGGAGGTCCGGAGCGGTCAGGGTTCGCGACGGGGCCAGATGTATACATGATGTATCTATCATGCGGGACAGCGGCCGGCTTCCGCCACTCGTGCCGCTGTGGAACCGGTCACGCCGAGACGCCGCCGGGTGGGGGTAGAGCATTGCCGTCTCGGTGGGGTGGGACATCGGCGATGGTTGTCCGGCGTACCCGTCAGGCGGCGGCGGGACTACCCACGCGAAATGGGAAGCTCCCCAGCCGAATTTGGGCTCTTCTGACATATCTGTGGGCGGTTTCCGCATGCCCTGAGTGGCGCACGCCGTTCCCTGACTAGGTTTCTGAGCTGTCAAGGAACAGAAACTATGAGCAGGAGAACGGCGTGCGTGGTGTCAGCCTATGGCG
>DASSKO010000027.1:0-34504 GCA_035690425.1 Nocardioidaceae bacterium
CGGTGTCGACGAAGTCGAAGTGGAACACGAACGGGACCCAGACCTCACCGAGCACCGGGACGAAGTCCCACAGCCGGCGCAGGATCGCGATGGTGTGGTTGCGTTCCTGACTCCGTGCCTGCAGGTCAGGTCCGGACAGCCGCCATGTCGAGCGCAGGAGGCTGGCTCCGAACTCCTTGGCGAAGCTGCCCAACGGGTTGCCGGCCGCGTCGTGCACGTCGTAGCCGGAGCCGAGGTCGATGCGCTTGCGCGCGGTGAAGGAGAAGACCGGCTCGGTCCTGGCGGCGTCGGCGTAGAAGGTGACCTGCTCCTTGAACGCCATCCGCTTCTGCTGCGCCAGCGCGAGCAAGGGGCCCGGCGTGCCGTCAGCGTCGGCGGCGTACAGCTCGTACCGGTTGACCATCATCGTGATCTGCTGGCGCAAGAGGAAGCGCGGCACGTACATGGGTGCCTGCGGATGCGGGGAGGCGGACGTCGGCTCGGTCATGGGCGGGCTCCTGGATGTCTGGGCACGGGGACATCCTTGCCGGGCACGGTCGGTCTGCCAAGGAAACCCGGCGGCGATATCGACCGACACTGTGGCGCGCCCTCTTGTCGCGCATCCGACAGTCGTCCAGAGTGCAAGACATGGAACCGATGAGTCCTGCCTACTCCACCACCATCATGCTGCTGATCGCAGCCGCTGCCGTGGCACTGCTGCTGGTGCTGATCATCGCGGTCAAGCTGCATGCGTTCATCGCGCTGGTACTGGTCAGCGTGATCACCGCGATCGCCGTGCAGGTGCCGCTGGAGGAGGTGCCAGACGTCTTGTTCTTCGGCTTCGCCGACACGCTCGCATCGGTCGCCCTGCTCGTCGCGTTCGGTGTCATGCTCGGGCGGCTGCTGGAGGTGTCAGGTGGTGCGCAGACACTCGCCGACACGATGATCGCGCGGTTCGGTGAGAAGCGGGCGCCGCTGGCGTTGGGTGTGGCGTCGCTGATCTTTGGCTTTCCGATCTTCTTCGACGCCGGCCTGGTCGTCTTCCTGCCGATCATCATGACCGTCGCGCGCCGGTTCGGCGGCTCGCTGCTGTTCTACGCACTGCCCGCGGCGGGTGCCTTCGCGGCCATGCACGCGATCGTGCCGCCACACCCCGGTCCGGTCGCGGCCGCCCAGTTCCTCGGCGCGGACATCGGCTACACGCTCCTCGTGGGCCTCCCCGTGGCGGCGGTCTCCTGGTACATCGGCGTCTACCTCTTCTCCCGCTGGATCGCGCCCCGCGTCGACGTGGCCGTACCGGCGTACCTGACCGGCGGCGTGGCGCCCCCCAAGGAGGCCGCACACGGCGACCACCCGGGGCCGGCCTTCGGCACAGTTCTGGGCCTGCTGCTGCTCCCGCTGGTGCTGATCACCCTGAACACGGTGACCTCGACGCTGGCGACGGCAGGAACCATCGACGAGGACGCCGTCTGGGTCGCTGCCTTCACCCTCGTCGGGCAGACCTACATCGCCTTGATGATCACCGTGCTGGTCGCGATCTGGGTGCTGGGCACGCGGGGTCGCTCGCGGGCCGACGTCGAAGGGCTGCTGAACGACGCCCTCGGCCCGATCTGCGCGATCATCCTGATCACCGGTGCCGGCGGCATGTTCGGTGGCGTGCTCGAGCTCAGCGGCATCGGTGACGCACTCGCCAACTCCTTGGACGCCCTCGGACTGCCGTTGATCATCGCCGCCTTCGTGATCTCTGCCGGCCTGCGGGTGGCGCAGGGCTCGGCGACCGTGGCGCTGGTCACGACATCGGGGATCATCGCCCCGGCCGTCGAGGCGACGAGCGGGCTGGGCCAGATCGAGCTGATCGCCCTGGTGATCGCCATCGCGGGCGGCGCAACGGTGCTGTCCCACGTCAACGACTCCGGCTTCTGGCTGGTGAGCCGGTTCTTCGACATGGACGAGAAGACCACGCTGAAGACCTGGACGGTGATGGAGACGACGCTGGGCACGACGGCGTTCGCGATCAGCATCCTGCTCTGGTATGTGTTCTAGATGAGCGAAGTAGGCAGCCCCCTGCACCTGGTCGTGATGGGGGTGGCCGGGTCGGGCAAGTCCGCGATCGGACGTCCCCTCGCCCAACGCCTGGGCGTCAGCTTCGCCGAGGGCGACGAGTACCACCCACAGGCCAACGTCGACAAGATGTCGACAGGAACGCCGCTGGTCGACGAGGATCGCTGGCCGTGGTTGCGCGACCTCGCGGCCTGGACGCGCGAGCATGACCAGGCCGGACGATCCACGGTCCTCACCTGCTCGGCCCTCAAACGCAGCTACCGCGACGTGCTGCGGGAGGGACTGCCGGCGACGTGGTTCCTGCACCTGCACGGTGACAAGGGACTGATGCTGCAGCGGATGGCCGTGCGCGAGCACTTCATGGCCCCGACCATGCTCGAGTCGCAGCTCGACACCCTGGAGCCGCTGGGCGACGACGAGCAGGGCTTCGTGCTCGACATCGTCGACCCGATCGAGGTGATCGTGGACAAGGCACTCGCTCGACTGCCTCGTCCGCAGCAGGCTCGCCGCATCTGACGCTGTTGTCGTCGAATCGCGCGGCTGGTGTGTGCACCGCCACCCTGAGAACAGGTGGGTGCGCGGTCCCCGCGGTGCGACCATGGGCGGGTGACGGACGCACCCTGCCTCGACGACCAGACCCGTCGCCACCGTCCAGCCGCTGTCCCACCCGCCCGGCACACCACCCTTGCCCTGCTCGCCCTGGCGTTCGGTGGCTTCGCCATCGGCACCACCGAGTTCGTCTCGATGGGTCTGCTGCCCGACATCGCCGAGGGCGTCGAGGTCTCGATCCCCGTTGCCGGCCACGTCATCTCGGCGTACGCGCTCGGTGTGGTGGTGGGCGCGCCACTGCTCGCCGTCCTGGGCGCCCGATTGTCGCGGCAGCGGCAACTGCTGTGGCTGATGGCCGCGTTCACCGCCGGCAATCTCGCCTCGGCACTCGCCCCGGACTACGGCTGGCTGCTGGTGGCGCGGTTCCTCAGCGGCCTGCCGCACGGCGCGTTCTTCGGCATCGGTGCCGTGGTGGCTGCGTCGATGGTCGCGCCGAACCGCCGTGGATGGGCGGTCTCGATGATGCTGACCGGTCTGACGGTCGCCAACATCGTGGGTGTACCGGCGGGGACTCTCCTCGGGCAGCACCTGGGGTGGCGCTGGCCGTACGGCATGGTCGCGGTCATCGGTGTGCTGACCTTCGCGGCGGTCGCGGTGTGGGTCCCGCGCGACCCCGCGCATCCGGACGCCAGCGTCAGCGGTGAGCTGACGGCGCTTCGCCGGCTGCAGGTGTGGCTCGCGCTGCTCATCGGGGCGGTCGGGTTCGGCGGCATGTTCGCTGCGTACACCTACATCACGCCGACGCTGACGACGCTGGCGGGCTTCGGCGAGAGGGCGGTACCCCTGCTGCTCGCCGTGTACGGCGTGGGGATGACGCTGGGCATGATGGTCGGTGGGCGGCTGGCAGACGCAGCGCTCAAGCGTGCTCTCGTCGGCGGGCTGGTCTACGCGATGGTGGTGCTGGCCGGCTTCGGCTGGCTGGCGCAGAACAAGATCACCGCGGTGCTCGCCATGTTCCTGCTCGGATCGGTCGGTTCGCTGATCGTGCCGGCCCTGCAGACCCGGCTGCTGGATGTCTCCCACCGGGGCCAGGCACTCGCCGGGGCGCTCAACCACTCGACCCTCAATCTCGCCAACGCCGCAGGTGCGTGGCTCGGAGGTGTGGTGCTGGCGGCCGGCTACGGGTACGCCTGGCCGGCCCGGGTCGGAGTGGTGCTGGCCGCCGCGGGCCTGGTCGTGGCCGCGGTCTCGTTCGGGCTCGAACGGCGTACGGGGCGGCGGCTCGACGCGCAGCCGGCCTGACCACCCGACTCCGTCCCCCCTGCGGTCCGTAACGACCACGGTGGGCAGAATAAGCCCGGAGGCACCAGCCGCCTCCCTGGCCGGGAAGGCCGAGCAGACCAACCGAGGAGCGAGCATGGCGACGCTGCTGTGGCTCATTGCTGTGGTGCTGGTGATAGCCGGCGTCGTCGGGCTGGTGCGTGGCCAGATCCTGTGGGGGATCCTGCTGATCGTCGTCGGCCTGCTGGTCGGCCCGGGCGGAGTCAGCATTCTCGGCTGAGGCGCGGTCCGGCGAGCGGCAGCGTGAGATGGTGCGTCGATGAGTCGATGGACAGAGCTGTCCGGCCGCGGCGACGGCGATCACTACGCTGCACGCTTCGACGAGCTGGCCGCTTCCGGTGCCGACGTCCATGGTGAGGCGTCCCTGTGCGACGCGCTATGTGCTGCCCTGGTCGATGGACCGGCCCGGATCGTCGACGCGGGGTGCGGCACGGGGCGGGTCGCCATCGAGCTCGCCCGCCGCGGCCACGTGTGCACGGGGGTGGACTCCGACGCCTCGATGCTGTCCGTGGCGCGGCGGCGCGCACCCGAGCTGACCTGGGTGGAGGCAGACCTCGCCGATCTTGACCCGGCCTGCCTCGGCGCCTCGCAGCCGTTCGACCTCGTCGTCGCCGCCGGCAACGTGATCCCCCTCCTCGCCGCCGGCACCGAGCCCGGCGTCGTGTCCCGGCTGGCCGCCGTACTGCGTCCCGGCGGCCTGCTGGTCGCGGGCTTCGGCCTCGACGCGGCGCACCTGCCGCTGCCGGATGCGCCGGTCGACCTGGCCGGGTACGACGGCTGGTGCGCCGACGCCGGCCTGGAGCTGGAGAGTCGGTTCGCCACCTGGGACCGCGAGCCGTACGAGTGCGGGGGATACGCCGTCAGCGTGCACCGGTTGCGGGGCTAGCGGAGTCGGACGCGGCACCGCGAGGGCCGCACCGGTCACCAGCAGGGCGGGCGCCGATCGCGCCACGGTGCCGCATCCTCGACCTGGGCCGCGAGCGCCACGAGCAGGTGCTCCTGCGCGGGCCGGCCCGCCAGCATCACCCCGATCGGCAGGCCGTCGCTCCAGTGCAGTGGCAGCGACACCGCGGGCATACCGGTGACGTTCCACGCCGAGGTGTAGGGCGTGAAGCGCTTCTGGTTCTCGAAATCCCGGTCGGGGCGGGCGTCGTCGCGCAGCGACCCCACCGGTGCCGGCGGCGCGGCCAGCGTCGGGGTGAGCACGGCGTCGTACGGCGCCAGCGCACGCACCGCATGCGCACCGAGCCGGCGCAGCTCGCCGACGGCGAGGCCGAACTCCGGGGCGGAGACCCGGCGCCCGCGCTCTGCCAGCCACCGGGTCAGCGGCCGCAGATCGGCGCTCTCCGCCACCTCGGGGGGCAGCAGCGCCGTGAGCACGGCCCAGCAGGTCTCGAAGACCTCCACGGAGCCCGCCGGCAACGGGCTCGCGACGTCCTCCACGTCGTGCCCGAGGTCAGTGAGCAGGGCCGACGCCTGCTCGTAGGCCTCGAGGCAGTCCGGATGCACCGCGGTGTCGGCGATCACCGGCTCGCTGAAGCGGGCGACCCGCAGGCGCCCCGGTGGCCGATCACACCAGTGCAGGTAGGTCTCGCCGTTCGGCAGAGCCGGTGCCCAGCTCGGCTCGCCGACCGCGGGGCCGCTCATCAGGTCGAGCAGCGCGGCAGCGTCGCGGACCGTGCGGGCGATCGTGCCGTGGGTGCCCAGGCCGACCGGGTCACCGAACATTGGTGCTGAGCTGACCCGTCCGCGCGACGGCTTCAGGCCCACCAGCCCGCAGCTGCTGGCAGGGATGCGGATCGAGCCACCACCGTCCGAACCGTGCGCCCACGGAACCAGTCCGGCGGCCACGGCCGCCGCCGCTCCGCCGCTCGACCCACCTGCGCCGCGGCGCAGGTCCCACGGTGTGCGGGCCGGCGGTGCGACCTCGGGTTCGGTGTAGCAGGGGCTGCCGAACTCGGGCGTGTTGGTCTTGCCGAGGCTGACCAGTCCGGCGCGCTCGAGCCGCAGCACCACCTCGTCGCTGACGTCGGGCACGAAGTCGCGCATCGCGGCGGCGCCGAAGGTCGTGCGCACACCGGCCGTGGCGGTGAGGTCCTTGATGGCGACCGGCACCCCGCGTAGCGGCGGGCCGTCCCGACCGACCGCCCCGGCGCGGTCGAGCCGTGCGGCCGCGGCCAGGGCCTGCTCGGCGGTGACGGTGACGAAGGCACCCAGGTCGTCGGACAGGCGCCTGATGCGGTCGAGGTAGTGCTCGACCAGCTCGGTGGAGGTGAGCTCAGCACGCCGCAGCGCCGCAGCCTGCTCCAGCGCGGTCAGGTCGTGCAGCTCGGTCATCGGGCGACGTCAGCCCCCGGCGGACAGGTGCTGCTCGATGCGCTCGACCTTCCCCCGCAGCTGATCGGTGTGCCCAGGCCGGATGTCGGCCTTGACCACCAGGCTCACCCGTGGAGACCGCGCGGCAACGACGTCGACTGCGCGCTTGAGCACGGCCATCACCTCGTCCCACTCACCTTCGATGTTGGTGAACATCGCGTTGGTCTCACAGGGCAGGCCGGACTCGCGCACCACGCGGACCGCGTCCGCGACGGCCTCGCCGACACCGCCGGACTCGTCGCCGCCGGCCGGACTGATGCTGAATGCCACGATCATGCGGTCAGCCTCACACCGACGGTGTACGGCGGGCAAGTTCGCGGTGATCGAGCCCTCACTTCAAGCAAAACTTCGCGCCCGTCCGCGCATTCCCGCTGGGCAGCGCGCGCTCGCTGTAAGGTCAAGACTGCGGAGGGTCAGCACCCGCACGGACGCGCAGGGGGCGGGCTGGAAATGTCCTGGGGGAGGATGCATTCTTACCATCCGTGGCTGCAGGTGGGATGAACGCGCGCGTGCGCTATCGCGACCTGTTCCGCGACCCCGAGTTCAGCGGCATGTACGTCGCCGACGTGCTCACCATGACCGGCACCTACCTGTCCCGGCTCGCGGTCGCCGTGCTCGTCTACGGCCGCACCCAGTCCGTGGGACTGACGGCGCTGACGTTCGTGGTGAGCTTCGCGCCCTACCTCCTGGCGCCCTGGCTCTCGACGTTCGCCGACCGGCTGCCACGCAAGCGTCTGCTGGTGAGCACGGACGTGGTCCGCGCACTGCTGGTGGTGGTGCTGGTGGTCCCCGGGATACCACTGGCGCCACTGCTCGCGGTGGTCTTCACGCTCGAGATGCTGCAGATACCCTTCGGCGCCGCACGGCTGGCCGTGCTGTCGGACGTCTTGCCCGACGACCGCTTTCCCGTGGGCAACGCGCTCGTCGCCTCTACCCGGCAGGCGCTGCAGGTCGGCGGCTTCATCGTGGGCGCGGCCGTGGTCGCCGCGACCAGCCCGCAGGTAGCGCTGGTCATCGACTCCGCGACATACGCCATGTCGGCGCTGCTGATCATGATCTTCGTGCGCCACCGCGCCTTGCCGTGGGGTCCGGACCACCCCGCGCCCCGGCTGTGGAGCGGGGCGCTGGAGGGCGTCCGGTTCGTGCGCGAGACCCCCGGGATGCCGCATCTGTTCCTGCTGCTCGCACTCGGGCCCGGGCTGATCGTGATCGCCGAGGGCCTGGCGGTCCCGTTCGCCGACCAGCTCGGCGGCGGGACCCAGTTGGCCGGTCTGCTGATGGCCACCGCGCCGATCGGCAACGTCATCGGGTTCGCCATCGCCGGCAAGCTGAGCTTCACGATCCAGCGGCGGCTGGTCTACCCGCTCGCCGCCACGGCTGGGCTGACGGTGGCATTGGCCGGCGTGGCCGGTGAGCTCGCCGAGTCCGCGCTGGTGGTCATCATGGTCCTGACGGTCAGCGGCGCCACCCTCGCCTACCTCAACGCCATCCAGTCCGAGGTCGCCGCAGTCGTCCCCCGGGAGGCCCGCGGACGGGTCTTCGGGCTGGGCAACGCGGTGATGCAGATCGCCCAGGGCGCTGCGGTGGGCATGGCCGGGCTGCTGGCAGAGGCGGCAAGCATCGGGCGCGCGCTGATCCTGTTCGGCGCTGCCGGGATGGTGCTCGTCGGGCTCATCGCGATCGCCGGACGCCGGCACGTGCGCGGCCGACTGCGCTGAGTCCGCGCGCCGTAGGGGGCCCGACGCCGGCGCCCCGCCGTACCCGGGAGTGAATCGTTTGGCCGAGGTCGGGTACGTGGTTCAGGCGAAACGTACTGCAACCCGAGGGAGAGTCATGAAGGCAGTCACCTGGCACGGAAAGCGTGACGTGCGCGTGGACGACGTCAGGGACCCGGTGATTGAGCAGCCGACCGACGCCATCGTCCGCATCACCACGAGCGGCCTGTGTGGTTCCGACCTGCACCTGTACGAGGTGCTCGGGCCGTTCATGACGCCGGGCGACGTGCTCGGCCACGAGCCGATGGGCGTCGTCGAAGAAGTGGGCAGCCAGGCCGGAGACCTCGCGGTCGGTGACCGGGTGGTGATCCCGTTCCAGATCGCCTGCGGCAGCTGCTTCATGTGCGACCAGGGGTTGCAGACCCAGTGTGAGACCACGCAGGTGCGTGAGCATGGCACGGGCGCGGCGCTGTTCGGCTACAGCAAGCTGTACGGCGCGGTGCCAGGTGGTCAGGCCGAGTACCTACGGGTGCCGCACGCCGGCTACAACCCGATCAAGGTGCCCGACGGGCCGCCGGACGACCGGTTCCTCTATCTCTCCGACGTGCTGACCACCGCCTGGCAGGCGGTCGAGTACGCCGACGTGCCGGAGGGCGGGACCCTGGCGGTGCTCGGGCTCGGGCCGATCGGTGACATGTCCGCGCGGATCGCGCTGCACCGCGGCCGACGCGTGATTGGCGTCGACCTGGTGCCGGAGCGGATCGAGCGTGCCCGGCAGCGCGGAGTCGAGGTGCTCGACCTGCGCGAGCACGAGGACATCGCGGACACGATCCGTGGCCTCACCGACGGCCGTGGACCCGACTCGGTGATCGATGCGGTCGGCATGGAGGCACACGGTTCTCCTGTCGCCAAGGCCGCGCACCAGCTCACCGGCATGCTCCCGGACGCGCTCGGTGCAGCGATGATGCAGAAGGCAGGGGTGGACCGCCTCGCGGCCCTGCACGCCGCTGTCGACGTCGTCCGCCGTGGCGGCACGATCTCGGCCATCGGCGTGTACGGCGGCGCGGCCGACCCGATGCCGATGCTGACGATGTTCGACAAGCAGCTGCAGCTTCGGATGGGCCAGGCCAACGTCAAGCGGTGGGTCGACGACATCATGCCGTTGCTGACCGACGAGGCGGACCCGCTCGGGGTCGACGACTTCGCCACCCACCGGGTGCCGCTGAGTGAGGCGCCGGACGCCTACAAGATGTTCCAGGAGAAGGCCGACGGGGCGGTGAAGGTGGTGTTCAAGCCGTGAGTGACGCGTCGGGCCGGGAAGCGCCTCACGGCGCGTGGCCGCTCGTAGCGGCTTATATTGGGACCCGGGGCTACCGCGGCCCGACGCAGGTACCAGCCTAACCGTGTCAGCGGCCACGGCAAGTCGAGAACGACAATCGCCTCAGATCAGCTGCCCGCCGCGCTCCGAGCGCGCCGCCGACTCCAGCTGCTCGGCCAGCGTCACCAGCCGCGCCGCCTGGTCGGCCGAGGCATCGGCCAGCTCCGCCCGGCCCGCGGACACCACCCGGCAGAAGGCCGCAGCGCGGTCCAGGGTCATGGCCAGGTCTCCGGTGGCGACGCCGCGCAGGACGGTGTCGGTGAGCTGACGCACCTCGTCGGCCCCCGGCGGATCGACGACTCCGGCGACGACCTCGGCAACCGGCGTGTGCCGGCGCCCGGCGGCGTACTCCCGTGCCGCGCCCTGCGGGTCGTGGTGCACCCACGAACGCACCAGGTACAGCCGCCAGAGTGCACCCGGCAATGAGTCCGCGGGGGAGTCGGCCCACAGGTCCGCCACCGTGTCCAGCCCGTGCTCCTCGGCGAGCCGCACGATGCGGCCCGCGATCTCGGCGTCACCACTGGACCGGGCGCCCCGCACCATCAACGCGGCGGTGCGGTGGGCCGCCTCCGCTCGTTGACCGGGATCGTCACCACCTCGCATCGCGTCGAAGGCGGCGTCTCCCGGCATCACCGGGCGACGCGGCTTGTCATCGCTCACCCGCCCATGGTGCAACATCGCCGCAAGGACGGTGCGTGAGAGCGCTCTCATGGTGCCCTCACCCGGGTCTCAGCAGCGCGCGCCAGCCTGTGGGTATCGGAGCCGACGACCAGAGCGGCTCCCGGACAGGCGGAAACGCCGAGGAGCAGCCATGGACATCAGCAGGACCGCGTACAGATCCGTCGTGACCGGTGTGGCCACGGTCTTCGGCCTCGGGCTGGTGGGAGCCGGCGCGGCCGCCGTCGCCGCACCCAACGACTACCTGGCCCATCGCGACGACACGTCCAACGAGATCGTGCTCGCCGGCGACGACGACGGGGACGACGACGGGGACGACGGCACCGCCAACACCAACACCAACACCAAGACCGGACACAGCGGCACCGGCAACAGCCGGGACGGCACCAACAGCGTCGTCTCCCGGGCGAGCCGCAACCGCGACCACAGCCGCGACGACCGGACCAAGGACATGACCCGCGACGGCGGCGACCGCACCCGCGACTTCAGCCGCAACCTCACCAACGACCGTTCGCGCAACGACACCCGATGACGCAGATGCGCGACGAAAGCTGGCAGCTGGCAGCCGGGGACGAGGTCGTCCCCGGCTGCACGGCGATCGAGAAGCTCGGTGGCGGCAACGCGTACGAGGCGTTTCGCGCGTTCGACGAGCGGCTGTTCGCGCCGGTCGTGGTCAAGATCGTGCGGCCGAACCTGGTCGAGGACTCGGGGACTTTACGTGGCCTCCGCCGCGAGGTCGAGATGGTCGGCCGGCTCAACCACCCGGTGGTCGTGCGCGGCTTCCACGCGCGGACCGAGGGCGCCAGGCCCTACCTGGCGTTGGAGAGCCTGGACGGGCCGCGGCTCTCCACCCTGCTGCGCCGACACGGCAAGCTGCCGATGGAGCAGCTGCTGCCGCTGGGGCTGGAGATGTGCTCTGCGTTGCACTACCTGCGCGGCTGTGGCGTCGTGCACCTCGACATCAAGCCCGCCAACATCATCATGGGCGCACCGCCCCGGCTGATCGACCTCAGCATCGCGCGGTCCGCGACGGACGCCGCCGAGCTCGACCACGTCGTCGGCACCGACGCCTACCTCGCTCCGGAGCAGGCGGACCCGGCGCACACCGGGCCTCCGGGCTTCGCTGCCGACATCTGGGGGCTGGGCGCCACGATGTTCGAGGCGCTCACCGGCTGTCGCCCGTTCGCCGAGGGCGTGCAGGACGAAGCCGCGCCGCCGCAACAGCGCTGGCCGCAGCTCGTCGCACAGCCCGCGGAGCTGCCCAGGCGGGTGCCCGACGTGGTGAGCAAGCCGATCCTGGCGTGCCTGGATCCGTCCGCGGACGCGCGACCGACACCGCGGGAGCTGGCCGGCTTGCTCGAGCCGCTCGTGGACGCGTTGCCCCGGCCCAAGCTCGCCGGCTTCCGGCCCAGGATCTGACCACCACGGCCTCACGTGGCGAGTCGGTAGCCCATGCCCCGCACGGTCTCGATCCGGGCCTGGCCGAGCTTCTTGCGCAGGTAGCGGACATAGACGTCGACGACGTTGCTCTCGGGGTCGAAGTCGTAGCCCCACACGTGGGAGAGCAGCTGCCCGCGCGAGAGCACCTGGCCAGGGTTGCGCAGGAAGACCTCGGCCAGGGCGAACTCCCGGGCCGACAGGTCGACCGTGCGCCCCTCGACCGACGCGCGGCGCGTACGCAGGTCCAGCGTCAGGGTGCCCTGCTGCAGCATCGTCATTTCAGGGGACCGCTCCGTGCGCAGCCGGAGCCGGATGCGGGCCATCAGCTCGTCGAAGCGGAACGGTTTGGGCATGTAGTCGTCGGCACCGCCTTCGAGCCCGGCGACCGTGTCGCTGACCGACCCACGTGCGGTGAGAATGATCACCGGGATGGCTCCCTTCGCCTCCCGGAGCCGCCGCAGCACCGTGAAGCCGTCCATGCGGGGCAGCCCGATATCAAGGACCACCAGGTCGAAGTCGCCGGACAGGGCGTGCCCGAGAGCGGCGGCACCGTCGTCGACCACGGTAGGGGTGAAGCCGTGCGCCTTGAGCCCCTTCTCGATGAAGGAGGCGATGCGCCGTTCGTCCTCGGCGATCAGGATTCGGTTCATGAGGGCTCCGGGTGGTGCGGGTGGGCGAGCGGGACGACCAGGGTGAAGACCGCCCCGTGGCCGGGGTCGGAGCGCAGGTGCACCTCACCACCGTGTGCGACCGCGATGGCCCGGACGATCGACAGCCCCAGCCCGGAGCCGTCATGGCCACGTGCCTGATGGCCGCGCTGGAAGCGCTCGAAGACCCGTTCGGCGTCCGCGCGCTGTACGCCGGGGCCGGCGTCGCGCACCCACCACTCGACGCCACCGTCGCGCACGGCCGAGCCGATCGCGATCTCAGCGCCCGGGTGGGTGTGCTGGACCGCGTTCTTCGCCAGTTGCACCAGCGCCTGGGTGACCCGCTGCGGGTCCGCGTCGGCGATGGCGTCGGCACGCGAGTCGAGGATCCAGGCGCGATCGCCGAGCGCCCGCACCTTCGCCAGCACGTGGTCGGTCAGCGCGGCTGCGTCCACATCCGTGGTCCGCACGAAGTCGGGCTGTCCGGACTTGGCCAGCACGATCAGGTCGTCGACGAGGCGGCCCATCCGGTCGAGCTCGTCGAGCACCAGGCTCCGGGTCGCCTCCATGTCGGCGACGTTGCCGGTGTCGGCGACCTCCAGATGCCCGCGCACGATCGTGATCGGTGTCCGCAGCTCGTGGCCGGCATCGTCGAGAAAGCCGCGCTGCAGTGAGAAGGACTGCTCGAGCCGGTCGAGCATGGAGTTGAACGTGTGCGCCAGGTCCGACAGGTCGTCGTTGCCATCGACGTCGATGCGTCGCGACAGGTCGGTGTCGTTGATCTCGCGGGCCGCGTTACGCAGATGGCGCACCGGGCTGAGCAGGCGCCCGGCCGTGAACCAGGCGCCCAGGGCCACTAGCAGCAACGCGAGCGCAGCCACGACTGAGTACGTGCGCATGGTCTCCAGCACGTCGGCATGCTCGAGGTCGTGGAAGTACCCGATGACGTAGCCGGCCTGCTGACTGCCGGACCGCACCGGCTTCACCGCGAAGACCAGCTCGCCGAGGCTCGTCCGCACGCGGTCGAACCCACCCTGCGGAAGCTGTCGGTCGATGGCGTCGAGGATCGCTGCCCGGTCGGTGCCGTCCAGCGCCTCCAGCTCCCGGGTCGTCTGCGCCTCGCCGCGGGGGAAGACCCCGAGCAGGATCTCGTGGCTCTCGGGCGCATTACGCTCCAGCGCGGTCTCGATGAGCGCTCGGGCGGTCCGGAAGGGCTCGCCGGTCTCGGGGTCGATGCCCGCGGTCCGCAGCGCCTCGAACTCGCGCATCTCCTGGTTGATGCTTTCGGTGATCCGCTCGTCGACCCGGTTGCTCTCCAGCAGGTAGACGCTGAAGCCGACACCGAGCAGGGCGAGCCCGGTCAGCAGGATCACCCAGGCGGTGATGCGGGTGCGGACCGATCGGGTCTGCTCTTGCAGTCGCTGACGCAGTGCAGGTGCGTGGCTCTCGGGTCGTTCAGCCATCGTCCGCGTCGTCGTCCCGGTCGTCCCGGTCGTCCCGGTCGTCGCGGTCGTCGTTCCGGTCGTCCGCGTCCCGGTCGTCGTCCCACGGATGCGGACTGCGCTCGATCTCCTCGATCCGGCCGTCGTCGTCCTTGCCACCGTCATCGTCATCGCCGTCATCACCGTGGTCGTCGTCGCGGTGGTCGTCGTCGTCCGCACTGCTGGGCGCTCCCGGCGACCGCCCCGGCGTACCCGTGCCAGCAGCCGAGGGCGTGCCGGACGGCGACGAGCGAGCAGGGGTGGTGGCCGCCGGTGTGAGCACGATGGGCTCGCCGATCTCCGGCTCGGGGACGTCGGTGCCGAACGCGAGTCCGGCGAGCAGCCCGCCGATGCCGGCGACGGCGATCGTGGCGAGCGCGACCTTGAGTGGACCCAGCATGGTGTGCAGTCTCCCTACGGCAGGCGAGCCAAGCATGACACGGCCATGAGAGTCCTCTCATGTGCGCTGCGTGCGGTCGGGGGCTCTATTGTCATGGGCGTGAGTGAGCAGACCAGGCGGCGCCGCAGGGCCCGGGGGGGTGGTGCCACCGGTCTGGTGCGGCTGCCCCCGAGTGACATCTCGCCGTGGTGGGCGCTGGGACGCCGGTTCCTGATCGCCCTCGGTCTGCTGGTAAGCATGGTGCTGCTGGTCTATCTGGACCGGGAGGACTATCGCGACGCAGTCAACAATGACGGCGTCGGCTTGATCGACGCGCTGTACTACGCGACCGTCACGCTGACGACGACGGGGTACGGCGACATCACCCCGGTCACGCCTTCGGCCAGGCTGATCAACGCGTTCGTGGTGACGCCGCTGCGCATCGCGTTCCTGGTCGTGCTGGTCGGCACCACGCTCGAAGTGCTGGCCTCGCAGGGTCGTGAGATCATCCGCGTCGCCCGATGGAGGAGGCAGATGAAGGACCACACCGTGGTCGTCGGCTACGGCACCAAGGGCCGGGCGGCTGTGACGACGCTGCTGAGCAACGGCGTCGAGAGAGGCAAGATCGCCGTCGTCGATCCGGACCCGCACGCGGTCAACAACGCGCACGAGGACGGGTTGACGGCGATCGCCGGCGATGGCACCCGGCGCGACATCCTGCGTCGTGCGGAGGTGGCAAGAGCCCGGCAGGCCATCATCACCATCGACCGCGACGATGCGGCGGTGCTCGCCACGCTCACCGTGCGCCAGCAGAACTCCGACGCCTACGTCGTGGTCGCGGTCCGCGAGCAGCAGAACGTTCCGCTGTTGCGGCAGAGCGGCGCCGACTCGGTGATCACCTCGTCGGAGGCGGTCGGGCGGTTGCTCGGACTGTCGGCGGTAAGTCCGAGTCTGGGCGAGGTGATGGAGGACCTGCTGGCCTACGGACACGGCCTCGAAGTGGCTGAACGACCGCTGCTCCCACGCGAGGCGGGCAAGCAGCCACAGCGGCTGCTCGACCAGGTGGTCGCGGTGGTGCGGGACAAGGTGGTCTACCGCTACTACGACCCGACCGTGACCCAGCTCGAGCCTGGTGACCGGGTGGTGGTGATCCGACCGGCTGCGGAGACTCCGTGGGCGCCGCGGCCCGGCACCAACGAGGGCGACAAAGGAGACAGCCCCGGCCATCGGTAGTGAGTCATCGGTAGTCGACCCGGCGCGGGACCTTGTCCATGGCCTGGTCGGCGTCGAGGCCGGTGATCTGCAGCAGGTCGACGACGAGCGAGCGCATCTGAGCGAGGATGACCGCGGCCGACAGGCTCGGCGGAGACGCCAGCTCGACGGTGCGCTCACCCACCCTGACCAGCTGGTCCTGCGCGTGGACGGCCAGCCGGCCCTCGGCGAGCTCCGCGGCGATCTGCTCGACGGCATCGGCCAGGTGGTCGACCAGGTTGACGTAGGCGACCGGCACCGGCTCCTCGTAGCGTGCCGCCGCGACGACCCGCCGTACCAGCACGCGGGTGTTGCGGATGGCATGGTCGAGTGGCTCGACCAGCGCGGCCATCTGGCGGACCGACTGCCGGTGGCCGCGTCGCAGCGGTGACGAGGCGACGACGGACAGGCCCTCGCGAGCTGCGAGTCGCAGGTCATCCATCACCGACTCTGTGGCGCGGGCCCGCCGCAACGCATCCTCGGCGCGGTCGACGTCGCCGTCCTCGGCCCGGTCGGCCGTCTCGTGCAACAGCACCGCCAGGTTGTCCGCGAGCCGCGCGGCCTCCTCCCGTGGCCGCCGCAGCGGAGCCCGGGGGACGACGGCTGCGGCCACCAACGCGACCGAGCCACCGACGAGCGCGTCGAGCCAGCGGTCGACGCCTGCCTCGGGATCCGGTAGCAGCGTCGCGACGATGACCGACTGCACGGCGGCTTGGGTGACCAGCAGGGGGCCGGCATCGAGCAGCAGCGCGATACTCATCGACGCCGCCACGATCACGACGACCTGCCAGACTCCGGTGCCCACCCATTGCACGAACAGGTCGGCTACACCGACGCCGACCGCGACGCCGATCGTGACCTCGGCGACCCGACGCAGGCGCTGGCCGTAGGACATGCCGAGGCAGACGATCGCGGCCACCGGCGCCAGGAACGGCCGGGGGTGGTCGAGCAGCTCACGGGCGAGCAGGAACGCGACCGCGGCAGCGATCGAGGCCTGGCCGACGTGCCAGGACCGCGCGCGCAGCCGGGACAGCCTGGCCCGGGCGGAGGCTCGCCCGGTGCGCATGCTGGAGCGGGCGGCGGCATTGGTGCGCGCGCCCACCTGCGAGCTCGCCCGCGTGCTCATGTCGCCACCGCCGCCACCAGCCAGGCTGCCGCTGCCAGCATTGCACCGGCGAGCTCGATCAGGATCGCGAGGCCGACCGCGCGCATCGCGGTGATGGTGGAGGTCCACGCCGCCCGCCCCGACCGCTGCCGGTGATGCTCCGCGGCGTAGATGCCGCCCACGAAACCCACGGGCAGCCCGATGACGGGGATCGCGAAGAAGCCGACGACGCCCAGCGCTGCACCGAGCATGATCGAGGACCCGGGCACGCCGGCGTGGCGCAGCCGGCGGTGTGGCACAAGGTACTTCACGACGGCGGCGATGCCGATCGTCGACGTCGCGACGAGCAGGACGACCCACGCTGCCCCAGCCTGGGTCACCAGCGCCCAGACGAGGATCGCCGCCCAGACCAGTGACGTGCCCGGCAGCACCGGCACGAGGATGCCGACGATGCCGACGGCGATGACCAGGCCGACGACCAGCTCGGTGACGACTTCGGACTCCACAACAGACCACTGTGCCCTACCGGGCGTGGACCGCATGGATGCGAGCAGGCCGGACACGAGAATAGCGGCGGTTGCCACCCGTGCGGGTGGCAACCGCCGCTATTGTCGTGTCGTCGGAGGGCGCCTTCGGGTCAGCGCTCCGTATCGGTGGCGGGGGTCTCGGTCAGCTTCTCGGTCTCGTCCTGGATCGACGCCGCGACGTTGCGGATCTTGTCCGCGTGCTCACGCCCGTGGTGGGCGCAGAACAGCAACTCTCCGCCGCCGTTCAGCTCCACGCGGACATATGCCTGCGCACCGCACCGATCACAACGGTCGAGGGCGGTCAGGGCGGGACCTGGAACTACTGCTGTGGTCACGTGTGGCCTCTCTCTGAGTTGCTACCAGGCTCTGTCGGACTCAACATCCAACCAGGTCGAATGATTCCTGCTGATAGAGCCTGCCTGACACGACGATGCTGCACCACCCATGGTCCCCAGTGGCGGAAATTCCAGCATCTGGTCCTTCGCGTGTCCTGCACCACACATTCGGCGCGGCAGGGTGGTTCGGTTGGGTCATGTCCTGGTAGTACCCACAGGCGGCGTGGATCACCGCTTCGCGGACCCACCGGCGGTACCCTTTCGGCGTACCCGCCGACGAGGGCGGCCGGATCACAAGCGCACGACCCACCGAGGAGCCCAGTGGCAGCCCAGTCAACGGCACAGTCAGCGGCACAGTCAACGGCACAGTCAACGGCCCGGGGAGCCAAGATCGACAACACCTACAACGCACGTCACCTGCTGGTGCTGGAGGGGCTGGAGGCGGTCCGGAAGCGTCCGGGCATGTACATCGGCTCCACCGACACCCGTGGGCTGATGCACTGTGTGTGGGAGATCATCGACAACGCCGTCGACGAGGCGCTCGCCGGCCACTGCGACGCGATCCAGGTGATCCTGCACGCCGACGGGTCCGTGGAGGTGCACGACAACGGCCGCGGGATCCCGGTCGACAAGGAGCCCAAGACCGGCCTGACGGGCGTGGAGGTCGTCTACACCCGGCTGCACGCCGGCGGGAAGTTCGGCGGCGGCTCCTATGTCGCCACGGGCGGCCTGCACGGAGTGGGCGCCTCCGTGGTCAACGCGCTCTCCTGGCGGCTCGACGTCGAGGTCGACCGGTCACCGGCGACGCAGGGCATGTCGTTTCGTCGCGGCGTGCCGGGCGTGTTCAGCACCGACGGGCCCGACGGTGACTTCACGCCGCAGTCCGGGCTGCACAAGGGCAGCCGGGTCGCCAAGGGCGTCACCGGCACCCGCGTGCGGTTCTGGCCGGACCGGCAGATCTTCACCCCCGACGCGTCCTTCAACTACGACGAGCTGGTCACCCGCGCGCGGCAGACCTCGTTCCTGGTGCCGGGCCTGGAGCTGGCCATTCGGGATGAACGCAGCCGCGACCTGGGCACGGTGCCATCCGAGGGCGAACCGGCCGAGGTGACGTTTCGCCACGCCGGCGGCATCGGGGAGTTCTGCGATTACCTCGCGACCGACGAGCCGGTCACCGACGTACTGCGTCTGCAGGGCACCGCGAGCTTCACCGAGACCGTGCCGCTGCTCGACGACAGCGGCCACATGACGCCGCAGGACGTCGAGCGAGAGCTCGCAGTCGACATCGCGCTGCGGTGGGGCACCGGCTACGAGTCCGAGACCCGCTCGTTCGTCAACATCATCGCCACGCCGAAGGGCGGCACCCACATGGCGGGCTTCGAGGCCGGCCTGACCAAGACGTGCAACGAGGTGCTCAGGTCGTCGCGGGCGCTGAAGTCCGGCGAGCCCGACATCGTCAAGGACGACGCACTCGAAGGGATGACGGCCGTCGTCACCGTCCGGCTGGCCGAGCCGCAGTTCGAGGGGCAGACCAAGGAGGTGCTCGGCACCCCGCCGGTGCGCCGCATCGTGTCCACGATCGTCTCCCGCGAGCTGAAGGCGTTCCTGACCAGCACCTCACGGCGCGACAAGCCGCAGGCCAAGGCTGTGCTGGAGAAGGTGGCCGGTGCTTCGCGGGCCCGGATCGCCGCACGCCAGCACCGCGAGACCCAGCGCCGCAAGAATGCCCTGGAGTCCAGTGCGCTGCCGGCCAAGCTGGCCGACTGCCGCGCGGGCGACGCCGAGCGCAGCGAGCTGTTCATCGTCGAAGGAGACTCGGCGTTGGGCACGGCCAAGCTGGCCCGCAACTCCGAGTACCAGGCGCTGCTGCCGATCCGCGGCAAGATCCTCAACACCCAGAAGGCGTCCGTGGCCGACATGCTCAAGAACGCCGAGTGCGGGTCGATCATCCAGGTGGTCGGCGCCGGCAGCGGGCGCACCTTCGACAGCGAGCAGGCTCGTTACGGCCGGGTGATCTTCATGGCCGACGCCGACTCCGACGGCGCGCACATCAGGTGCTTGCTCGCCACCCTGTTCTTCCGCTACATGCGGCCGATGATCGAGGCCGGGCGCGTCTTCACCGCCGTACCGCCGCTGCACCGGATCGAGCTCACCAACCCGAAGCGGGGGATGGACAAGTACGTATACACCTACTCCGACGCCGAGCTGACCCGCAAGCTGGCCGAGCTGGCCAAGAAGGGCGTGCGGTGGAAGGACCCGGTGCAGCGTTACAAGGGGCTCGGCGAGATGGACGCCGACCAGCTGGCCGAGACGACGATGGACCCCCGCCGCCGCACCCTGCGGCGAATCACCGCGGCAGACGCCGACGCGGCAGCACAGGTCTTCGAGATGCTGATGGGCAACGACGTGGCACCGCGCAAGGAGTTCATCGTGCAAGGGGCGTACGAGGTCGACGCCGACCTCATCGACACCTGAGGGCCAGGCGCACGACCTCGGCTGGATCCAGGGCCCGCGCGGCGTCCACAGCGTCGTCGTACGCGTCGGCGCCCAGGCTGGTGCGCGCCGCCTGCTCGGCCTGCGTGCGCAGTGACTCGTCGGGCAGGTAGTAGGCGTACACGTTCGACCCCACCGACTCGCGCAACGACTGCGCGGCTCCCAACAGGACGGCGACCCGGTCGAGGGCGCCCTCGGCGCACTCCACGACGGCGAGGGTGTCGAGGAAGTAGGCGAGGTTGGCCATGTCCTGGGTCTGCTCGGAGAGCCTGATCCCCTCGTCGAGGTAGGTGCGGGCCCGGGCGTGGTCGCCGCCGGCGATGGCGGCCTGAGCCAGATTGTAGAGCGCGACGTAGGTGGACAGTCGGTCACCGCGCTCGCGCGCCAGCCGCAGTCCGCGCTCGATCTCGACGACGGCGCCGTCCGGGTCGGCCTGGAACAGCCGGACGGTGCCGAGCCACACGTGCACGAGCGATCTGATCCACTCGCCCGCCTCGCCCGCTCGGTGGCCGAAGGGCAGCGAGTCGCGGAACTCCGCTGCCGCGGTCGTGAGGTCACCGGCCGCCAGCGCGGCCAGGCCGACGCCGGCGCGTCCCTTGCAGATCAGCTCGGCATCGTGCTCCTGCGCACCGAGGCGGGAGGCGTCCGACCAGTGTCTGGCACTGGCGTCGAAGTCGCCGGCGGCGTAGGCCATCGTCGCGGCCGTCAGGTGCACCCGACCGAGCAGAGCAGCCGGCAGCTCCGCACCCAGGCACCGCTCGGCCCGCCGGCGCCCGACGGTGAGCTGGCCCCGGATCCACCAGTACAGCCACATCGCCCAGGTGATCCGGGCGGCCGTCTCGCCGTCACCGACGTCGAGCGAGCGCTCGATCGCGACGAGCAGGTTGGCCTCCTCCGCCTCGGTGCGCGCCAGCCAGGCAACCTGGTCGGCCCACTCGTAGCCCCGGGCCGCACGTTCGGCGAGCTTGAGATAGACCTGTGCGTGGGCCCCGCCCGCGCGAGCAGCCTCGGCACCGAGCAGCAGGCTGCGCGCGTACTGCGCGACCGGCTCCAGCATGTCGTAGCGGCGCTGCCCGTCGACGCCGGCCCGGACGACGACCATCGACTGCTCGACGAGCTGCTCGAGCAGTCCGAGCACGTCCTCGGCACGGACGCCTTCGCTCGCGGCGGCGACGTCCTCGACGGCGGCCAGCGTCGCTCCGCCGCGGAAGACACCGAACAGGCGGAACAGCGTCTGCTGGGCCGGCGAGAGCAGCCCGTAGCTCCAGTCGAGGGTGGCGCGCATGGTCCGCTGTCGCTCCGGCAGATCCCGGGCGCCCGACGTGGACGACACGTCGTCCAACCGCTCCAGCAGGTCCTGCGGAGTCAGCAGCCGAAGGCGGGCGGTGGCCAGCTCGATGGCGAGGGGGAGTCCTGCGAGCCGCTGGCAGAGCCGGCCCAGAGCACGGACGGCATCGGCGGTCAGCTCCAGATCGGGGGCGACTGCGCGGGTGCGGTCCAGCACGAGTGCACCGGAGGGAGTCGCCGCGAGCTCCGCGGTGGTGCCGACCTCGGCGGCCGGCAGGCCGAGCGGAGCGACGGCGTACTCGCGTTCTCCCCGCACCCGCAGTGGTGAGCGGCTGGAGACCAGCACGCTGAGCTGCGGACACAACGACACCAGGCGTACGACGTCCGCCGCGGCGGAAAGCACATGCTCGAAGTTGTCCAGGACGAGCAGCAGCCGGAGCCCGGCGAGGTGCTGCGCGACGACCTCGAGGGCGTCCGGCCCGTCGCAGCCGGTCACCTGGAGCGCCCGCCCGATCGTGGGGACCACCCCCGCCGCCTCGACCACGGACGCCAGCGCGATCTGTACGACGCCGTCGGGGTGGTCGGCGACGAGCTCGTCCGCCAGCGCGGCGACGAGCCGGGTCTTGCCCACCCCGCCCGGGCCCGTCAGCGTGACCAGCCGTGCGGCCTCCGAGCGCACCCAGTCGGCGACCGCCACGACGTCGCCGGTGCGCCCGTAGAGCCGCGTCGGAGGCACGACGAGGCCGACGACGCGGGGGGCATGTCCGGCGGCCGGTTGAGGCGGCACCACCGGGACGGCACCCGTCGCCGACGCGCGGCGACTCGGCACCGACGAGATCAAGGCAGTCCGCTCGGCCGCTGAGATCTCGAGGGCCTCCGCGAGTGAGCGCACCGTGTGCGGATACGGCCGGGTGCGGGTGCCTCGCTCCAGGGCGCTGACCGCGTGTGGTGTCAGGCCCGCGCGCTCGGCCAGCTCCTCCTGGGTGAGACCGGCGCGCTCGCGCAGCGCCCGCAGCCTGGTGCCGAACCGCTCGACCGTCTCGTCGCCATGCTCCAGCACGCGATCAGGGTAACCCGCCCGACGACCTCGCACCGACTGTCCGGGGACTGTGCGGACTGTGACCGTGGAGGTGGCCGCACACCTCGACGAGGCTTGCTCCTGTCGCCGCAGCTGCGCCGACGCCGAAGGGACGACGACGCGCAATGACACCCGATACAGCACCGTGGCTGCCCGCCGGCTGGGAGCACCCGATCCGGGCCCAGCTGTCGACCGGGCACCACCTGCGGCCGATCAGGTCCACCGACGTCGACCTGGACATGGTGGCGGTGATGGGGTCGCAGGAGCGGCTGTGGTCGATCTACGGACCGGCGTGGGGATGGCCTCCGGCCGCGATGAGCGTCGAGCAGGACCGGGACGACCTCGCCCACCACGAGGCCGAGGTCGCGCGGCACCAGTCGTTCAACTACGCGTTGTTCGATCCCGGTGAGACCGAGCTGCTCGGGTGTGTCTACATCGACCCGGCACAGAAGACCGGAGCAGACGCCGAGGTCTCCTGGTGGGTGGTCGACTGGCTCGTCGGTGGCCCGATCGAGGCCGCGCTGGACGAGTTCGTGCCCCAGTGGATCGGCAACGACTGGCCGCTCGAGCGGCCCCGGTACGTCGGACGAGATCTGAGCTGGCACGACTGGCTGGCGCTGCCGGACATCGGCTGATGGCTGCCCGCCACGGTGCCGGCGAGCGTCGGTCTACCCGCGCGGCACAGCCGACGCCTTCCGCACACCGAGCACCGGCACCTTCCGCACACCGAGCAACAGGAGCGCGAGGGCCGCGGCGACCAGTGCGCACACGGCGGCGCCGGCGAACACCGCGTGCAGCTGCGCGATCCCGGCGTCGGTCAGCGCCGACGTGTACGCCGGGCAGCGCCCGGGGTGGTCGGGGCAGAGCACGCTGGGGCGGGGGGTGCCGCCCTCGACGGCGTAGAAGCGCGTCAGTCCGATGGTGGTGAGCGCCGAGATGCCCACCAGCATGCCGACCATGCGCGCGACGACGACGAACGCGCTGGCGACGCCGTGGACGGCGTGCTCGGTGGCGGCCAGCAAGGCGGCGTTCACGGGGGCGACCGCGATGCCGAACCCCAGGCCGCCGGCTACCAGCGTGATGGTCGCGGCCAGGCTCCGCAGCGACTCACGCTCCCATTGGGTCATGGCGACGAACGCCGCCGCGGCCAGCAGCATCCCGGCCGCGGTGAGCAGGCCGGCCGCGACGTGCCGCACCAGGTAGCCGCCCAGCAGCGCCCCGACCGGCAGCGCAGCGAGGAAACGCACCAAGATCAGCGCAGCACCGAGCTGGGAGTCGGGATAGACGGTGAGCCGGGCGAAGATCGGCACGTCGACCAGCGCCGCGATCAGCGCCGACCCGACGAAGAAGCTCACGGCGAGCGCACCCCACGCCGCGCGGTGGGTCAACGCCGCGCGCGGGACCAACGGGTGGCTTGCTCGGCGCTGCCGCCACGCGAAGCCGGCCGCAGCGACGGCCGAGAGCGCCAGATACCAGGGGCCGAGTGGTGAGAAGACCGACACCTCGGGGTCGGCGGTCGCAAAGGCCAGGACGATGCCGGCCAGCGCCACGGAGAGCAGGGCGGCGCCGGGCAGGTCGGTGGCCCGGGCGAGGTCGCCGCTGTGGCGCAGCCCCACGAGCGGGTGCGCGGCGGTCAGCTCCCGGAGCAGCCACAACGCCAGCCCGCCGATGGCGACCAGCCCGAGCGGCGACCACCACGCGGAGGCCCCGAAGAGCGGTAACCACGCCAGCCCCCAGGTGATGTGCGACGTCAGCGCCTCGGGCGCCGTGAGCAGGAGGCCGGACGCCAGCAGCGCGGCCGTCACCCCCACGGCACCGGGCCAGTCGACCCGGTGGCCGCGAGCCGGTGCGTCGCGGCCGCCCACGCCCCACAGCATCGCGGCGAGCGCCAGCCCGACCACGAGGTTGATCCAGAAGATCGCCGGCCATCGCCAGGCGGCGAGCACGAGGGCGCCGTAGAGCGGACCGAGCACGCTGCCGAGCTCCTGCACCGCTCCCACCACACCGAGGGGTACGCCGCGACGCTCCGCGGGCCAGATGTCTGCCACCAGTGCGAGGGTCGCCGGCACCAGACCACCGCCGCCCAGGCCCTGCAGGAACCGCCCGAGCACGATCGTGGTCAGGTCGAGCGAGGCGGCCGTGACCAGTGAGCCGATCGCGAAGACGATCAGCGAGAACACCAGCACGGGCACCCGGCCGCGCAGGTCGGCGATGCGGCCGATCAGCGGCAGCATCGCGACGTAGCCGAGCAGGAAGCCGGACACGATCGGCGCGGCACGCTGCAGCTCGTCGATGCTCAGGCCGACACCACTCATCATGTCGGGCAGTGCCAGGACGACCACGTAGGTGTCGGCGGCGGCGAACGCGACCGCGGCGCAGGCCAGTGCCAGCGTCGCCCGTGGCGAGCTGGGCGTCATTGCGGTGCGGTGATCTCGACAGGTTCCTCGCTGGTGTCGATCTCGATCTCGTAGGTGACGTCCTCCGCCCCGGCGTAGAACGGGCCGGTGATCGTGGCAGTGTCGAGCTCGTTGTCGTCGGTGAGCGTGAAGGTGACGTCGAAGCTGCCGTCCTCGTCCGCGCTCGGGAACAGATCGGCGATCACCGCACCGTCGAGCGTGCCGGTGAACTCGGTCAGCACCTGCTCGCCGTTGCGGCGCTGCCCCTCCTCGGTGACGTCGGTGGCCTCGGTCAGCAGCGAGGAGATTCCGTCGTCTGTCGACATCAGCACGGCCGGATCGGGGGCGCCGTAGGTCTGCACGTCGACGGGGACGTACTCGGAGGTGAACGGCAGCTGCACGTAGACCTCGTCGTCGACGGCCACGACCGGCGCCTCTCCGGCGAAGCCGGCCGCGACGATGTCGATGGTGCCCTTGAACGCCGGGTCGTGGTTGCCGGTGCCGGTGGCCCGGGTGACACCGTCGACGCCGTCGGGCAGCTCCTGCGTGCTCAGCTCGACGTCGATGCTGGCGGCCTCGTCGATCACCTGCTTCGCCGCCGCGAGTCGCTCCGCGGGGTCGGCTGCCTCGTCGCTGTCCGCCGAGCCACCGGTGCAGCCGACCAGCAGGGCCAGCAGCACCGCCGGGATCAGCAGGGCGGTGAGGGATTTGCGCACGGTGGAAGCCTCTCAGGTGGCCGAGGGTAGGAGGAACGCGGCCGGTGCCGCGACCGCGGCGATCGGCTGCGGCGCGGGCGTGCCGGACCCGTCGCGGCGGCCGGTCGGCTCGGGCAGGTCCACCGGCGCACCGCTGGCTGCCGCAGCCGTCGCCGGGCTCGGGCCGGCCCAGCCGAGCAGCAGGCGGTCCTCGCCCCGGAGGAACCGATGGCAGCGCACCCCTCCGGTGCCGCGGCCCTTGCCGGGGTACTCGCTGAACGCGGTGACCTTCAACGACCCGGACTCGGTGCCCGGCAGGGAGTCGCCGGCACCGGAGACCGTGACCACGCTGGCGTCGGCGGCGGCGGCGAAGGCGCCGAAGAACACGACCTCGGCCGCGTCCGAGAGGCGGATGCCGGCGATGCCCCCGCCACCACGGCCCTGAGCGCGTACGCCGGAGGCGTTGAAGTGCAGCAACGCGGCGTCGGAGGAGATGAAGACCAGCTCTTCCTCGCCGGTGCGGAGCTCGGCGGCTCCGACGACCTCGTCGGTGTCGTCGAGGCGGATGACGTCCCAGCTGTCCTTGTTGGCAAGGTGATCGGGCGTGACTCGCTTCACGACGCCTCGCCTCGTGCCCAACGCGAGGCCGGGGGAGTCCGCATCGAACGTGGTCAGCGCGAGCACCCGCTCGCCCGGCTCCAGCGGCAGGAACTCGCTGACGGGTGCACCGCCTTGCAGATGCGGTGCGTTGGCGGTGCTGGGCAGCGTCGGCAGGTCGAGCACGCCGAGGCGGAGCAGCCGGCCTCGGTTGGTGACGACGCCGACCTGGCCGCGAGCCGTCGCAGTGGCGATGCTCGTGACTACATCGTGCTTGGCGCGGTTGCCGCTGGTGCCGAAGGGCTCCTGGGTCGTCGTACGCGCCAGCAGACCAGCCGAGGACAGCAACACGAAGCACGGGTCGTCGGCCACCTCCAGCGGCTGGGCCGACGCCACGGGCGCACCGGCCGACTCCAGCAGGACCGTGCGCCGCGGGGTGCCGTGTGCCTTGGCGACCTCGGCGAGCTCCTCGGCGACGACCGTGCGCAGCAGCGCGTCGTCCTCGATGATCGCGGTCAGCTCGTCGATGGTCTGCTGCAGCTCCGTCTGCTCCTTCTCCAGCTCCAGCCGGGAGAACTTGGTGAGCCGGCGCAGGGGCATGTCGAGGATGTAGGTCGCCTGCACCTCAGTCAGCTCGAACACCTGCATCAACCGGTCCTTTGCCTCTGCGGCGTTGTCGCTGGAGCGGATGAGCTGGATGACCTCGTCGATGTCGAGGATGGCGATCAGCAGCCCCTCGACCAGGTGCAGCCGATCGGTCGCCTTCATGCGGCGGAACAGCGAGCGGCGGCGCACGACGTCGTACCGATGCTCGAGGAAGACCTGCAGCAACTCCTTGAGCCCGAGGGTGCGCGGCTGACCGTCGACGAGGGCGACGGCGTTGATCCCGAAGGAGTCCTCCATCGGGGTCAGCTTGTAGAGCTGCTCGAGCAGCGCCTCGGGGTGGAAGCCGTTCTTGACCTCGATCACCAGCCGCAGACCGTGCTCGCGGTCGGTGAGGTCCTTGACGTCGGCGATGCCCTGCAACCGTTTGGTCTGCACCAGCATCTTGATCCGCTCGATGATCTTCTCCTGGCCGACCTGGTACGGCAGCTCGGTGACGACGATACCTTTGCGCCGCGGCGTGACGTTCTCGATCCGGGCCGTCGCGCGCATCTTGAACGAGCCGCGTCCGGCGTCGTACGCGTCGCGGATGCCGTCCAGACCGACGATCTTGCCGCCGGTCGGCAGATCGGGGCCGGGCACGAAGCGCATCAGGTCGTCGAGGCCGGCGTCGGGGTGCGTGACGAGGTGGCGCAGCGCCTGCACGACCTCGACCAGGTTGTGTGGAGCGATGTTGGTGGCCATGCCGACCGCGATGCCCGACGCGCCGTTGACGAGGAGGTTGGGGATCGCGGCCGGCAGCACCACCGGCTCGGTCTCCCGGCTGTCGTAGTTGGGCTTGAAGTCGACGGTGTCCTCGTCGATGGACGCTGTCATCGGAAGTGCTGGGTGGGCCATCCGGCACTCGGTGTAGCGCATGGCGGCCGGTGGGTCGTCGGGCGAACCGAAGTTGCCGTGGCCGTCGACGAGCGGGACCCGCATCGACCACCACTGCACCATCCGCACCAGCGCGTCGTAGATCGCGCCGTCACCATGTGGGTGCAGCCGGCCCATCACCTCGCCGACGACGCGGGCGCTCTTGACGTGGCCGCGGTCGGGGCGCAGGTTCATCTCGGCCATCGTGTGCAGGATGCGCCGCTGGACCGGCTTGAGGCCGTCGCGTGCGTCGGGCAGGGCGCGCGAGTAGATGACGGAGTAGGCGTACTCCAAGAAGCTGGAGCGCATCTCGTCACTGACGTCGACGTCGAGGATGTGCTCCTCGAAGTCGTCGGGCGGCGGGGCTGACTTGGTACGGCGAGCCATGGGCGCTGCGAATCTCCTTCGACCGGGTCGGCCCGGCCATTGTCCCTGCTGGCGCGGACGTTGCGAAACAGGCTCGCCCACGGGGTCGCGCGCCGACGGCCCGGCGGTTGTCGGCGGGGGCCGCTAGTGTCAAACACATGTTCGACACAGTGCTGATGGAGCGGCTGGAGGCGGGCCCCGAGCTGGCCCGGGCGCTGCTGTGCATCGACGTGTCCGAGCTGGACGCCGAGGGAGCCCGGGTGTGGGTCGCGGCCTCGCAGCGCTTGGAGCGGCTGGTGGAGGCTCGCCGCTATCAGGTGACCGCGCACTACGCCGACCTGCACCCGCCACAGCCGACGATCGGTCCGCGCGAGCTGTGCGCGGAGGGCACCGTGTTCCCCGGCGGCGACGGCACGCCCGGGACGGGCGAGTTCGGGGTGACGGAGCTGGCCGTCGCCGCGCACTGCTCGGCGGGGCGCGCCTACGGTCTGATCGGTGACGGGCTCGACCTGCGACACCGGATGCCTGAGCTGTTCAAGCAGCTGGAGTCCGGTGCGGTCGACGGGTTCAAGGTCCGGATGATCCTGCGCCGCACCCGGCACGTGAAGCTGCTGGTGGCACGGTTGGTGGACCGGAGCATCGCCGGGCTTGCTGGGCGGATCGGGCCGACCCGGCTCGACGCCGAGATCGACAAGGCGCTGCTGAGGCTCGACCCGGGTGCGGCGGCCGATGCCGCTGAGGACGCCACGGCCGCCCGGCGGGTGCGGGTGGAGCCGGCGCGTGACGGGGTGCGGCAGCTCGTCGGCACGGTGGACGCCGTGCACGGGCTGGCGTTCGACGCGGCGGTCGACTTCGTTGCGGACATCCTCGGTGACCTCGGTGACGATGACCCGAAGGACGCCCGCCGGGCGACCGCGGTGGGGTGGCTGGCCAACCCGCCGGCCACGCTGGCGCTGGTGGAGCGTCACCGGGCCTGGCGCGCCGGCGAGGCTCCGGCTGCCTGGGCCACCACAATCGTTCCCGACACCGGCTGTGTGCCGGAGCCGGCCGAGAGTGTCGAGCCGTCGGCGGTCGAGTACGCCGCCGCGGCCGAGGCTACGGCGCAGGGCGTCGATGACGACGGGTTCGCGCGCGCAGACGCCGGCGGCCAGGCGCCGGTGACGCACCCGCACCTGCGGCCAGGGCTGTGGCCGACCGACGTGCTCACTCCCGAGGACCGGGTCGGCGCTGACCTGTGGCCGGCCGCCACCGTCTACGTGCACATGAGCTCCGACGCCTGGCAGACCGGCTCCGGGCCGGTCGATCTCGACGGGCACGGCCCGATCACCGCCGCGCAAGCGTTCGACCGGCTGCGCCACCACCGGATCACGATCAAGCCGGTGATCGACCTCACCGACGAGGTCACCTTGACCACCGACGCCGAGGAGTTCGCCGGCCGGATCCGGGAGGCGGTGTTCGCCGCGAACCGGTGGAACCCGTTCCCGTTTGCCGACGCGGAGTCCCGCCCCAACGCCTCGGCCCCCGCAACCGGCCGAGGTCATGGCGATGACGTCGACCACACCATCCCCGAGCACGAGGGCGGCCCGACCGCGCTGGGCAACGGCGCGCCGTTGCGACGACGGCTGCACCGACTCAAGACCCACGCCAAGGGCTGGCGGGTCCGACAACCCGTGCCAGGCATCCACGTCTGGCAGACTCCACACGGACGCGTCCTCATCTGCGACCGACGCGGACATACCCACGACCTCGGTCTGGCTCCGGCACAGGTGGGCTGAGCGC
The DNA here is from genome assembly GCA_035690425.1 of Nocardioidaceae bacterium. Taxonomy (GTDB): domain Bacteria; phylum Actinomycetota; class Actinomycetes; order Propionibacteriales; family Nocardioidaceae; genus DASSKO01. The sequence continues at coordinate 29,452 of DASSKO010000027.1, forward strand.
GCGTGGGCGATGATGCCACCATGCCGACCCCGATGATGACCGCCGCATACGTCGAGGCGCTCGGGCCTGCCGCGGAGATCCGGGTGGGTCCGCTGCCGGTCCCGGCGATCGGGCCGACCGACGTGCTCGTTGCGGTGGACACCGTCGCGCTGAACCCGGTCGACGTCTACGTGCGCTCGGGGCGCTACCGCACGCCGGTGCCGCTGCCGTTCATCGTGGGCCGAGACCTGGTCGGCGTGGTCGCAGCCGTCGGATCGGCCGCAAGCCCGTTTCGACCAGGTGAGCCAGTTTGGTCCAACAGCCTGGGCCACGACGGCCGCCAGGGCTCCTTCGCCGAGTACGCCGCCGTGCCGGCCGACCGGCTCTACCACCTTCCCGACGGCGCCAGCCCGCACACCGCCGTCGCGGTTGCTCACCCCGCGGCGACCGCGTATCTCGGCCTGTTCGTCCACGCACGGCTCCGAGCGGGAGAGACGGTCTTCGTCGGCGGCGGGGCAGGGAACGTCGGTACTGCCGCGATCCAGATGGCCGTCGTGGCAGGCGCGCGCGTCATCACCAGTGCTGGCGTGGAAGACCATGCGTCCTGCCGTGACGCCGGTGCCGCGGTGGTGCTGGACTACCGCGACCCACACCTACGTCGGCGTCTTCTCTCGTACGCCGGTGCAGGAGTCGACATCTGGTGGGACACCTCCGGCACCAACGACCTCGCACTCGCGGCCGAGGCCACCGCCGTGGGCGGCAGGATCCTGCTCACCGCGGCGCGGTCGGCTCACTCCACCGCGCCTTTACCGCAGCTCTACACCCGCGATCTGAGCGTGCACGGCTTCGTGATCAGTCGTGCCAGCGTCTCAGACTTGGCCGCGGCCGCAGCTTTCATCAACACCTTGCTGCCCGCCGGCCTGCTGCGCACGCGGATCACCGACGAGCTCCCCCTGGCCGACACCGCGGCGGCACATGAGCGGATGGAGGCCGGTGCGATGTCCGGACGGTTGCTGCTGCGCCCGTAGGGTCGGGCCCATGTCCTACGAGCCAGCCGTCGACGCCGTCGTACTCGACATCGGAGGCGTGGTGATGGACTGGGATCCTCGCCATCTCTTCGGCACCGTGATCGAGGACGAGCGTGAGCGGGAGTGGTTTCTCGCCGAGGTCTGCAGCCCGGCGTGGAACCGGCGCCAGGACGAGGGACGCAGCTGGGCCGACGCAGTGGCACAGGCGGTCGCCGACCATCCGCAGCACGAGCAGTGGATTCGCGCCTACGACGAGCGATGGATCGAGACGGTGGCCGGGCTGTACGACGAGACCGTGGCCGTGCTGTCCGAGCTGCACGACAGCGACACCCCCGTCTACGCGCTGACGAACTTCTCCGCCGAGAAGTGGGCGCTGGCGTGCGAGCAGTACGACCTGCTCAACAGCTTCGACGGGGTCGTCGTCTCGGGCGAGGAGCGCCTCGCGAAGCCGGATCCCGCGATCTACCGCCTGCTGGCCGAGCGGTTCGGGATCGACCCGGCGCGCACCTTCTTCACCGACGACCTGCAGGCCAACGTCGACGCGGCGCGCGACGCGGGCATCGACGCGGAGCTGTTCACGACGGCAGCGGCGCTCCGCGACCAGCTCGTCGTCCGGCGCGTGCTGCGACCGTAGACTGGGGCTGGCGCACTTCATCGCCGTACCCAACCGCCACACCCGAGGGAGTTCCCTGCCGTGTCCGTGAAGCCGATCCGGCTGTTCGGTGACCCGGTCCTGCGCACGAAGGCCGCCCCGGTCGTCGACTTCGACAAGGAGCTGCGCACGCTGGTCGCCGACCTCACCGACACCATGCAGGATGCGCCGGGCGCGGGTCTCGCCGCGCCCCAGATCGGGGTGGGGCTGCGGGTGTTCACCTACTACGTCGACGGCGAGCTCGGTCACCTCGTCAACCCCGACCTGACGCTGTCCGAGGACGAGCAGTTCGGTCCCGAGGGCTGCCTGTCGATTCCGGACCTGACCTTCGACTGCACCAGGGCGCTGCGCGTGGTCGCGCGGGGCATGAACATGCACGGCGAGCCGGTCGTGATCGACGGCTCGGACATGCTCGCCCGGGCGATCCAGCACGAGAACGACCACCTCGATGGCGTGATGTTCATCGACCGGCTTGACCGGGAGACCCGGCGCGAGGCGATGCGCGCGATCCGGCACGCGGAGTGGGCGGGGGAGACCGCACCGCCGGTCAAGGTGTCGCCACACCGGACCCTCGGGCTGGGCCTGTAGGGATGCGGCTGGTCTTCGCCGGCACCCCCGAGGCCGCCTTGCCGTCTCTGCGTGCTCTGCTGGCGTCGCGGCACCAGGTGGTGGCGGTCGTGAGCCGTCCCGACGCGGCCGCGGGACGGGGCCGGCGGCTGGTCGAGTCGCCGGTCGCCGCCCTGGCCGCCGAGCATGGTGTGGAGACGCTCAAGCCGGCGTCGCCGCGGGACCCGGACTTCCTGGGCCGGCTCGCCGAGATCGCGCCGGACTGCTGTCCGGTGGTCGCGTACGGCGCACTGCTGCCGCAGGAGGCGCTCGACATCCCGCCGCACGGGTGGGTGAACCTGCACTTCTCCGTGCTTCCCGCCTGGCGCGGCGCCGCGCCGGTGCAGCACGCCCTGCTGGCCGGTGACGAGATCACCGGTGCCTCGACGTTTCGCATCGTGGGTGAGCTCGACGCCGGCCCGGTCTTCGGCGTACTGACCGAGCGGGTCCGGGCCGACGACACCGCGGGCGCGTTGCTCGGCCGGCTGGCCGAGCACGGTGCCGGCCTGCTCGTCCGCACGCTCGACGGGATCGAGGGCGGTGAGGTCGAGGCGCGGGAGCAGCCGGCCGAGGGTGTGTCCGTCGCCCCCAAGGTGACCGTCGACGACGCCCGGATCGACTGGTCCCGGCCAGCCGCCGCGGTCGACCGGCTGGTGCGTGCGTCCAGTCCCGCCCCCGGCGCGTGGACGATGTTTCGAGGTGAGCGTTTCAAGGTCGGCCCGGTGCGCGTCCAGGCGGGCGAGACGCTGCCTCCTGCCGAGCTCTCGGCGGGCAAGCGCGAGGTGCTCGTCGGCACAGGGACGCAGGCCGTCGCGCTCACCGACGTGCAGCCGCAGGGCAAGGCCCGGATGGCGGCGGCTGCGTGGGCGCGGGGTGTCCGGATCGCCTCCGGTGAGACGTTCGACGAGGGAGGTTAGGTGGCCGGCGTCGACCGACCGCGTCGTGCCGCGTACGACGTTCTCGCAGCAGTCCGTGACCGAGACGCGTACGTCAACCTGACGTTGCCCGCACTCCTACGGGAGCGGCAGATCACCGGCCGGGACGCGGCGTTCGTTACCGAGCTGACTCACGGCACGCTGCGCCGGCAGGGCAGTTATGACGCCGTGGTGGACTCCCTAACCAGCCACACACTCGACCCCAGGGTCCGCGATGTGCTCCGGCTCGGAACCCACCAGCTGCTCGGCATGCGCACGCCGAGGCATGCGGCAGTGGCGACGTCGGTAGACCTGGTGCGTGCGGTCGCCGGGGAGCGTCCCGCACGCCTGGTCAATGCCGTGCTGCGGAAGGTGTCGGCGCAGGGCTGGGACCGGTGGATGGAGGTGGTGGCGCCCGGCCGCTCCGACGACCTCGTCGGCCACCTGGCGGTGCGGCACTCGCACCCGCGGTGGGTGGTCGAGGTGTTCGCCGAGGCACTGGGCCGCGACTGGCAGCAGACGGAGGCGCTGCTGGCCGCTGACAACCACCCGCCGCAGGTCTCGCTCGTCGCCCGCCCCGGCCGGGCGGAGGTCGCCGAGCTGTTGGACAGTGGTGCTGCGCCCGGCCGGTGGTCGCCGTACGCGGCCGCCTGGCCGTCCGGTGACCCGGCAGAGCTGGCGGCGGTCCGTGCTGGGCGTGCAGGGGTGCAGGACGAGGGCTCCCAGCTGGTCGCCGTGGCGCTGGCCCAGGCCGAGGTGGACGGCAGCGACGAGCGGTGGCTCGACATGTGTGCCGGCCCGGGCGGCAAGGCGGCGCTGCTCGCGGGGCTGGCGTCCGGCCGAGGTGCCCGTCTGCTGGCGGCGGACCGGCAGGAGCACCGGGCCAGGCTGGTGCGGCAGGCCCTGCGCAGGGCGTCGGGGACGCTCGGGGTGGTGGTCGCGGACGGGCGTCGGCCGGCGTGGGGCGAGTTCGACCGTGTGCTCGTCGACGCACCCTGCACGGGGCTGGGGGCGCTTCGCCGCAGGCCGGAGGCCCGCTGGCGCCGGCAGCCGTCCGACTTCGAGGGGCTGGTCCGGCTCCAACAGCAGCTGCTGGGCCGCGCGCTGGACTGCTGCCGCCTCGGCGGTGTGGTGTTGTATGCGACCTGCTCTCCGGCCGGACCGGAGACCCGTGGTGTCGTCGACGCCGTGCTCTCCGATCGTGACGACGCCGTCGAGGAGGACGCCCGGGCGCTGCTTCCCGGCGTACCCGACCTGGGTGACGGACCGCACGCGCAGCTGTGGCCACATGTACACGGGACCGACGCGATGTTCATGTCGGTGCTGCGGCGCCGTTAGGGCGGTGCTCATCTAGGGTGGGGCCCACCATGGGCATCCAGATCTCTCCCAGCCTGCTGGCCGCCGACTTCGCCAACCTGCAAGCCGCGGCGGAATCGGTGTCCCGTGCGGACTGGCTGCACGTCGACGTGATGGACAGCCACTTCGTCCCCAACCTGACGGTCGGGCTACCGGTGGTCGAGGCGCTCGGCAAGGTGGCCGGGCAGCCGATGGACTGCCATCTGATGATCGAGGAGCCGGACCGTTGGGCTCCCGAGTACGTTGATGCCGGTGCCGGCAGTGTCACGTTTCATGTGGAGGCGGCCGCGGCACCGGTCCGGCTGGCGCGGGAGCTCCGGGCGAAGGGGGCGCGGGCGGGGATGGCGTTGAAGCCGGCGACGCCGGTGGAGCCGTACGCCGACCTGCTGCCTGAGCTCGACATGCTGCTGGTGATGACGGTCGAGCCCGGCTTCGGTGGGCAGAAGTTCCTCGACCTGTGCCTGCCGAAGATCGAACGCGCGCGCAAGCTGCTCGACGCGTGTGGCACCGACCTGTGG
>DASSKO010000028.1:0-42722 GCA_035690425.1 Nocardioidaceae bacterium
CCGCCCGCGCTCGAGCATCTCGGGCTCCGGCGCCAGCCGTCCTGAGACGACGATGCCGTAGAGCACATGGTCGGCGACCAGCGTCAGCCGGCTCGTCACCCGTCGCTCGTCATACTCGATGCCCAGCAGGGGGGCGATGCCGAGCTCGAAGCTGAGCCAGATGGCCACCCCGTAGCTCGGCCCGGTCAGCGGGTGTGCGCGCACCCGTGCCGGCAGCAGCCCGAAGATCAGTCCCCCACCAGCGCCGTAGGCCCAGTGCGCCACCTCGGCCGCGGCCGCCCGCTGCCCGCTGTCCAGCCGCCGCATCAGCTCTGGGGCTTGGTCCTCCAGGATCCGCTCCGGCGGCGTCTGCTCCAACAGACCTACGTTGGCCGTCAGCGAACGGACACCGCTCATCGCCATAGCGGCCACCAACCCGCGAGCTGTCGCCCGCAAGACAGGTACCGGTCCTCGCCGTTGCCTGGCCATCTGAGCCTCCTCGATGGATGCTGGCGCATCCTTCGTGCGGTTTGTTCCATGTCGTACCCCGTGGGTGCCGGCACATGTCTCGATCGACGAGGCATGACATGGGGCTCGGTGTGATCGGGTAGGTCGTCCTCAGCACACATCGACGAGGGAGCAACCATGCAGATCGAGAAACAGCAGGTCATCGAGTTCCTCGAGGCGCGCGGTGACAAGGCCGCAGCCGAGCGCGCACAGCATGAGCTGCCCGACCCGGTCGACACCGAGGAGAACGCGGACCAGATCGCGCTGCTCGGGATCGATCAGGACGACCTCACCGGCGGATTCGGCGGGACGGGCGGCATCGGTGAGCGGATGACGTCCGACACCGACGAGGCCTGACTCGTCGGCACCTGTGCGCCTCAGATTCGAAGCAACCGGAGCGCGGCCTGCTCGATGGTGGCTTCGTCGAGCAACACGTGGGAGGCGGCGGCGCCGAGCGGGACGAAGCTGTCGGCACTGGTGACACGGCTCGCTCGGCCATCGAAGCCGTGGTCCGCCAGCGCAGCCAGCACCGGCTCCGAGACGCCACCGGAGCGCCGCGTCTCGTCCACGACCAGGACGCGCCCGGTGGCCGTCGCGGCGGCCACCAGATCCTGCTCCGGCAGGGGCGCGAGCCAGCGCAGGTCGAGCACCCGCGCGTGGACGCCGTGCTGCCGCAGGCTGGCGGCCACTCGCAGGGACATCGGCAGCCCGTTGCCGAACGTCACCATCGTCAGGTCCGTGCCGTCCCCGTGCTCACGGGCGGCTCCGATCGGCACGTGTGACGCACTCTCGTGGGCCGCCGGGTACGGCGTGAGCCACCGGCCGTCGCCGTCCGCGTACAAATCGCGGGTGTGGTAGAGCGCGATCGGCTCGAGGAAGACAGCGACCCGCCCGTCGACCCGCGCCGCGGCGACGCAGGTCCGCAGCATCGCCGCCGCGTCGTCGGGGCGGGACGGGGACGCCACCACGATGCCGGGGATGTCGCGCAGCGCTGCGACGCTGTTGTCATTGTGGAAATGGCCGCCGAACCCCTTCTGGTAGGCGTATGCCGCGATCCGCACCACCATCGGGTTGCGGTAGCGGCCGGTGGAGAAGAAGCCGAGCGTGCTCGCCTCGCCGCGCAGTTGGTCGGCGGCGTTGTGCACGTACGCGAGGTACTGGATCTCCGGGATCGGCAGCAACCCCGCCAGCCCGGCACCGAGGGCGGTGCCCAGGATGGCCTGCTCGTCCAGCAGCGTGTCGAAGACGCGGGCACCGCCGAAGCTCTTCGCCAGGTCCTTGGTGACTCCGTAGACACCGCCCTTGCGGGCGACGTCCTGGCCGAACACGAGCACGCGTGGGTCTCGCTCCAGCTCCTCGGCGAGGCTGCGGTTGATCGTCTGCGCCAGCGTCAGTCGCTCGCTCTCTGTTCTCGCGGGGGTCGCGCGGCTTTGGTGCCGGGCACGACGCGCGATCGCGTCCGGATGATGTGGCGCGATCGGTGCGACCACCTCGGCGCGACTGGCCAGCTTGGGCCGCGACAGCGCCTCCTCGGCGATCTCGGCGACCTCCTGCCGCTTGCGCTCGTAGCGCTGCAGCACCTCAGCGGGAGCGCAGATGCTGTGGCCGACGAGGCAGCGGGCCGTTGCCAGCAACGGATCTTGCCGGTAGTCGGTGAGGATCTCGCTGCGAGCTCGGTAGCCCGACTCGACGTCAGAGCCCGCGTGCCCCAGCAGCCGCACGGTGCGCAGATGCAGGAAGGCCGGGGCCCGGTGCTCCCGCACCCACCTGGCAGCGGCTGCGGCGGTGTCGAGGCAGCCGATGGTGTCCACGCCGTCGGCACCGAAGTAGCGCAGCCCAGGACGGTGGCCGTAGGCGTGCTCGACCCAGCCGCGCGGGCTGCGCACGCTGATGCCGATGCCGTTGTCCTCGCAGACCAGCAGCAGCGGCATTCCCACGCCCTGGTACGCCGTGTGCAGCGCGGCGTTGACCGCGCCAGTCGCCGTGGAGTGGTTGGCCGAGGCGTCCCCGAAGCTGCACACCACCACGGAGTCCAAAGGCCAGTCGCAGTCGAGGCCGAGCTTGGCCGCGCGGCCGATGGAGAACGCCAGGCCCACCGCCCGGGGCAGGTGCGAGGCGATCGTGGACGTCTGTGGGATGACCGCGAGGTCGGCGTTGCCGATGACCTTGTGCCGGCCACCGGAGATCGGGTCGTCGGCCGAGGCGACCACGCCGAGCAGTATGTCTCGTAGCGGGTTTTGGCCCGGCAGCTGGCGTGCGCGCTCGACGTAGAAGGCGCCGGACCTGTAGTGCAGTAGGGCTGGGTCGGTCGGACGCAGCGCGGCCGCGACCGCCGCGTTGGACTCGTGACCGGCCGACCCGATGCTGTAGAAGCCCACGCCGCGGGCGCCGAGTTGGCGGGCAGCGAGGTCGAGGTGGCGGCTGCCCGCCTGGGAGTCGAACAGGTCGAGCAGCCGGCGACCGTCGAGCGGGGTCCGCTCCGCGTCCGCGGTCAGGCCCGCCACGGCGTCGCGGAAGTGCTGGTCGACGGGGTCCATTGCCTCACACCCCGTCGTGGTCGCGACAGGCCCCACCGATGACCGAGCTCGGCGTGGACGGCTCCATGCGAGGTCACCCTAGAACACCCGGGTGTGTGTGGGCCGGTGTGTTTTTAGGCGGCGAGGATGAGGTCGCGGAGCAGGGACTCGAGGTGGCTCGAGCCGACGGGTGGTGGAGCGCCCGGTGGGTCGGGTGGTCGGCTGGTGTAGGTGTGTCCGGTGGGGGTGGTTGCCACCACGCTGTGTCCGGCCCCGCCGGGGCCCGGTCTGGCCTGCCAGCCGGGTGCCTGCTTGGCGTAGTTGCATGCCTCGCAGTAGCCCTGACCGTTCTCCGCGCTCGTCTTGCCGCCGTCCTCGACCGGGACCACGTGGTCGAGGTGGCGCACCGGCGCGTCACACCACTGGGTGCGACAGGTCTGGTCCCGCACCGCCAGGAACCTGCGCAGGCCGTGCTCGAAGAACCGGCTGCGGGACTCCATCGCCACCAGGGCGCCGGTGTCGGGGCGGGTGTACAGCCGCCGCAGCCACACCTGTGCGTCTTTGGGGGCGTCGGCGACCAGCCGCCGGGCGAGGTCGGCCGGGATCGGGCCATAGCCGTCCAGGTGCGCCGGCTCGTCGGCGCCACTGCCGCGGCCGCGGGCGCCTCGCTCTCTGCCGTCACGAGCGCCTCGCTCGCTGCCGTCGCGCTCGCGGTGGTGATCGTGGTGGTGGTCGTCGTGGTGCTCGTGGTGGTGCTCGTGGTGGTGCTCGTGGTGGTGGTCGTCGTGGTGGGTGCGTCGGTTGAACAGGGTCTGGTCGGTCATGATCAGGTTGATCTGTGCCGGCACCGCGTCGGCGGTCGGCTGCCCGGTGAGTCGCTCGACCAGGGTGTCGGCCATGATCTGGCCCCGGCTTCGCGGGTCGCCGCGGCCGATCAGGGTGTCGGCGTGCTGTTGCAGGCTGGCGTAGGCGGCGACGCCCTGGGCGACCGGCACGAACCCGCTCAGCCGTGCCATCGTGTCCGGAGCCGGCCGGATCGAGACTCGCCGGTCGGCCTCCGCGCCGCGGGTGCGGGCGAGGTAGCCGTGCGGGTCCAGCCGGTAGGCGGCCTTCTTGACCTCGGCCTCGACCTGCCGGTCGCCCCACCGCTGCAGCCGCGGCCCGACCTCGGCGTCGACGACCGCCCGGTGCTGCCTGGACAGCCAGCCGGTCTCGCGGGCCACGATCATCGCCCGCCACTCGGTGGCCTCGCCCCGCCGTAACGCCGCGAAGGTGTGCGGCAGCTCCGCGACCAGCACACCGGCCCAGCCGACGTACCGGCGCGCCCGCGCGGGGGACTCTCGCTTGGCCAACCCGACCTGGGCGGCGATCCCCGTGCCGAGGTCCTTCACACGCACACCCGCCGCTGCCTGGGCCTGCCGTTGGGACGCGGCAAACTCCGCGGTCACCTTGGCCTGCGCCGCCGCCGCAGCGGATTTCAGCTGCTCCAGGGCACGGACCCGATCGATCCGCTCCGCGTCCGACACGGCGACGTCGAGCCCGCTCAGCGCTTCCGCCATCTCGTTGAGACGGCGAGCGTCGAGACTCTGACTGTCGAACATGTGTTCGAGTCTAGACCATCGTCCCGGCACGGTCAACCACCCGAGGCACCTGTCGCGAGAGCGGAATCGTGCCGGGATTGAACACCTCGGACAAGTCCCAACAGCCCGGGATGCCGACGACCGACTGCTGGATCCACCACCCCATCAGCGTCGCTCACCCGACGAGTACGACGGACGACGACTCGGCCACCACCTGAGCCTGCTCGGCGAACCCTGGCGGCGGGATCGGCAGGTCCATCGGTGCCGCCAACCGCACCGTCACCGAGTCAGCCTCGGTGCGGACCACGAACTGTAGCCCCGGAAAGTCCGCGGCAGCACCGGACGCCGCGAGGTAGTCCACGACGTAGTCGCGCGCCACCGCCGGGTCGATCAGCGCAAGCTCCCCCAAACCCCCTGAGTACACCTGCTCGCCCTGAACGCCGTCGGCCGCCGCCAGCGCCGCGCCGTCGGCGAGCGACGTCAGCGACTGCCGCCGCAGGAAGGCCGCGGATGCATCGACCACGACACCGACCAGCAGCACCGACACCAGGAACAGCCCCATGATCAGCAGTGCGGTCTGCCCCCGCTCCTCCCGCATCAGCGCGCCTCCCGGAAAGTGCCGTAGGGCACCTGGTGCTCGCCGGACACCCGTGCGGTGGGCTCGAAGTCACCGAAGAGATCCGGCACCAGTGGCAATCGCACCTGCGCATCCAGCGTCACGGTGACCACCGAGCCCGGCTGCAGACACGCATCGGGAGTCGGAGCGCAACTGATGCTCAGCGCGTCGGCACCGAGGGCGATGCCTTGGTCGGCCATCGCGACCGCCGCGGCCCGGGCTGCGCGCTGCTCGGCCGTGGCGACATCAGGCGCCAACACATAGGCACGCCCGGCTGCGCGGGTCGCGGCATCCACGCCGAATGCCGCCCGCTGCATCTGGAACACACTGAGCAGCAGGTAGATCAACGGCACCAGCAGCAGCAACGTCAACCAGGTCACCTCGACGATCGCCGTACCCGCGTCGTCGCGGCGCCGCGTCACGGCCCTCAAGGCGCGGCCTCCTCGACCGCGTGCCCCTCCACCTCGAGCCGTACCCCGGGGCCCCACAGACCCAAGGCCGGCACCTCGGCCGCGACCGTGACCACGACACCTGGATACCCGTCGACGGTCGTCTCCCGCGCGCCGACGTCTCGGGCGAAACGATCCGCGAGTACGTCGGAGATGACCGCGCGGGTGCGTGCAACGCCGTCGCCCGGGTCTCGATCGTGCGCCGCCGCGTACCGTGCGCCCTGCGACGCCGCCGACACCAAGGTGTTGCGGACGTGCAGCACGAGCCCGAGCTGGACGATGCCGAGGAAGAGGGGAATCAGAACCAGCAGCACCATCACGAAGTCCACGACCGCGGAGCCCCGCTGGTCCGGACGCCGCGACATCAACCCACGCTGTTGAGCGCTTCGGTCAGCATCCGGTTCAGCTCGGGACCGGCGATGGCCAGCAGTCCGGCCACCAGTGCGGCCGTCATCACCGTGATCAAGACCCACCCGGGCACGTCCCCACGCTCCCCACGGTCATGCAGGAGCCGCTGCCACACCAGGATCAACCGCATATCTCGCTCCTTCTCGTCTCTTCCCTGGTCACGGTGCCGCCAGCCGCAGCCCGATCACACCGGGCCAGAAGGCGAACAGAACGGTCACCGGCAGCACCAGGAAGACCACCGGGATCATCATCAGCACTTCCTTGCGAGCACCCGCCTCGATCAACGACCGTCGAGTTGCCTCACGGACATCCGCGGCCTGCGCCCGCAACACCTCCGCCAGCGGAGTCCCCCGATCGATCGCCACCGCGAAACCCTCGGCGAACCGGGCCACCGCGGGGACGCCGGTCCGGCGCGAGAGGTCGTCGAGCGCGGCGGGCAGCGACACCCCGGTGCGACTCTCCGCAAGCACCCGCGTCAGCTCGACCGAGAGCTCACCACGGCAGATGCGCGATACCCGCGCAATGGCAGCGCTCGGTCCCTCGCCTGCGGCCACTGACAACGCCAGCAGGTCTGCCACGGTGGGAAACTCGTCCAGGATCCGCTGTTCGCGTCGCTGAACCGTCGAGCTGAGCCAGTAGTCGCGTGCCATCACGCCCAACGCGGCCGCAGCCGCACACATGATCAGCAGCGCCACCGGGTTTGCGCTCCCGCGCAGCGCCGCGACCGTGGACACTGCGGCTGCGGCGGTGAATCCCACGCACGCCCACAGCACCTGCTCGACGCGGAAGTCCTGCACGGTCATGCTCGAGCCCGCACGCTCCAGCTTGCGACGGATCGATCCCGCGCCACCGAGCACCGCACCCAGTCGGCGCGCGGCACGCTCGGCCATCGGGCTCACGAGTGCACCAAGAGCGCCACCTCGCGCCCGGGCAGTCGACCGCGTCGCCGCAGCGCTGACCCGCGGCAGGTCGGGCACGTACGGCAGGACCCGCGACGCCAGGCTCGGTCCGCGGGAGAACACCACTCGGTCGACGATCAGCAGCAGGCCGACGCCGGCTGCGCCACCGAGCAGTGCGCCGACCCACCAGACGCTCACGACAGCACCCTTCGCTCCTGCGGCAGTCGACCGATGCGCACCATCAGGCGGTATGCAACGACACAGGACGTGGCCCCGAACGCCAACACGATCACTCCGCTCGTGCTGGCGTACCGGCTGATCACCTCGTGCTGGAACGACAGCGTCAGCAGCACCAGCCACGGCGCCGAGACGGCAAGCCGCGCACCGTTGATCGTCCACGACTGCCGCGACTCCAACTCCGAACGCGTGCGGGCGTCCTCGCGCAGGAAGGTCGACAGCGTGCGCAGCATCCGCCCCAGCTCGCCACCACCGACCTCCCGCGCCAACCGCAGCGCCTCTACGACCCGGTCGCCCACCGGGTCCGCCAGCCGGATCTTCAACCGGTCGAGGCAGTCACCAAATCGACCGGTGGCCTGATAGTCACTGCCGAAGCGAGCAAACGGCTCCCGCAGCGGCTCCGGACCGCGTTGCCCGAGCTGGGCAAGCGCCTCGGGCAGAGACAGACCGGCGCGGACGGCGGAAGCAAGGTTGTCGACCGCCTCCGGCCAGACGTCGGCGAGCTCACGTTGCCGACGGTGCGCCCTACCACGCAGTACTGCCACCGGCAGATAGCTCGCCATCACCGCGAAGACCACACCAATAGGAAGGGTTCGCGACACCGCGGCCATCAGCACGCCGGCAACGACTCCGCAGCCGACGCTGACACCGACCATGGCAGCGGGCCGCACCCCTTCGACACCGGCACGCAGCAGAAGCTGCGCGATCCGGCTCGCACGTCTGACCTTCGGCCGACTGCGCGGCGGAAACGTCAGGCTCATCCAGATCAGCAGCAGGCCAGTGCCAGCGACGAGCCCAAGCAAGACCCCCACGCGTCAGCGCCCGTCACTCTCACCGAGCAGACCGGCGAGGTCGATGCCTACCCGCGCGAAACGGTCCGCACGTGGAGGCATTCCCTGCGACCGGACGAGGCGCCCTCCCTGGACAGCGAAGATCGGCTCGATCTCGATGATGTCGTCCTCCACCCGCCCGGGTACGCCGACGATCTCCTGCACCCGGCGCTTGCCGCCAGGGTCGACGGCCAAGTGCACGACCAGGTCGAGACACGCAGCGACCGTAGGTACGACGAAGCGTGAAGAAATGTTTTCGCCTGCCAGCAAGGGCAACGTACACATCTTCACCAGCGCCTCGCGGGCCGAGTTCGCGTGCAGCGTCGCCATACCGGGCAGTCCGGCGTTGAGCGCCAGCAACAGGTCAAGGCACTCCTCGGCTCGCACCTCGCCGATCACGATCCGCGACGGCCGCATCCGCAGCGACTCTTTGACCAGTTGGCGCAACGCGACCTCACCGTTGCCCTCGAGCCCGGCCTGCCTGGTCTGCATCGGCACCCAGTCGGGATGGTCGAACTTGAGCTCGAAGACCTCTTCACAAGAGACGATGCGCTCGTGACCAGGGACCGCGGAACCGAGGCAGTTGAGCATCGTCGTCTTGCCTGCCTGAGTGCCTCCGGCGACCAGGATGTTGAGCCCTGCTTGAACGGCAGACTCCAGAAAGCCCGCCGCAGCCGGTGTCAGCGTGCCCAGGTCGGTCAGTTCCGAGAGCCGACCCGCACGCACGACGAACTTGCGGATGTTGACGGCGGAGAAGCCCCTGGAGATCCCGTCGAGGACCACGTGCACGCGGTGGCCGCTGGGCAGGACCGCATCGACGAACGGCACGGAGAGATCGACCCGACGGCCGCTGGTCTTGAGCAGACGCTCGATCAGGTCGTCCACCTCGGCGGCGGACAGGATCGTGGTGGTCAACTCATGCTTGCCGTCACGCGCGATGAAGACGCGCGATGGATGGTTGATCCAGATCTCCTCGACCGTGGGGTCATCGAGATAGCGCTGCAACGCACCGAAGCCGGCGACCCGAGCCAGCAACTCGTCCAGTACGGCGGTCTGGTCGTCGATCGGTGGGACGGCACCGGTCAGGCTGTGGCGATCGTGGTCGGCCACGACCTGCTCCGCGATCCGGTGCACCGCCGCACGATCGATCAGCGGGTCGACGGCCTGTCGCCGGACGACGTCACGCACCTGCGCATCGAGCAGGTCGACGGTCGACCCGTTGAGACCGAGCGATGCCACCACTGCGCAAACCCCCAGTTCCTGACAATGCGCCCGAGTCTTACGCAGTTGAGCCCGGCTGCCTACCCGCTATTTCAGGTCTGTGGATATTTGACGTTTGGCTGATTACAGGCTCGAGTGGCTCGACTACTCTCGGCCAGCAGAGGAACCTCTAGCGAGCGCCCTGAAGCCTCAAGGTACGTCACGTACTTGACGTACGCGCAACGTCCGCGCACGCTGGGAGCACCTGCCAAGGAGAGCCGATGGACAAGCCGCGCGCAGACACCACTCCGCGTCATTTCACCAGCTTCACGGACGCGCGAAACCGTTTTCGTCAGGTGCTGGACGCTGCCCGCCTCGGCTTGGTCACGACCGTCGACCGCGACCGAGAGCGCTTCGTCGTACTCGCCGCCGAGAATCTGCGCCAAGACCTGGCCCGCCTGCGCCCGGCCAATGCGCAGGTGGTGGCCGAGGGCGGCGGATGGGCCGCGGTCCTGCCCGGACTGCCGGCGCACGGCGACGGCGAGACATTCGACGCGGCCGTCGACGACCTCGTCGAGGCTCTGCGCGAGTACGCCGAGGACTGGAACGTGCGCCTGCACCTGGCACCGAACCACCGCCCCCACCGTGCCGTGGTGCAGCTGATCGAGCTGTCGAACGACGAGCAACTGCGTGACTGGATCCTCGGCCGCGACGATGCGGCCTCACGGCCGGGCCAGCTCGCCTCCGCGTGAGCAACCCGGGAAGCCGCGCAGACCACGACAAGTTCTGCCGGGTCGAGGGCTGGTCGGAGGTCCGCAATGCCCGAGGCAAGGCGGTCCAGCACCACATCACCTACGAGCTCCGGCTCTCGGATGGGCGCGTCCTGCGGGCCCGAGTATCGCGGCCGGCCAACACCAAGACCTATGGATCTGGCTTATGGGGTGCCATCCTCACCGACCAGCTGTGCGTCACCGAGGAACAGTTCTGGGCCTGCGTCAACGACAGCGAGCTACCCAACCGCGGCGAGGACGAGGACGAGCTAGCCGGCAACGCGCTACCGGCGCAACTGGTGTTCCAGCTCATCCATGTCGCCCGCATCCCGGAGGAGCAGGTGGCAGAGATGTCGCTGGACGAGGCCGTCGCCGCCATGACGACCTATTGGTCACGCCCTCCGCGCTGACTCCATCTCATTGCCGCCGGAGTCGCGGAGCGCGTCACCGCTCGGCAACAGCACGCACGGCGACACGCCCCGCTCCAGCCTTCGCACCACCGGACTCGATGGTGGTGCCTCCTCGAACACCTTCCGAGCGCGCACGGCCCGGCTTAGGTCACCCACGCACCCGCCCGAATCTGTGGACCTCCCCAGTCCATCAGTCACAATGGCGACCGTGCCCGACTACTCTCGGCTGGATTCCGCTGGGCCGACCGACACCGACCACGTCCGCGGCGACCCCGACGCGGCGGTGACGCTGCTGGAGTTCGGCGACTACGAGTGTCCCTACTGCGCGGCCGCCGCACCGGTGCTGCGCAGGCTGGTCGAGGGCTCCGACGGCGGCGTCCGGCTGGTCTTCCGCAACTACCCGGTCCCCGACGTACACGCCTATGCCCTGACCGCCGCGCTGGCAGCCGAGGCCAGCGCGCCGCACGGGGTGTTCTGGGCGATGCACGACCTGCTCTTCACCCACCAGAGCCGGCTCACCGACGCCGACCTGCGCTCCTACGCCGACTCCCTCGGCATCGACGGCGCGCAGGTGGTCGGGGACGCCGCACAGCCGTTCGGCGACAAGGTCGAGGCCGACTTCGCCTCCGGCGTCGAGCTGGGCGTGGGCGGCACCCCCTGGCTGCTCGTCGACGGAGAGGTCTATCAGGGCCGGCTCGACCTGGCCGACCTGCAGCGCGCGATCGGCACCTCAACCCGCCCGTCCCGGTTCGTACCACGGACGCGGCGGCAGGCTCGGTAGTCCGTCGGTGTCCGCGGCCGGCGAGCACAGCGACGTCCGCTCTCCCAGCGTGCGCAACACCACCGACCCGACCACCGCCGCGACCAACGACCCGACCAGGATGCCGATCTTGGCCTCGTTTCGCAGCAACTCGTCGTCGAAGGCGAGGGTGGCGATGAACAGCGAGATCGTGAACCCGATGCCTGCCAGCGTCGCGCCGCCCAGCAGGTGGATGTAGCGCACCCCGCCCGGCAGCACACCCCAGCCGGTGCGCAACGCGAGCGCCGAGGCAGCGGTGATGCCGACGGCGTTGCCGACCACCAGCGCCACCGCCACCCCGATCGTCACCGACGACGTCGCCGCCTGCGCCAGCGTGTCCGCATCGAGGGGCACACCGGCGTTGGCGAGGCCGAACACCGGAACTACCAGGTACGCCGACCACGGGTGCAAGACTCGCGTCAGCCGGGCGTTGGCGGGCACAGTGGACCGTGCGGACATCACCGCGAGGTTGACCCGGTCGGCCGTGGGTCCCTCCCGCAGGGCGCGGCCGTAGGCCTGCGTCGCCTCGACGTCCTCCTGCCGGGCCGCCGAGACCGGGATGAGCAGACCGATCAGCACGCCGGCCAGGGTGGCGTGCACGCCCGAGACGTAGACGCACAGCCACAGCAGGACCCCGGCCACCGCGTACGGCGAGAGTCCCCACACGCCCAGCTGCCGCATCAGGGCGATCCCCACCGCCACCGCGCCGGCCGCGGCCAGCGCCTGCGGCACCAGGCCGTCGGAGTAGAAGACCGCCATCACCGTGATGGCGCCGATGTCGTCGACGATCGCCAGCGTCAGCAGGAAGAGCCGCAGCCGGTCCGGGCACCGCGGGCCGAACAAGGCGAGCACGCCGACGACGAACGCGGTGTCGGTCGACATCGCGATGCCCCAGCCGTGCGCCGCCGGCCCGCCGGGATTGAACAGCAGATAGACCAGGGCCGGCACGGTCAGGCCACCGACCGCGCCCAGCGCGGGCACCGCGACGGTGCGACGGTCGCGCAGCTCACCGGTGCTCACCTCACGGGTGATCTCCAGACCGACCACCAGGAAGAACAGCGCCATCGCGCCGTCGTTCACCCAGTGGCGCAGGCTCATCTCGAGCCCGGCGCCAGCGAGGTCGATCGACGCCGTGGCTTCCCACAGCTGGTGATAGCTCGCCGAGAACGGCGAGTTGGACCACACCAGCGCAAGCACCGTCGCGGCCAGCAGCAGCGCCGCGCTCCCGGCCTCGGTGGCCAGAAACTGGCGCACCGCCGGCGACGGACCCGGCAGCCGGACCCGCGGCGCCGGCCCCGGACGTGGCGGGTCCGCCATCGCACCACCTCCACGGGGTCGCTCACGCACGGTCGCACGAGTCCAGACCGAGAATACGGGGAACCGCGCGGGTCATGCCTGGCACCCTTGGGCACATGGACGACGACCCCGACGACACCGCAGCCGTGCTGGCCCGCAAACGCACCGAGCTGGAGGCCGAGCTGGCCCGCCTCACCGAGCCGCCGGGTGACCAGGGCAGCATCTCCTTCGGCAAGCGGGTCGGTGAGGGAACCAGCCAGGCGGTCGACCGGCTCTCGGCGGTGTCGGCGCACAGAAAACTCATGCAGGTGCTCGCCGACGTGCAACGGGCGCAGGCCAAGCTCGACGAGGGCAGCTACGGGGAGTGCGACACCTGCGGTCGCGACATCGGAGCCGGCCGGCTGGAGGTGCGGCCGTGGGCGTCGTCGTGCGTCAGCTGCGCCGCGCAGCGATGAGCTCCGGCCGCGCGGCCACAGCTCGACGGCTGACGCGCCTCAGTCGGCCTCCCAGCGGAACAGCCGCGTCGCGACCACACCGATCACCAGCGCGAACCCGAGCAGCACCAGCATCGGCAGCAGCGCCGCAGCCGCCCCCTGGCCACGCACCATCACATCGAGCATGCCCTCGTTGAGATAGCGCAGCGGAAGAACCCGTGACACCGTCTGCAGCCACTGCGGAGACGCGTCGAGTGGGATGAACGAACCCGACAGGAACGCCATCGGCAAGATCACCAGGTTGGCCAGCCCGGACGCGCCCTCGGACGTCTTCGACACCGCGCCGGCCAGCAGCCCGATCGCCATGAACGACAGCGTCCCGCAGATCAGCAGCGGCACCGCCATCGGCCACGCGCCGGTGAGCTTGAGCCCGAAGGCCGCGGTGGCCAGGCCGACGAAGACGACCAGTTGCAGCAGCGCGGTGCCGACGCTGACCAGGATGCGCGCAGACACCAGGCTTCCGGTCGAGATCGGGGCGAGCCGCAGCCGTCGCAGCAGCTTGTTGCGGCGCCACTCCACCAGCGTCATCGCCGCGCCGAACGTCGCGCTCATCGCGATCGCCCAGCCGAGCAGCCCCGGCGTGACGTACTGGATCGTCTGCAGCGACTCGTCCTCGACCTGCTGGCTGACGAGGCTGTACCGCGGTGGCTCACCGGTCGATGCGACGTTCGCACCCTGCACCAGCGCAGAGATGGTCCCCCGCAGCGTGGCGGCCGCGACCTGGTCGGCCTCGGAGAAGTGCACGACCACCTCATCGCCGTGCTGCTCGACCGCGCCGTCGACGTCGCCGGCCTGCACCTGGTCCAGCGCCGCTGCCAGGTCGCCACTGTGCTCGATCTCGTATGCATCCTCGAGCGCCGTACGCGCCGGCTTGGAGAGCTCGGCAAGCATCGGCACCTCGCCCACTTCGATCAGCGTGCCCTTGGACTGGCCCTGGTCGCTGAAGATGCCGCCAAACAGCACCAGAAACATCAGCGGGAACAGCAAGACGAAGAAGATGGCCATCTTCTCCCGGAGGAAACCGCGCCACATCGCGAGCGACAGCGTCAACGTCGGGGTCAACGTCGCTTTCATGCCCGGTACTCCCGTCCGGTCAGGGTGAGGAAGACATCCTCGAGGCTGGCACCACGCACCTGCAGCCCGTCGAGAGCATCACGCTCGGCCAGGGCCGCAAGCACCCGCGCCGGCTGCCGGGTGGACAGCCGCAGCGACTCCCCGTCGTACTCGCAGTCCTCGACCCCGGGGATCGCCGCTGCGTCGGACGGCTCGAGACCGCCGGGTACGACGGAGAGCTGGGTGGCCGCGTCGAGACCCCGGGTCAGCGCCGCGGGAGTGTCGAGGGCGAGGACCTGGCCGCGGTCCATGATCGCGACCCGGTCACACAGCGCCTCCGCCTCGTCCATGTAGTGGGTGGTGAGGATGACCGTGCGGCCGCTGTCGTTGAGGGTGCCGAGGAGGTCCCACAGGTTGCGGCGGGCCTGCGGGTCGAGCGCGGCCGTCGGCTCATCGAGGAACACCACCTCGGGGTCGTGCACCAGCGTGCACGCCAGCGA
Organism: Nocardioidaceae bacterium; assembly: GCA_035690425.1. Classification (GTDB taxonomy): domain Bacteria; phylum Actinomycetota; class Actinomycetes; order Propionibacteriales; family Nocardioidaceae; genus DASSKO01. The sequence continues at coordinate 14,544 of DASSKO010000028.1, forward strand.
CAACCGCTGCAGCTGCCCGCCGGAGAGCTTCTCGGTGCGGGTTGATGCCTTGTCGGTAAGCCCGACCTGCTCGAGCATCGCGTCTCCGGCCGCCGCGGGTACGCCGTACAGGTGCGCGAAGGTGTGGATCTGCTCGCGGGCCGTGAGCCGGTCGAAGAACGACGATGCCTGCAGCTGCACACCGATCCGACGCAGCAGCGCCTGGTTGCGTGGCCACGGCCGCTGCCCGAGCAGCTGCACGCTCCCGCCGTCGGACTCACGCAGCCCCTCGATGAGCTCCAGCGTGGTGGTCTTGCCCGCGCCGTTGGGCCCCAAGATGCCGAAGAACTCCCCGGGCCGCACGTCGAACGACACTCCGTCGACCGCGTGCACCGTGCCGTAGGTCTTGCGCAGATCTGAGACTTCGATGACCGCTTCCCCCATGGCCGGCGACGTTATCAACCCGTGTCAGCCCCACGCATCCGCATAGGCCGGGCGCCGCGTCCGCATAGGCCGGGCGCCGCATCCGCATTAGGCCGGGCGCCGCGTGCTTCACGGTTCCGTGAAAGACGTGCGCAAAACCCGCTGATCGGCGTACGTCTTTCACGGGGCGGTGAAAGACGGACGACGGGATGCGGGCGGACGACGGGATGCGGGCGGACGACGAGGACGGGCGGGTCAGTGCGGAGCCTGCAGCAGCGTGCGCACGACCCGCAGCCCGACCGAGAGCCGGGCGAGGTCGGGCGTGTCCTCGCTCCAGATGTCCTCCAGCGTCGCCGAGGCACGACCGAGCACCACGCTGTCGTGCTCGGACCACTGCCTGACCCGCTCGGCCGACCTGAGCTCGGCGCTGGTGCTGCGCAGCACCTCTGCGGTGATCTGGGCATGCACGCCGTGCAGGTCCTCGCGCAGCGCGGCACGCGCCATCGTCTGCCAGCGGTCGTCCCGCGGCAACGCCCCGATCCGCTGGGTCAAAGCGCCCAGGCCGAGCAACTCGCCGACCGCGAAGTGCACACCGGCCACGTCGAGCGCGTCGACCTCCTCGCGACGCGCGGTCTCGACGATACCGAGGGCGGCATAGGCGGTGGGCAGGCCGGCGACCCGGGCGGCCAGGTCCTTGGGCACGTCCATCTCGAGCAGGCCTGCCTGCCGCTGCGTCAGCAGCTCGCCCTCGCGGCCGTCCACCATGTCGGGCAGCGCCGCGACGACCCGCTCGACGTCGGTGCCGAAACGGTCGACGATCGCGTCGCTGTCGATCGGTGGTCGCCGGTTGTTGACCATCCAGCGGGTGGCGCGCTCGGCGAGCTGACGCACCTGCAGCCGCATCTCCGTCTGCGCGCGGGCGCTCACCCGGTTGTCGAGCTCGCTGATCTCCTGCATCAACGCCCGCGCACCGTAGATCTCGCGCACGACCAGGTTCGCCCGGCACAGCTCGTCGGACGTGGCGCCGGTCTCCTGGCTCAGCCGGTGGAAGAACGTGATACCGGCGTTGTTGACGACGTCGTTGACGACCTGGGTGGTGATGATCTCGCGGCGCAGCGGATGGATGTCCATGTGCGCGCGGTAACCGTGCCGCATCGCGGACGGGAAGTACCGGAACAGGTAGCCACGCAGAAACGGGTCGTCGGGCAGCCCGGAGGTGAGTACGTCGCTCTCGAGCACGATCTTGGTGTAGGCCAGCAGCACCGAGAGCTCCGGCGCGGTCAGACCGCGAGAGTCGGCGCGGCGCGCATCGATCTCCTTGGCAGTCGGCAGAAACTCCAGCCCGCGGTCGATCAGCCCGGAGCGTTCGAGGCGCTTGATCCAGTCCTCGTGCACGTGCAGCAGAGCCGGCGCCTGCGCCACCGAGGAGGCCAGTGCGAGATTCTGCTCGTAGTTGTCCTCGAGCACGAGCTGAGCGACCTCGTCGGTCATCTGCGCGATCAAGGTGTTGCGCTGCTTCTCGGTCATGTCGCCATCGGCGACGACCCGGTCGAGCAGGATCTTGATGTTGACCTCGTGGTCGGAGGTGTCGACGCCAGCGGCGTTGTCGATGAAGTCGGTGTTGATCCGTCCGCCCCGTCCGGCGTACTCGATGCGGCCGAGCTGGGTGCACCCCAGGTTGCCGCCCTCGCCGACACAGGCGCAGCGCAGGTCGCCGCCGTTCACCCGGATGGCGTCGTTGGCCCGGTCGCCGACGTCGGCGTTGGTCTCGGTGCCCGCCTTGACGTAGGTGCCGATGCCACCGTTCCACAACAGGTCGACGGGCGCGGCGATGATCGCCCGCATCAACTCCTGCGGCGTGAGCTTGCGTACGCTCTCGTCGAGGTCGAGCGCCGCACGCACCTGCGGTGAGATCTGGATCGCCTTGACCGAGCGCGGGTGCACCCCGCCGCCCGCCGAAATCGTGTCGGCGTCGTAGTCGGCCCAGGACGAGCGGGGCAGGTCGTAGAGCCGGCGCCGCTCGGCGTAGGAGGCCTCCGGGTCCGGGTCGGGGTCGAGGAAGATGTGCCGGTGGTCGAACGCGGCCACCAGCCTGGTGTGGCGCGAGGCAAGCATGCCGTTGCCGAACACGTCTCCGGACATGTCGCCGACGCCGACGCAGGTGAAGTCCTGGGTCTGGCAGTCCAGCCCCATCTCGCGGAAGTGCCGGCGCACGGACTCCCAGGCACCGCGTGCGGTGATGCCCATTGCCTTGTGGTCGTAGCCGACCGAGCCGCCGGAGGCGAAGGCGTCACCCAGCCAGAAGCCGTAGTCCTTGGCCACGCCGTTGGCAATGTCGGAGAACGACGCCGTGCCCTTGTCTGCGGCCACCACGAGATAGGAGTCGTCGCCGTCGTGGCGCACCACGCGGTGCGGCGCAGCGGTCTTGCCGGCGACCAGGTTGTCGGTCACGTCCAGCAGCCCACGGATGAAGGTCTTGTAGCTGGCGATGCCCTCGGCCAGCCATGCCTCGCGGTCGGCCGCGGGGTCGGGCAGACGCTTGCAGTAGAAGCCGCCCTTCGCACCGGCCGGCACGATCACGGCGTTCTTGACCATCTGCGCCTTGACCAGCCCCAGCACCTCGGTGCGGAAGTCCTCGCGGCGGTCGGACCAGCGCAGACCACCACGCGCAACCGGCCCGAACCGCAGGTGCACGCCCTCCACCCGCGGTGAGTAGACGAAGATCTCGAACTGCGGCCGCGGCTCGGGCAGGTCGGGAATGGCCGTCGGCTCGATCTTGAACGACGCGTAGCTCTTGTGGTCGCCGTCCTCGGCGGGCTGGAAGAAGTTGGTGCGCAGCGTCGCCTTGATCGCGGTCAGGAAGCTGCGCAGGATGCGGTCCTGGTCGAGGCTGGCCACCTCGTCCAGTGACTTCTCGATCCGCTCCTGCAGGTCGGCCTCCAGCGCCTGCCGCGACTCGGAGTCGGCGGGGATCTCACCACTGCGGCCGGGGTCGAAGCGCGCCTCGAACAGCTCGACGAGCAGCCGGACGATGCCGACGTTGGCGAGCATCGCGTCCTCGATGTAGGACTGGCTGAACGGCGCTCGGCCCTGCCGCATGTACTTCTGGTAGGCGCGCAACATCGTCACCTGACGCCAGCTCAAGCCGGCCGCGAGCACCAGCCGGTTCAGCCCGTCGCTCTCGGTCATGCCGCGCCACACCGCGAGGAACGCGTCCTGGAACAGGTCCCTGGACTCCTCGGGGAAGGGTCGGGCGTAGCGCAGCCCGAAGTCGTAGATGTGCGCGCGGGCCCCGTCGGGCCGCTGCAGCTCGTAGGGCCGTTCGTCGATCACGTCGACGCCCATCTGCGACAGCAGCGGAAGCATCTGCGACAGCGACAGCGGCGCGTCCCGGCGGTAGACCTTGAACCGACGCTCCTCCGCGGTCGATCCGACCGGCTCGTAGAGCGACAGCGATACACCGACCTCGGTCGGGATCTGCTCGATCCGCCGCAGGTCGACCGCCGCCGTACGCGCCGGGAAGTCCTCCTTGTAGGCCTCGGGGAACGCGTCGGCGTACGCGCGGGTGACGCGCGCGGCCTCCTCCTCGCCCATCAGGTCGGTCACCGCCTGGGTGAAGTCGTCCGACCACGACCGGGCGGCGTCGGCGAGCCGGCGCTCGAGCTCTGTCTCGTCGAACTCCGGCACGGTCTCACCAGGCTTGGTGCGTACGACGAAGTGCAGCCGTGCCAGCACGGACTCGCTCACTCGTGCGGTGTAGTCGATCGACTTACCGCCCAGCGTGGCGACCAGGATCTCCTGCATCTTCTCCCGCACCCGGGTGGTGTAGCGGTCCCGCGGGAGGTAGACCAGGCAGGACAGGTAGCGGCCGTAGAGGTCCTCGCGGACGAACAGCCGCAGCTGCCGGCGCTCCTGCAGGTGGAGCACCGCGTCGACGATCGGCAGCAGCTCGTCGACCGAGGTCTGGAACAGCTCGTCCCGGGGGTAGGTCTCCAAGATGTCCATCAGCGCCTTGCCGCTGTGGCTCATCGTGGCGAAACCGGCGCGCTGCACCACGTCGCTCGCCTTGCGCTTGAGCACCGGGATGCGGGTCAGGCTCTCGGTGTAGGCCGCGGAGCTGAACAGGCCGAGGAAGCGGCGCTCGCCGACCACCTCGCCCTGCTCGTCGAAAGACTTGACGCCGATGTAGTCGAGGTAGACGGGACGGTGCACGGTGGACCGGGAGTTGGCCTTGGTGATGATCAGCAGCTGCTTCTCCCGCGCATGGGCCTTCACCTGCGGCGGAAGCTTGCCGAAGGACGGCGACAGGTCCTGGTCGCTGCGCAGGACGCCGAGCCCGGTGCCCGCAACGGCCCGCAAGGCGTCCTCACCGTCGACCTGCTGCAGGGAGTACTCGCGGTACCCGAGGAACGTGAAGTGGGCGTCGGCCAGCCAACGCAACAGCTCCGCGGTCTCCGACGCCTCCTCGGCCGGGATGCCGACCGGTGGGTGGTTCTCCAGCTCGGCGATGAGATCGGTCGCCCTGCCCTGCATCTTCTGCCAGTCCTCGACAGCCTCGCGCACGTCGCGCAGCACCCGGGCCAGGCTGTGCTGGATCCGCTCGAGGTCGTCGCGGTCGCTCTCCCGGTCGATCTCCAGGTGCATCCACGACTCGCGGATCACGTCATGGGCGTCGTCCGCGCCTTGCCTGTCGGCATCGGCGTCGACGAGGTCGGTCAGCTGCCCGGTGACGTCTCGACGTACGAGGAACTGCGGGTGGATGACCAGGTGGATGTTGCGCTCGCCCTGCGACACGTCCATGGTCACCGAGTCGACGAGGAAGGGCATGTCGTCGGTGACGATCTCGGCGACGGTGTGGCCGCCGGCGGACCAGCCGTGCTCGTCGACCGTCGGCGTGAACACGCGCATGCTCGCGGTGCCCTGGGGTCGCTCGGCGGCCAGCCGGTACTGGCTCATCGCGGCGCCGTAGATGTCGGACGGGGACCGGCCGAGGAGGTCCTCGTAGGCCACGTGCCGGTAGTAGCGGTGCAGCAGCATGGACAGCTCCTGCGCGGTGCATCCGCTCGAGCCGCCACGACGATGGGCGACGGTGTCCGCCGCCTTGTCGAGGAGCTCCTGCTTGGCGTCGTCCTGCCTGCTGTGCATGCGCAACAACCCGATCCTCGCGGCCTCCTACAGGCCACGCCGCCCGTGCCTGCAGGTGTGCCTCTGCTGAGGCCACACATCCGACACTAGCCCCTCGCGGGGCGTCGTCAGAGCAGGGAGCGAAGCTCCCACAGGATGGGGTAGTAGTGCAGCTCCAGCCGGCTGCGCAGATAGCTCGCTCCCGACGACCCTCCGGTGCCGGTCTTGGTGCCGATCATCCGCTCGACCATGCTCACGTGCCGCGCGCGCCAGGCCGCCGCCAGCTCGTCGTGCTGAAGCAGCGCCTCGGCCAGCTGCCAGATGTCGGGGTACGTCGAGCGGTCGTGGGCTGCCGTGCGCAGCGAAGCCGTCAGCGCCTGCTCGGTGCCGGTGCCCAGGCCGCGTGCGCCGACGTGGTGCACCAACGCGTCCCACAACGTCGGCTCCTCGAGACGTCGGTGCAGTCGCTGCGTCTCGGCCTCGGTCAGCCCACGGAACCGGGCGACGAACGACGGGTCCTTCGCCCCCGAGAGGAACTCCAGCTCGCGGAACTGCACGGACTGGAAGCCGCTGGCCGGTGCGAGCTCCTGCCGGAACTGCAGGAAGTCCTGTGGCGTCATGGTCTCGAGCACGTCGATCTGCTCGACCAGCACGCGCTCGATCACGTGCATCCGGTCGAGCAGGTGCTGCGCCCACCACACCTCACCGGCGAAGATCGCGTCGCGGGCGGTGGAGGCCTCGTGCAGCAGCAGCTTGAACCACAGCTCGTAGACCTGGTGCACGGTGATGAACAGCAGCTCGTCGTGTGCCGGCGGGTCGGACTCCAGATGCTGGGCGTCGAGCAGGGTCGGTAGCCGCAGGTAACTTCCGTAGGTCAGCTTGCCGCCCTGCTCACCGAAGCTGATCTCGGCGCCGCCCCAGCGGCCGGCGACGTCGTCGGCGTGTCCTGGCTGGCTCACGACCTCACCTTAGGGCCTTTGGATCCCCGCGCGGTGAGGCATGATGCACCGCATGGATCATCTGCAGACTGAGCTGAACTACGACGCCGGCGTCGACGACGTCTTCTCGATGCTGTGCGACGAGGACTTCCGCAAACAGGTGTGCGAGGCCACGAACGCACGCAGCTACGACGTCTCCGCGACGCCGTCCGGCGCGGGAGCCGAGGTGCGGGTGAGCCGCCTGCTGCCTGCTCCCGAGGTCGCCAAGAAACTAGTCGGTGACACGATCGAGGTTCTGCAGGTCGAGAAGTGGGCCGGACCCGCCGCCGACGGTACCCGCACCGCCGAGCTGACCGTCGAGGTTCCCGGGAAGCCCGCCTCGATGCGGGGGACGATCGTGCTGGCCCCCGGCGCCGCCGGTGCGACCGAGTCGTTCGACGGCGACGTGACAGTCAAGGTCCCGGTGGTGGGGGCCAAGATGGAGCAGCAGATCACCGGGGCGCTCATCGCGGCGATCGAGCAGGAGGGCAAGGTCGGCGCCCGCTGGCTCGCCGGCTGACTCAGCATCGGCCACGCGCTCAGCCCTCGGCGTCCTCCGCACTGACGGAGGTGTCGATGGTCGACGCCTCGATGTAGATCTCGTTGGTGAACTCGTCGAACAACTCGTCCTGTAGGTCGACTCCCGTGTTCTCCTCCACAGTGGACAGCTCGAACGCCGTATGCACCGTGCCGGTGACCGCTACCGGGCTTCCCGCCTCCAGGTCGCTCATCTGGTCGGTGCTGACCACCAGCAGGGGCTCGACGTCTCCACTGCCGATGGTGAACGCATGCTCGGAGTCCGGCATGACGCCGGCCACCTCGGTGGACAGCTTGACCTGCTCGTCCTCGTACTGGTTCACGTCATTGAAGAACTTCGAGTCGAAGACGCCGTCGTACGCCAGACTGGCGTCCTCGGGCGGGACCTCTTCCTGGATGTCCTCGACAGTCGCGTTGTCCTCCTCGCCGCAGCCGGCTACGCCGAGTACTGAGACAGCGAGCAGTCCAGCCGCGGTGGCCCGGGCGAGTGGTCTTCTGGTGTTGTTGATCAACATGGCTTCTCCGTCCGTTGTGCGTGCACCGGCTCGACGGCTTCCATCGGTCCGTCTGAGCCGTTGGTCAATCGGTAACCGGTGTGGTGGAGGCGCCATTCGTCTCGGCAGGAGATGGTTACTCGAACGTGATCGACATCTCGGGGCAGCCGTCGCCGTGCTCGCGTGGCAACCGCGCGTTGTCCGTGCGCTCTGCCAGGGTGGGTTTGACCCGACGACGGAGGTGGACCTAGGTGGAGACAGCCGACAACCTGATGCGCACCGGTGTGCTCATCTACTGCCCGGACTGCGAGGTCGACACGATCTTCGTAGCGCCCGACCTCGACGACCTCGACCCCGCCGAGCTCGCCTGCACGCTTTGTGCGGCGGCGGTGCTGGTCGACCTGTGTGGGCCGAGCAGCGGCGATCAGGTCTCACGGGTTGCGTGAGTCGTCCCGTCGCCGCTCCGCGCGCCGGTCCCGCCGCGACACGACCGTGATGACGATCGCGAGCAGGACGAACGGCGCGAGCGCAAGCGCCGTCATCGCGTAGGCCTCTCCCGCGTGCAACGGTCCCAGGTGCATCAGGACCAGCGCGGGGTGCATCAGGACCAGCGCGAGCGCCATCACCGGCGTGGTCACTGTTCCATGTGCGGGTAGCGATAGTCGGTCGGTGCTACGAACGTCTCTTTGATCGAGCGTGGGGAGGTCCAACGCATCAGGTTCTGCGGGGAGCCCGCCTTGTCGTTGGTGCCAGAGGCACGCGCGCCGCCGAACGGCTGCTGCCCCACGATCGAGCCGGTCGGCTTGTCGTTGATGTAGAAGTTGCCGGCGGCGAACCGAAGCTTCTCCGAGACCTGCGCAACCACCCTGCGGTCCTGGGCCAGGATGGCGCCGGTGAGCGCGTACGGCGCGATCGACTCCATCTGGTCCACGGCCTTGTCGAAGTCCCGGTCCTCGAACACGTGGACGGCGAGGATCGGGCCGAAGTACTCGGTATGGAACATCTGATCTGTCGGATCCGATCCCTCGACGACCGTCGGGCGGACGAAGTAGCCGACCGAGTCGTCGACCTTGCCACCCGCGAGCACGTCGATGCTCTTGCTCCGTTTGGCGCGGGCGATCGCCCTCTTGTGCTTGGCGAACGCCCGGTCGTCGATCACCGCGCCCATGAAGTTGGAGAAGTCGGTCGGGTCCCCCATCGGGATCGACTCTGCCTCGGCCAGGAAGTCGTCGCGGACCTTGTTCCAGACGCTGCGCGCGATGTAGGCGCGGGATGCGGCCGAGCACTTCTGTCCCTGGTATTCGAAGGCGCCCCGCAGCATCGCCGTACGCGTGACGTCGGGATCGGCCGAGGAGTGGGCGACGATGAAGTCCTTGCCGCCGGTCTCGCCCACGATCCGCGGGTAGGCCCGGTAGGTGGAGATGTTGGCGCCCACGGTCGACCACAGGTGCTGGAACGTCGGGGTCGACCCGGTGAAGTGGATACCGGCGAGGTCAGGGTGCGTGAGCGCGGCGCTGGAGACATCGACGCCGTCGCCAGGGAGCATGTTGATCACACCCGGCGGCATGCCGGCTTCCTCGAGCAACTGCATGGTGAAGTGGGCCGCGAGCTGTTGCGTCGGCGAGGGCTTCCACAGCACCGTGTTGCCCATCAAGGCGGGCGCCGTCGGGAGGTTGCCGGCGATCGCGGTGAAGTTGAACGGCGTGATCGCGTAGACGAACCCCTCCAGCGGGCGGTGGTCCGTCTGGTTCCAGGTGCCGCGGGGGTTGACCATCGGCTGTTCGCGCAGGATGCCTTGCGCATAGGCGACGTTGAACCGCCAGAAGTCGATCAGCTCGCAGGCCGCGTCGATCTCCGCCTGCCAGCAGGTCTTGGACTGCCCGAGCATCGTCGCCGCGTTGATGGTCTGCCGGTAGGGGCCGGCGAGCAGGTCGGCGGCCCGGAGCAGGATCGCGGCCCGGTCCTCGAAGCTCATCGCGCGCCACAGCGGCGCGGCCTTGGCGGCGGCGTCGATGGCCGCCCTGGCGTCCTTCTGGGTGGAGTTCTTCATCACCCCGAGCACGTGCTGGTGCTTGTGCGGCTGCACGACCGGCATCTCCGCCCCGCCGCCGTTGACCTTGCGGCCGCCGATCGTCGCCGTCAACCGGTGCTGCCTGGCCTGCAACTCCTTGAGGCGCACCTCGAGCTCCGCACGCTCCGCGCTGCCGGGGGCGTAGGTGAGGTTTGGCTCGTTTACCGGATGAGGAACGGTCGTGATCGCATCCATGCGCTCATCGTGGCACGGCCCTACACCGACCCCCAAGTCCCCGGTCAGGCGGACTTGCGGCTCTGCTTCTTCGCCGCGCTCTTCTTCGCCGGGCTCTTCTTCGCCGTGGACTTCCTGGCCGGGCTCTTCTTGGCGGGGCTCTTCTTGGCGGCCGACTTCTTCTGCGGACTCTTCCTGGCGGGGCTCTTGCCGCCGGAGCTCTTGTCGGCAGTGGCTCCGTCGGCAGTGGCTCCGTCGACGGGCGTCTCGTCGGCGGGGGTCTCGTCCGCCGCCTCACCGCGACGCTGTTTGGCCGCCGCCACCGAGGCCTGCAACGCGGCCACCAGGTCGACGACCTCGGCGTCGCCTCCGGTCGCCGCCTCCACCTCCTGGGCCGGCTCCAGACCGGCGGTCTTGGCCTCGATCAGCTCCTCGAGCGCCTCCCGGTACGCGCTGTGATAGCGCGTGGGGTCGAACTCGGTCTCCAGCGTCGCGATGTAGGACTCGGCCATCGACCGCTCCTGGTCGCGCACCTCGACGGAATCGTCAGGTGCGGCGAACCCCGCGTCGCGCACCTCGTCGGGCCACATCATCGTCTGCAGCACGAGCACGCCGTCCTTCTCGCGCAGCAGCGCCAGGGACTCACGCGTGCGGATCGCCACCTTGACCACAGCACACTGCCCGCTGGCGGTCAGCGCGTCGCGCAGCAGCACGTAGGGCTTGGCGCCCGCCTGGTCCGCGCCCAGGTAGTAGGCCTTGGCGAAGTAGATCGGGTCCACCTGCTCGATCGGCACGAACTCCATCACCTCGATCGACTTGGCGGTCGGCAACGGCAGTGCGGCGAAGTCGTCGGAGGTGAGCACGACGATCTGCCCGTCGGGCATCTCGTAGCCCTTGGCGATGTCGGAGTAGGGCACCTCCTGCTTGTCGACCTCGCAGACGCGCTGGTAGCGGATGCGCCCGGAGTCGGCGGCGTGCACCTGCCGGAACGACACGTCGCGCTCCTGGGTCGCCGAGTACAGCTTGACCGGAATCGTCACCATGCCGAACGAGATCGTGCCTTTCCAGATGGCCTGCATGGGTCCACGATCACCGATCACCGATCGCGGCACAAGCAGCACGGCACAAACCGGGTGGTCCAAACCTGGCGCTCAGAGCAGGTCGGGGATCTCCTGCGTGGCAAACCAGGCCAGCTCGTGGGCCGCGCACGCGTCGACCACGAACTGCTCGTCGCCGTCGCGCGGGCCACCGCCGCGCACGACCGCGACGGCGGCGGCCACGTCGTCGGCTGCGTCGTCGGTGTCAGCGTGCAGCGCAGCGACCTGCCGCGACGAGATCACCGCATCGATCTGCACGCTGCCGCGCGTATGCTCCGCATCCGGTGTCACCCGGTCGGTGTCGAGGGCCAGCACCATCCGGCGCGGCCGGGCGCCGACCTGGTCCTCGGTGCGAGCAGCCAGCAGCTGCACACAGGCCTGCGCCGCGAGGTCCATCGCGACGTACTCGAGCTCCTCCTCGTCACCCTCGGCGTACCACTCGCGCAGCGCACCGGTCACACCGAAGCCGAGGATGGGCGGCGGGCCGATACCGCCGGCCGTCAGCAGCTCCTCGACCCCTGCTCGCGTCACCGGTACGAATACTCGCATTCCACCTGTCCCTCTTCCTCGTGACCTCGGTCTCGTCCCTGGCCCGCAGGGAACCATCATCGTGGCACGGTCGTCGTGCACAGTGGGTCGCCTCGTCCCAACCGAAGCGCGGGCAGCCCCTAGCCTGGCAGCGTCGAACCAACCCCTCGAGGAGCATGCATGCGGTCATCCGCCCGGTCCCTGGTCGCGCTGGCGGCCGTCAGTGTCCTGGCCCTCAGCGGCTGCGGCGACGACGACACGGCGGCCGGGGACGGCGCAGCGGCCGACGGCGCAGCACCTGTCGAGGTGGAGGTCGACATCGAGGACGGCAGCACGACGCCGGCCGGCAAGCGCATCGAGGTCGAGCCTGGCCAGACCATCCGGCTCGAGGTCGACAGCGACATGGCCGACGAGCTCCACCTGCACGCCGATCCCGAGCAGAGCTTCGAGGTGCGGCCGGTCGACGACCAGGTGTTCGAGCTCAGCATCGACACTCCCGGCGTCTACGCGCTGGAGTCGCACGAGACCGGCAACCAGGTGCTCTCGATCCAGGTGCAGCCGTAGGACGATGACGTCTGCTGACTGGGTGCTCGCGCACGGTCTCGGCGGCGCGCGAGACCTGCCGATCCCGGCCGAGTACGCCATCATCGGGGCCGCGTGGGCACTGGTCATCTCCTTCGCCGTCGCCGCATTCGCCTGGCGCCGTTCGATCTTCCGCGGTGACGCGTCGGGCACGGCGCTGCCGCGACTGCTGACCACCGTGGTCGACGCACCCGTCACGCACGGCGTGGTCCGCGCCCTCGGCCTGGTCGCCTCCGGTTGGTTCGTGGTGGCGTTGCTGTTCGGGCCCAACCTGCTGACCAACCCGGTGTTCGGCACGTTCTACGTGTTGTTGTGGATCGGGATCGTGCCGCTGGCGCTGCTGCTCGGGCCGGTCTGGCGGCTGCTCAGTCCGATGCGCACCCTGCACCTGGGCCTGTCGAAACTGCTGCGCACCGATCCGGACGAGGGGCTCCGGCCGTACCCGGCCTGGCTCGGCCTGTGGCCGGCCGCGGGCGGGTTGTTCGCGTTCGTGTGGCTGGAGCTGGTCTACCCCCGCAACACCGACCTCGTCGCGGTGCAGGGCTGGGTCGGCATCTACGTCTTCCTCATGCTGGTCGGCTCGGCGGCGTTCGGGTCGGTGTGGTTCGCCCGGGCGGACCCGTTCGAGGTCTTCTCCGAGCTGGTAGCACGGCTGTCCCCCTTCGGTCGCCGCACCGACGGCCGGCTCGTCGTGCGCAACCCGCTGGAGAATCTGGACGGGCTGCCGCGCCGTGCCGGCCTCGTCGGTGTCGTGGCCGTCCTCTTCGGGTCGACCGGCTACGACAGCTTCCGGGAGAGCCCGTACTGGGTGCAGACCGCACAGGCGTACGGCTTCACCGGATCGCTGGTCCCGACGCTGGTGTTGCTCGGCTTCTGCGTACTGGTCGGCACCCTGCTCAGCCTTGCGGTGATCGCGGTCAGCGGCCTCGGGCACATCCGGCGTGGCGCCCTGCCGACGCAGTTCGCGCACTCGATCGTGCCGATCATCGTCGGCTACTTCGTGGCGCACTACCTGAGCACGTTCGTCGCGACCGGCCAGCAGACGCTGGGGCAGTTGAGCGACCCGCTCGGCACCGGTGCCGACCTGCTGGGCACCGCCCAGCTGGGCGCGAACTCCTTCTTCAGCTATCACGTCACGGCGCTGGCGGTCACCAAGGTGCTGGCGGTCGTGGTCGGCCACCTGCTCGGTGCCCTCGCGGCGCACGACCGAGCGGTGCAGGTGCTGCCGAAGGGCCGAGAGCTGCTCGGCCAGCTGCCACTGCTGTTGGTGATGGTCTGCTTCACCGCAGGCGGTCTGTACCTGCTGCTCGCGAGCTGACCCGCAGGCAGCACCCGGCACCGCTCAGACGCCGATCCGCCTCCACGGGCCCCAGATCGCGAACGTCATGCCGGCGCTTGCCTGGATGTTGACGAACAGCGTGTGCCCGTCGCTGGAGAACGTCGACCCGGCGAACTCGTCACTGAAGCGGTCCTCGTCGGTGATGCCGCTGGTGACCCGGTTGAGCGCGATGTCCCAGATCTGACCACCGCGGGAGAGTCCGCGCAGGTAGTTGTTCACGTCGCTGTCCTCGCACAGCACGAGCGTGCCGCGCGCACTCGTCGTGCAGTTGTCCGGGAGGTCGAGGATCCGGTCGGCCCGGGTGTCGTCGACCGGCGCCTCGTAGATCAGCTGCAGGATCTGCGATCGGGTGTGGTAGGCCCAGACCTGACCATGTCCGTTGCCGTACCCGCCGCTGGCGTCCGGCCCGTCCTCGGCCGGCCCGCCGCCCTGCGTGGAGCAGAAGTAGACGACACCGTCGTCGTAGACCTGGCCCTCGAGCCGGGAGAAGTGCGCGGCTCCCTGCGCCCGGCCCTGGTCGCCGACGTAGACCAGCGCCTCGTCGTTGCTGGTCGGCGCTTCTTCGCTCGGGGTGTAGGGAAAGACGGGGTCGGGATCGTCGATGTCGACCCACCTCGCCTTGTAGGTGGCACGCCGACGCTGGCCGGCCTCGAGATGCGCGTTGGGCTCGCCCCGCACCGCCAGCATCTGCAGGGTGCCCTCGTTGTCGAGGCGACCGGTGAGCATCGGATTGTTCTTCGGCTTGTAGCGGTAGAAGCCGGACGGGAACCCGAAGTTGTCCTCGGTCAGGTACAGGCAACCCTCGACGGGGTCGAAGGAGACCGCCTCGTGCGCGAACCGACCGGCCCGGGTGATCGGCTGCCGGTCGGAGTCCGCGTTGCTGGGCACCTCGAAGATGAAGCCGTGCGGCTTCTGCAGCGGCACGTTCGACGCGCCGGTGAAGTCGGGTCCCACGTCGGGACCGTTGACGGTCTCCTCGCAGGTGACCCACGAGCCCCACGGCATGATGCCGCCCGAGCAGTTCATCATCGTGCCGTTCAACGCGGTGTAGGCGTGCACGACCTCACCGAACGGCGTGACCTCGATGTGCGTGCAGCCGCCCTGCCCCATCGCGTCGTAGGGGTCTCCGGGCCCGAACGGCTCGCCGGGGTTGTTCAGCTCGTGGTTGCGCACGAGTACGACGTTTCCGTTGCTGCCACGAAACGCCCCCATGCCGTCGTGACGCCCGGGGAGCTCGGTGCCGTCGTCGAGCGTGACCGGGACCTCGGTGTCGTGGAACGACCGGTAGGAGAAGCCCGCCGGCAGGTGCAGCCGAATCTTGCCGTCCCGCAGATCAGGGATCGGACGCAGCGCACGGAAGGGGGCCCGCCCCCGTCCGGCAGTAGCAGGAACGGTCAGCCCCTGGAACGGTCCGCCCGCGATCGCCGCTCCGGCGGCAGCCGCCCCACCCTTGAGAACTGTTCGGCGCTGCATCGACATGCTCACTCCTCCTGCAGTGACGGGTTACCCCCGAGGAGGAACACGCTAGCCGCCGGATCGCCGCACGTCAGCCCCCGTTTCGGCGTCGTCCGTCGCGGCCCGGGTGTCGTGGCTCTCGGCGAGCACCGCTCCATCAGGCCAGCGGCAGCCCGAACAGCTCGGACAGGCGCGCCGCCGTCTCGTCGTACCCGGTATGCAGCACCGTGGTCATGCCGAGCGCCTGCGCGGCGTCGATATTGGGCGCCATGTCGTCGACGAAGACGCTGTCGGCCGGCGCGACGCCAAGCTTGCCGCACACCAGGTCGAAGATCGCCCGGTCGGGCTTGCGCGCGCCGACCTCGCCGGAGATCACGACCACGTCGAACATCTCGTCCCAGCCGTCGCGCGGGTAGGTGTTGCCCCAGGAGTTCGACAGCAGCGCCGTACGCACACCCGCCTCGTGCGCCCGCAGCACCAACGAGTTCATCGCGGGCGCGTGCTCGAAGCAGTCGAACATCCGCTCCAGCAGGCCAGTGGCGTCGACCGCCCTGCCACTGTGCTCGGTGATCCGCTCGGCGAGCTGGACCTCGAAGTCCGAGCGCTCGATCTCGCCGCGCTCGAGCGCGTGCACCGGGTTGACCCGGGCCTGGTGCTGTTGAGCCGGGTCGAGCCAGCTGCGCATGGCCATCAGATAGGCGTCGAAGTCGAGCCCCTCCTGCTCCGCCCAGGCGCGCATGGCGAGGTCGAGGCGCTCGGTGAGGACGCCGCCCCAGTCGACGATCAGTGCGTGCTTGTCCAGCTTGTCCACGGAGCAGCAGCCTACGCACCCGCGGCGGTGGCGATCCGCGCGGCCAGGTCGCGCACCGCGAGCCGAAGCCGTGACCGTGGTGTGGCCTCGGCGAGGGTGCGGCCGTGCAGCAGGCAGGCGTCACAGGCCGCGCGGTCCTCGGGCAGCACGACGATGTCGGTCATGCCGGTGAGGCGTCGCACGGTCGAAGTCACCTCGTCGCGCGACCAGCCGAGCGCGCTCCGCCAGCGGTTGAGCACGACCTGCACGTCGGCGTCGGGCACCGCCGACCGCAGCTCGACGACGCCGCGGGCGAGCCGTGCCAGCCCGACCGGGTCGGCGGCGCCGACGGCAAGCACCCGATCGGCCTCCTCGAGCACCCGGAGCGTGGCCCCGTTGCGTCGCGGGGCGGCGGTGTCGAAGCTGAGCTCCTCGTCGGCCTCGATTCCGAAGCCGCAGTCGACCACGACCTGGGAGGTCAGTGCCCGGGCGGCCACCAGCAGCCCGTAGACGGTGGCTTCGGACAGCTCCGGCCAGCGGTCCGCCCGCGGCAGCCCGGTCAGCACCCGTAGGCCGGAGCCGACGCCGCGGGCATGCCTGGCCAGCTCGTCCGGCCCGAGCACGCCGTGCTTGGCGCTGCGCGCGGCGGCGAGCACGCCGGAGGACTCGTCCATCATCGCCAGCATCTGGGCGAGCGCGCCGCCGTAGACATCGGCGTCGACCAACAGCGTCGGCTCACCGGCGACCGCGAGCTCGGCAGCCAGCGCCAGCGCCAGCGTTGACCGCCCCGGCGCGCCGGTGGGCCCCCATACCGCGACGACCCGGCCCACGCCCGTGCGCAGACCGTCGACGTCGACCTCGGCCACGTCGTCGTCGGACGGCACTACGGTCGCGGCGCGCTCGAGCGCCGCGACCACCTGGCCGGCGAGCCCCTCGGGCTCGGCGGTGAGCACCGCGCGTACGCCGATCTGGTGCAGTCGATGCTGCTCGGCGGTGCCACTGCGGTGGTCGGCGACCAGGCCGATCGGTTCGACCCGGCGCGCGCGCAGTGCCGCCACCAAGTCGGCGTCGAGGCGGGGTGTGGCCGCGGAGACGAGCACGGCTCGGGCCTGCCCGGTCGACGCGGCGGCCAGCAGGTCCGGGACGTCGACGCACCGGCGGACGATCTGGACATCGCGCAGGCTGCGCTGCAGACCGACGACCACCGCGGACTCGAACGCAGCTCCGCCCAGGGCGAGCAGGACCGGTGTCGTCACCGCGGAGCGCTCCCCGGCGGTCTCCTCACTGCGCCCCTCACGGGCCGGACCGGATCAGCACCACCGAGCCGGTCGACACCGACGTCAGCAACTCACCGAGCCCGGAGGCGGCCTGGCCGTCGGAGCCACCATCGAGGCCCAGCAGCACCTGCCGGGTCGCCGCCGCACCGAGTGGCCCGGCGCCACGGTCGGCCGAGACGACCCGCACCTGCTCCAGGACACGGGTGGCCGGACCGGTGTCACCGTCCGCGCTCTGCGGCGGCACCACCCACACGTCGACGACGTCACCGACGCGTAGGTCGTCCGGTGCTCCGGACGCCCCCACCACGACCGGCAGGTGGAGGACGTCGGACGCACCCGGGTCGCCGATCGCCGATCGGGGCAGCATCTCCCCGGCCGCCAGGTCATGGGCGGCCACCGCCGCCTCCGGTGGCGGCTCGGACCCCAGCAGATAGCTCTCGGCCGTCGCACGGTCGGAGAAGTGCACGCGATCGAGCTCGAGCGCGGCAGCGGCGATGGGCTGTCCGGCCGGCACGTCCGCACTGAGCACCCAGACGTCGACGGTGTCGTCGGCGGCTGCGAGCAGTCGCGACCCGAGGACGACCGAGCCGGCGACGAGGAGCAGACCGACCCACAGCCGCGGGTCCCTCCATCGGCGCCGGTCGAGCCGACGTGCCGGCGGCGACTCCGGCACCGTGGGGGCAGCGGTCACGGTCGAGTGAGACACACCGGCCATTGTGCCTACCGTGTAAACCCCTTGCTGCGGTTATCCACAGGTTGGCCCGATCCGCGAGCGACCGCATGCAGCTGGGGACAGCCGACCGCAAACAGCGGCATCGCGTGGCAGACTGCGGCTATGAGCTCCGGCCCCCGATTTCTGCAGCTTGCCGACGTCGCCGAGGTGCTCAACATCTCCGCCGCCCAGGCCTATGCCCTGGTGCGCCGCGGCGACCTGCCGGCGATCAAGGTCGGTGGCCGCGGCCAGTGGCGGGTCGAGGCCAGCGAGCTCGAGACCTACATCCAGCGGATGTACGACTCGACCAAGGAGTTCATCGGAGCTCACCCCTTCAACGAGGGTGATGAGGTCTCTGACTGACGACACCGCCTGCACTGCTGCGACGATGGCCAGATGCCGGCACCCCTCCTGCTGCACGCGATGAGACTCGACGAGCTGTCCGTTCTCGAGCTGACCTACGGCGGTGTCGGCGGCACCCGCTGGCGGGCGACTCCGGCTGGGTTCCACGCGGCCGAGCATCGCTCGGTGCTGGGCAGCGACCACGGCCGGTTTGATCGGGCCGTCGACGCGCTGTTGCACTGGCGGATGCACGACGCCGCCGGGCTGCGGATGCAGGCGACCGGTCCGGTGGCGGTGGGCGTCGACTCGCTGGGGCGGCTCGGAGTCGGCCGGTTCGCCGTTCCGGTGCCGTGCCGCGTGGTGTGGGTGGTGCGTGAACCCGACCGGGTCGGCTTCGGCTACGGCAGCCTGCCGGGGCATCCGGCCTCGGGCGAGGAGTCGTTCGTGCTCGAGCGGGTCGCCGGCGAGGTGGTCTTCACGGTCCGCGCCTTCAGCCGCGGCGCGCAGTGGTACACCCGGTGCGGCGCGCCGCTGGCCCGATCCGCGCAGCGGGCCTACCTACGCAGATACGCGGGCGCCCTCCGACGCCTGTCTGCTGACTGAGCCTACGGCTCCCGGCGTACGACCACGATCGCCGCGAACGGCACCACCTGACGACTCGTCACCGCGCTCCTGCGTGGTGACGCGCCGCGCTCGTGGACGGCGAGCTCGACGAAGTCGGCGCCGGCCTGCACCGGCGTGCCGTGCAGCATCGACGAGCCGGCCCGCTCGACCGTCACCGCCGCCCGGTCACGCACGACCCGGCGCAGCACCGACGCAAGCCCGAGCCGGCGCTCCAGGCCACCGACCTGCTCGTCGGTGACCACTCCCGCCGCCAGGCCTTCGATGCCGCTGATGTGGTGTGCGGTCACCAACATCTCGACCGCTCCGTCGCGCAGCAGCAGGCAGTCGGCGGCGACCCGGGTGAGCTCACCGGCGCACGACCCGACGGGCGTGTGCACCCGGACCTGGCCGCCGACAGACCCGCGCAGCCGGTCCAGTACGCCGATCCGGGCCAGCTCGGCGCGGGTGCGATCGGCGACCTCGGCCTGGATGTCCGCCGCTGCGGCCGCCTCCCACTCCTGGTCGAGGTCGCGGAACAGCTCCTCCCAGCGCATGTGCCGCAACTTAGCGCACGGCAGCATCTGTGGACGAGAGATTGACACCGAAGGTAAACGCGAGATGAATGGAGCATCAGCAGGCAAACATAGGCAAACGCTGGCGTATGAGCGTTGGCGGACATCGACATGGCGGGTTGCAATGCTCGTATCGCAGGGACCACACCGGCTGCGCGTCACGGTGCTCGCGATCGTGTGGGCGCTGGTCATGGCTGGCCTGCTCGTCCTCGACCGGCGTCTACTCACCGCCGCCTGGGCTCTCCTTCGGGCTGGTCGCCTGGGCGGCGCCCGCTTCGACGATCTGGTCACCGGGTCTGCCCTGATCGTCCTGGCTGCGGCGCTGACCTGGCTGGCGGTGGCTGTCACCGCATGCCTGGTGGCCGAGTCCGGCCACCTCGGTGCACGCATGACCGGGCGCGCCGCCGCTGCACTGGCGCCTCGAGGGCTGCGGTTGCTGGTGCGTCTCGCCTGCGGCATCGCGATCGCCGGGCCGCTGGGGCCGGCCGGCGCGCTGGGGCCGGCCGGCGCCGCCGAGCTCGCCGGGCAAGGCTGCGAGCCCGTTGCGTGCGCAGTTCCGCTGACGGGCCTGCCGCTCCCCGACCGACCCGACGTGACGGCGCACGTGCGTGCACCGCACTCAGCGATCCCGCACGCCGCGACGCCGGGCAGGGCCACACGGGCTGGCACATCGGCGACGCTGCAGGCCCCAGCCATCGCGGTCGTCACCGTCCGGCGGGGCGACTCGCTGTGGTCGATCGCGGCGGCGCACCTGTCCCCCGACGCCGGCGTCGACGAGGTCGCGGCCGCCTGGCCGCGCTGGTACGACGTCAACCGCGCCGCGATCGGCGGCGACCCCGACCTGATCTACCCGGGCACCGAGCTGGTCGTGCCCGCTGACCGTTGACCTGATCACCCACCGGACCGAACCGAGGAGCCACGATGGCTGCGAACTCATCGTTTCCTGCCCACCGTCTGCCGCCCGTGCAGGGCACGCTTGCACTCGACATGTCCACACCGGGGCTGCCGCAGCAGCCGCGGCCCGACCTGCGCCTGGTCCCGGACGGCCGGCCAACCCCACCAGGGACGCCGCCCGCCGAGCAGTGGGCGGCCCGGTTCGTGCAGGCTGTCGTGGAGGTCGTCGCCGGTGACCGACCGGTCCAGCAGCTCGTGCGCTGGACCGACGAAGCCGTGTTCGCCGACCTGCAGCACCGCGTCCAGGTGCTGAGCTCGGCAACCAGCGCTGGTGTGCGAGGCCGCACGGAGCGGTCGCAGCTACGGTCGGTGCGAGTCTGCCAGCCCGCGCCGACCGTAGCGGAGGTGTCGGCCCATGTGCGCCACGGCGGCCGATCGCGCGCCATCGCGGTGCGCTTCGAGGCCCAGCGTGGCCGTTGGCTCTGCACGGCGCTGCAGTTCGGCTGACCCGTCGGGGCAGCCTCCATCGAGGCAGCGATCTCGGGCGGAGCGATTGTCGACCGAGCGAGGTCTGACCAGACCTACGGGTCAGGCGTTGGCGGGATCACCGTGGCAGCGCTTGTACTTCTTCCCCGACCCGCACGGGCACGCCGCGTTGCGGGGCGTGCCGGCGTACTCGAGCTCCCCCGAGCTCGCCGCCGAACCGCGGGTCGACCCCGAGCCGGACCGCTCGGTGCGGGACTGCACGTCCTCGTCGCCGTCGACGCTGGGTGCGGTGTAGGCGAGCTGCTGCGGCTGCTTGGGCATCTGCAGCCCCTTGGCCGAGACCGTCGGGTGCGCCTGCTCGGTCGGTGTTCCGGTCTCACCGGACGCGTCTGCGCCCGACGCGGCGACGCCGTCGACGACGTCGTCGGCAGATGCCTCGTCCACAGCCGACGGGGCGGTGTCGTTGACCTGCACCTCGAGGTTGAACAGGTAGCCGACCGACTCCTCCTTGATGCCGTCCATCATCACGGCGAACATGTCGTAGCCCTCCCGCTGGTACTCCACCAGCGGGTCGCGCTGGGAGTAGGCGCGCAAGCCGATTCCCTCGCGGAGATAGTCCATCTCGTAGAGGTGCTCACGCCACTTGCGGTCGAGCACCGACAGCAGCACCCGCCGCTCGAGCTCACGCATGACGTCGGCGCCCAGCCTCTCCTCCCGGGCGTCGTACTGTGCCTGCGCGTCCGCGACCAGCTCCTCCCGCATCATCTCCGGCGACAGGTCGCCCTGTTCGCCTCCGGCCTTCTCGATCAGCTCGTGCGCGGTGAAGCTGACGGGGTAGAGCGTGCCCAGCGCCGCGAACAGCTTGTCGAGGTCCCAGTCGTCGGCGAACCCCTGCGTAGCACCGGTGACGTAGGCGCCGACGACGTCGTTGATCATGCCGCGCACCTGCTCGTGCAGGTCGGCGCCCTCCAGCACCCGTCGGCGCTCGGTGTAGATCACCGTGCGCTGGCGGTTCATGACGTCGTCGTACTTGAGAATGTTCTTGCGCGACTCGAAGTTCTGCGACTCGACCTGGCCCTGCGCGTTGGCGATCGCGCCGGTGACACGCTTGTTCTCGATCGGCACGTCGTCGGGGACCTTGAGCGTGGTCAGCACCCAGTCGACCCAGTCGGACTTGAACAGCCGCATCAGGTCGTCCTCGAGCGAGAGGTAGAACCGCGACTCGCCGGGGTCCCCCTGCCGACCGGAGCGACCGCGCAGCTGGTTGTCGATGCGGCGCGACTCGTGCCGCTCGGTGCCCACCACGTAGAGGCCGCCGAGCTCCTTGACCTCGTCGTGCTCGGCCTTGACCTGCGCCTGGAACTTCTCCAGCGCGCCCGCCCATGCCTCCTCGTAGTCCTCCGGCGTCTCGACCGGGTCGAGACCGCGGGAGCGCAGCTCCTTCTCCGCGAGGAACTCCGGGTTGCCCCCGAGCATGATGTCGGTGCCCCGACCGGCCATGTTGGTGGCCACGGTGACGCCGCCCTTGCGGCCGGCCATCGCGACGACGTCGGCCTCGCTGGCGTGCTGCTTGGCGTTGAGCACCTCGTGCGGGATGCCGCGGCGCTTGAGCAGCTCGGCCAGGTGCTCGCTCTTGGCCACGCTCGTGGTGCCGATCAGGATCGGCTGGCCCTGGCGGTGGCGCTCCTCGATGTCGTCCACGACCGCCCCGAACTTCGACTCCTCGGTGCGGTAGACGAGGTCGCCCTCGTCCGCGCGGACCATCGGCTTGTTGGTCGGGATCGGCACCACACCGAGGCCGTAGATCTTGTCGAACTCGCTCGCCTCCGTCATCGCCGTACCCGTCATGCCGGCGAGCTTGTCGTACTGGCGGAAGTAGTTCTGCAGCGTGATGGAGGCCAGCGTCTGGTACTCCTCACGGATCTTGACGCCTTCCTTGGCCTCGATCGCCTGGTGCAGGCCCTCGTTGTAGCGCCGGCCGTGCAGCATCCGCCCGGTGTGCTCGTCGACGATCAGCACCTCGCCGTCGATGACGACGTAGTCCTTGTCGTTGCGGAACAGCTCCTTGGCCTTGATCGCATTGTTGAGGAAGCTGATCAGCGGGGTGTTGACCGACTCGTAGAGGTTCTCGATGCCCAGGTGGTCTTCCACCCGCGTGATGCCCGGCTCGAGCACCGACACCGTCCGCTTCTTCTCGTCGACCTCGTAGTCGGTGCCGTTGCGCAGCCGGGCCACCAGTGCCGCGAACTCGTCGTACCACTTGACCGCCTCGTCGGAGGGGCCGGAGATGATCAGCGGCGTGCGCGCCTCGTCGACCAGGATGGAGTCGACCTCGTCGACGATCGCGTAGAAGTGCCCGCGCTGGACGCACTCGGAGAGCGAGGTGGCCATGTTGTCCCGCAGGTAGTCGAAGCCGAACTCGTTGTTGGTGCCGTAGGTGATGTCGGCGCGGTAGGCCTCGCGGCGCTCGGCGGGCGGCATGGTAGCCGTGATCGCCGCCACCTCGAGCCCGAGGAAGTGGTGCACGCGCCCCATCCACTCGGCGTCCCGCCGGGCCAGATAGTCGTTGACGGTCACCACGTGCACGCCCTCGCCGGCCAGCGCGTTGAGGTAGACCGGCAGCGTCGAGACCAGCGTCTTGCCCTCGCCGGTCCTCATCTCGGCGATGTTGCCCAGGTGCAGGGCGGCGCCGCCCATCAGCTGGACGTCGTAGTGGCGCTGCCCCAGCGTCCGCTTGGCCGCCTCACGCACCGCCGCGAAGGCCTCCGGCATCAGGCTGTCGAGCGACTCACCGCCCGCGATCCGCTGCTTGAAGTCGGCGGTCTGCGCGCGCAGCTCCTCGTCGCTCATCGCGACGAACTCGTCCTCGATGGAGTTGACCTGCTTGGCCACCGACTCGAGCTGGCGGAGGATCTTGCCCTCGCCGATGCGGAGGATCTTGTCGAGGATTGCGGGCACGAGCACTGACTCCTAGCTGCGTCGGACCGTCCCCGGCCCGGAGACGGCTGGCGGGAGGAACCTCACCGCACCCGCCATCGTAGGTGACGGACGTGAACCGGTGAGAGTTCCCTCACCGCCGCAGGCTCAGCGCGACCGCCGTAGCCACCACAGGCCGGCGATCGGCAGCACCAGCGGAACGAACCCGTATCCGCGGCCGAAGCCCGACCACACCGTGGCATCGGGGAAGGCGTCGGGCGCCAACACGCTGACCGCTCCCACGGCGAGTACGCCGACCAGCTCGGCCCCGCAGGCGAGCAGGGCGACGCGGCGCGCCTCCTTGGCCAGCGCCACCGTCGCGACGATGTAGATGACAGCCGCGACGGCCGACAGCAGGTAGGCCACCGGAGCCTCACTCAGCTTGGTCGTGATCTGCACCGACGACCGAGCGGTCGCCGCCAGCGCGAACACGGCGTACACGGCGACGAGCAGGCGTCCGGGGCCGCGGCTGATCTCAGGCACCCAGCGTCCAGATCTGGTCCATGCGCACCACCAGGATCGCCACGGTCAGACACCCGACT
The DNA here is from genome assembly GCA_035690425.1 of Nocardioidaceae bacterium. Lineage (GTDB taxonomy): Bacteria > Actinomycetota > Actinomycetes > Propionibacteriales > Nocardioidaceae > DASSKO01. Next base: position 38,518 of record DASSKO010000028.1, read on the forward strand.
ACGAGCACGGTCGTGCCCCAACGACTCTTGTCGGCAACCGACCAGATGACGGCTAGCGGCGGGATCAACACGGCGGTCACCAGGTAGCCGATGAACGTCACTCCGTCCACGTCGCGGTCGGTGCCGGCCAGGGCGACGGACCCTGCGACCAGCTGGGCCAGCAACGCCGCTTCCAGGACCGCCAGCCCGTAGAAGAGCGGGTCGTTCAGCGTGCGACCCAGGATGACAAGCACCAGAGACCACGCTGCCAGCACCAGGCTTGCGCCGATCAGCAGCAACGTGGCGGTGTCGTTCACGCCCCGCAGCCTACGGCGCCCTCGCCGGCGTCAGGCCAACGCCGCAGCGGCGCGGCACACAAGCCACCATGAAGGAAGTGAACCGGGGACGGTGGTCAGCGGCTCTCGCCCTCGGAAAGCTCGGCGAGCGCGGCTTCGGCAGCATCGAGCTCCTGTCGGGCAAGCTCGATCATCTCGCGCAGCCCCTGCGCACCGAACCTGTCGCGCACGTGCTCGACGTTGTCGACGATGATCGGGTCGATCTCCTCCTCGGTCACCCTGGGATCCCTTCGATTCGCCGGCCTCAGACGTCCTGCCCGCGGTCGTCGGACATGTCCGCCGACTCGTCGGACTCGCTGGGCCGCTCACCGGACGGCGCCCTGTTGGTCGGTTCGGCGTCCTGGTCCTCGTGCTCGGCATCGCGCTCGTCGCGTTGTGACATGGTCCGTTCGTACCCAGCCGGACTGCGCGCATGCCGGTCCCGCGGGCAGGCGAGCAGCACGCGGCCCATGCCTTCGCCCGCGTGACGGGCTTACGCCGGCGGCGCGTCGACCAGGCAGCGGATCGGTGTCGACCAGGCGGCTGGGTCGAGCCACGGGAAGGTGTGCGCACCCGGCATCTGCTCGAACCTGCCGGCAGGCGCCTGCTCGGCGAGGTGGACCCGCACCAGGTGCCTGATCCCCCGGACGCCGGCGCGGGCCGACTCAGGCTTGTGCGACTCGGTCAGCCCCGGCGGCTCGCGCCGCCCGTCGAGCCGCCAGTGCAGCAGCAGCCGCGGCGCCGACCGTGCGACCGGGTCGACCGTCGGGCTCGCCAGCACGAGCCTCTCGATCAGCTGCCGGCCCGCCTGCGCGGCCGCGCGCGCGGCCACCTGCGTGCCGCTGGAGTGCCCGGCGAGCTCGACCGGACCGAGATCCGCGGCTTCGAGCCAAGCGGTGACGGCCGCGCCGAAGCCAGGAACGTCCAACGGCTCGGGCGGCTCACCACTGCCGGCGTAGCCGGGGAACTCCACCAGGTGCCCGCGGGTCCATTCGCCGAGGGTGGCCAGCGCCGGCATCAGGTAGTCGGCGACGGCCATGCCCATCACGAGCACGACGTCGGGGACGCCGGGTCGTCGCTGCCCGAGCGAACGGCTGCGCATCCGTCCGTAGGGCAGGTCCCAGTAGCGGGTGACGAACTCCGCCGGCATCCGCGGGGCTGCCATCCGGCCCACGTGCTCATGTCGCGGGCTCCCAACCGACACCGTCGTAGTGGTTGCTCCGCAGGTGCTCACCGAGGTCGGCGACGTCGAGCCTCGGCAGCGTCCGCGACGCGTCCGGCCAGCGACGCAGCGCCGGCCCATAGCGGGCGAACGTCGCGAAGTCGGCGGGAAAGCGACTCGCGTCGACCGCCAGCAGACCGCCGCGGCGTCGCGCCTGCCCGGCCAGGTCCCGCCAGACGTCGACGTCGGCCAGCCCCCTTGGACCGCACCCCGTGGGAGAACAGCATGATGGCGATTTCGTCGTACGGCGGGCCGTCGGCCAGGTAGGCACCCAGGGCATCGGTCGCACTGCCAACGGGGAACGGTGTCCAGAACGGCACCGAGCCCGTGCGCAGGATCTGCCACGGATCCATCACCACGAACGACTCGACGAGCAGGCGCTCGGCCTGCCCACCGGCGGCGCCGCGCCGCCCAGTCCCGGACCTGCTCGCACAGGGCGGGGTCGGTGCGCCACTCTGCCTCCGGCGCCTCGTCGTCGGGCTCGGTCGCCCCGGGGCTCGCGGCGTACTCCCGCGGGCTCATCCCGCCGTAGGCGCCGTGCTGGAAGACATGACGGTCGCCGACCCGGGTGACCGGCCAGGTGGTGCGGTCCTCGACCAGCACGATCGGTGCACCATGAGCCAGCTGGTCGGTGAGGAACCGCTCGTGGGCACGGCCGAGCCGACGCCGCTTCACCCGGAAGTACGCCATCTGCCGCAGCATCAGCCGGTCCTGGTTGGCGTCGTGGAAGCTGTGCAGCACGACGTCAGGGTTGCGGTCGAGGAAGGGCGGCGCGACGCGGGCGCCGAACCTCATCGACTCGGCGGGACGCTGCGGGTCTCCGCCGCTCCAGCGCACGGGGAGCAGCACGGTCTGCGGCAACCACGGCACGCCCAGCGCCGCCGCCAGGTGGACGACCGCGCCGTTGGACGCCCCCAGGAACACGGCGGGGTAGCCGCGGTCGGGATAGTGGCCGACGGTCCAGTCGGCCACCGCCTCCATATCGACACCCGGGAGCCGCGACACCGGCACGGCCCCCAGTGCGGCGCTCAGCGAATAGGCACGTTGACGCTGCTCGAGCGGCAGTGCTCCACTGGCGCGCACGGGCAGCGCCTGCCACACCGACTGCCCCAGGTGGGCGAAGTCCCGGCCCTGCAGGGCCCGCGCCGTCGCCCTCAGCATTGCGGAGGCGGAGTCGAACGACGCGACCGCCCGCTGCGGCGAGACCGGCCGAGTCCGATCGGAGGCCATGCGTCTCCCTACCCCGCAGAACCTGTCCGACCGCACGGAAGCGACCCGCGCACGGGCCGGCCGAGGTCGGCTAGAGCCGGCGCCACTGCGGCGGCGCCGAGTCGTGTCCATGTGCTGCCATGTTGCTCAGCCCGCCGTCCACGACGATCGACGTACCGGTCACGTAGGACGCGCGTGGCGAGGCGAGGAATCCCACCACCGAGGCGACCTCCGCCACATGCCCAGGTCGCCCGATCGGGTTGCCGGGCCGTTCGTGCTCGAAGGCTTCCGACTCCTCCTGCCCGGTCATCTCGGTCGCGATCTCGCCGGGGGCGACCGAGACCACCGTGATGCCGTGCTCGGCGAGCTCCAGGGACATCACCTTGGCCAGCATGCCCAGCCCCGCCTTGGCCGCGCAGTACGCCGCGGCACCCAGGCGGGGGATGTGCTCGTGCACGCTGGTGACGTTGATGATGCGGCCACCGTTCCCGGCGTCGATCAGGTGCCGCGCCGCGCGTTGACTGCACAGGAAGCCGCCGTCGAGGTCGGTGGCCAGCACATCGCGCCACGCCTCGTACGACAGGTCCGTGGTGAGGTCGGAGTGACCGGTTCCGCCGTTGTTGACCAGGACGCCGAGTCCGCCGAGCTCGCCGACCAGCTCGTCGACCACGTCACCGGTCGCCGGCCCACGCAGGTCCTGGTGCGCGACGAAGCAGCGCTGTCCTCGCTGCTCGATCTCGGCTCTGGTGGCCGTCGCTCCCTGCTCGTCGGTGTGGAAGGTGATGCCGACATCGAACCCCTCCGACGCCAACAGCTTCGCCGTCGCCTGGCCCATGCCGGAGTCCGCACCGGTGACGATGGCCAGTCTGGGGTAGGTGCCACTCATGTCCTGCGCCGTACCCACCAGCACAGACCTGACACCACACACGGGCGGCGCGGGCGGGTGGTGCAAAGGTGCGATCTCGCGGCGAGGGGACGGCGCGGGCAGCACCCTCCTCGCGAGATCGCACGTTTGCCTCAGTCGGCGGGCCGCGAGCTGCGGGCGGGCACCGCGCCCAGACTCGCCGCCACCACCAGGGCGATGCCGAGCAGCCCGCCGAGTGACAACCGTTGACCGGCGACCAGCAGGCCGGCCAGTGCCGCGACCGCCGGCTGCATGCTGAGCATGATGCCGAACCCGCGGGGGCTCACCCGTCGCATCGCCTTCAGATCCAACGCGTACGGCAGCACCGACGACATCAGCGCCACCACCACGCCGGCCACCAGCACCCGCGGGTCGAGGAGTGCGGCACCGGCCGTGCCGACACCGAGCGGGACCAGCACCAGGCTCGAGGCCACCATCGCCCAGGCCAGCCCGGAGGTGCCCGGCAGTCCACGGGCGATCCGCGACCCCACCAGGATGTAACCGGCCCAGCAGACACCCGCACTGAGCGCCAGCGCCACACCCACCGGGTCGAGCC
>DASSKO010000029.1:0-5924 GCA_035690425.1 Nocardioidaceae bacterium
CCGGATCCAGTGCAGCTGGATGTTCTGCCGGTCCGTCAGGTCCGCCGTGTCCCGGGCGAACTCCGTGGAGATCCCGCCGATCACCCGCAGCTGCTCGGTGCTCAGCGCGCCGCCGTCGATGCGCACGCGGAGCATGAAGTACTTGTCCTCGAGCTCGTGCGGCTCGAGCACGGCGGTCTTGCCGCCGTCGACGCCGGGCTTGCGCTGGGTGTACAGACCCCACCAGCGGAACCGGCCGTGCAGGTCGCTGCCGTCGATGGAGTCGAAGCCGCGGTGGGCGTAGATGTTCTCGATCCGGGCGCGGACGTTGAGCGCGTCGTCGTCCTTCTTGCTCTGCTCGTTGGCGTTGAGCGGCTCGCGGTATCCGAGTGCCCACTGGCCTTCACCGCGGCGTGTTCGAGTGCTGCTGGGGGGAGTCATCTGGCGTCCTCTGTCGTTCAGGGAGACGCACGTTCGCTCGATGCCGACTGATCGGGGTCAGACCTGGCAGGCCGGGCGGCCGCGCGCCCGGCTGCAAGGGGAGCTGGGGCGGGTCTAGACCGGCGGACACAGCATGGCGCGCATACGCCCGAAGTCCACGTGACGTCGCGTCACGAGGAGCACATGGGTCGCCGCGCTGTATGGCATGAGATGAATCCTGCGTGCCGGCCCCGCGTGGAATCAAACGATGGTCTCACATAACGAGATGCCATCTCATTATGTGGGAGAATCGCCGCGACTTCCGCAGGAGGTGTGACATGGCTCACGCGCGGCGTACGTCCGCGACCTCTCACTGTGGGTGACGTGGGCCGGGACACGACCCGCCTGCCATCGTAGGGTGTCCGGCATGACCTCAGACATCAACGCCGTGAGCACCGCGTACCGGTCCGCGCTCGACGTGATCGCGTCCGTCGAGCCTCGGATCGCCGACGCGACGCGAGCCGAGCTCGCGGACCAGCGGTCGTCGCTGAAGCTCATCGCCAGCGAGAACTACGCCTCGCCGGCTGTCCTGCTCACCATGGGCAGCTGGCTGTCGGACAAGTACGCCGAGGGAACGGTCGGGCACCGCTTCTACGCCGGCTGCCAGAACGTCGACACGGTCGAGGCGCTGGCCGCGGAGCACGCTCGTGAGCTGTTCGGCGCGCCGTACGCCTACGCGCAGCCGCACTCCGGCATCGACGCCAACCTGGTGGCGTTCTGGGCCATCCTGGCCACTCGGATCGAGGCGCCGGCTCTGCAGGCGGCCGGGGTCAAGAACGTCAGCGCCATGCAGGAGGACGACTGGGAGAGGCTGCGGGCCGAGTTCGGCAACCAGCGCATGCTGGGGATGTCGCTCGACGCCGGTGGACACCTCACCCACGGGTTCCGGCCCAACATCTCCGGAAAGATGTTCCATCAGCGCAGCTATGGCACCGACCCCGAGACCGGCCTGCTCGACTACGACCGGGTGGCGGCCGCGGCCCGGGAGTTCAGACCGTTGGTGCTGATCGCGGGCTACTCGGCGTACCCGCGGCGGATCGACTTCGCGAAGATGCGCGAGATCGCCGACGAGGTGGGCGCGACGCTGATGGTCGACATGGCCCACTTCGCCGGTCTGGTGGCCGGGAAGGTCTTCACCGGCGACGAGGACCCGGTGCCGCACGCCCACATCACCACGACGACGACGCACAAGTCGCTGCGCGGGCCGCGCGGTGGCATGGTGCTCGCGACGCAGGAGTACGCCGACGCCGTCGACAGAGGCTGCCCGATGGTGCTCGGCGGTCCGCTGTCGCACGTGATGGCCGCCAAGGCGGTGGCGCTCGCCGAGGCTCGCGCTCCGGAGTTCCGCACCTACGCCCAGAATGTCGCCGACAACGCCAAGTCGCTCGCCGAGGGGTTCTTGTCCCGGGACGCCCGGCTCGTCACCGGCGGCACCGACAACCACATCGTGCTGCTCGACGTGTCCAGCTTTGGGCTGACCGGCCGCCAGGCAGAAGGGGCGCTGCTCGACTCGGGCGTGGTCACCAACCGCAACTCGGTGCCGTCGGACCCCAACGGCGCCTGGTACACCAGCGGCATCCGCCTGGGCACCCCCGCGCTGACCTCGCGTGGGTTCGGTGCGGCCGAGTTCGACCGGGTGGCCGAGCTGGTCGTCGACGTGCTGTCGAACACCTCAGCGGCCGCCGGTAAGGAGGGCAGGGCGTCGAAGGCCAAGTACGAGCTTGCCGACGGGGTCGCCGACCGCACCAAGGCGGCCTCGGCCGAGCTGCTCGACAAGCATCCCCTCTATCCGGGCCTCGAGCTGGCCTGACCGGCGGGTCGCACCCGCCAACGCGCCCCGAAACGACCTGGCAGGTCGTTACGGTATTGCCATGGTGGTGGAGGCCGGACACGCGGGCGGGACGCGGGTGCCGGCGTGGCGGCGGGCCCGGCACACCGTCTGGCGCCTCAGCACGGCGACCGTGGGCGCGACCCTGCGCTACCGGGTGACCGGCCTGGCTGCCGAGGCGGCGTTCTTCGCGATCCTGTCGCTGCCGCCGTTGGTCTTTGCGCTGGCCGGCAGCATCGGCTTCTTCGTCGAGCAGTACGCGGTCGCGCAGATCGACTCGCTGCGAGCCGACATCCTCACGATCGCCTCGCAGGCGCTCACCCAGGACGCGGTCAACACCGTCGTCGCCGACACCCTCGACGACGTCCTGCGGGGTGGACGCATCGACGTGATCTCGATCGGCTTCGTGCTGGCCCTGTGGTCGGGCTCGCGCGCCCTCAACGTCTTCGTGGACACGATCACGATCATGTACGGCCTGGCCGGGCGCCGCGGCATCGTGCGCACGAGGGCGCTGTCGTTCGTGCTCTATGTCGTCGGCCTGCTGATCGCCGTGGTGGTGCTGCCGCTGATCCTCGTCGGTCCCGAGATCATCACCGAGCTGCTGCCCCAGCAGCTGTCCTGGCTGATCCAGCTCTACTGGCCGACCGTGATCGTGCTGAGTGTCGGGTTCATCGCATCGCTGTACCACCTCTCGGTGCCGGTGCGGACGTCCTGGCGTCACGACGTGCCGGGCGCGGCGCTCGCGCTGGCGATGTGGGTGCTGGGCAGCTGGCTGTTGCGCTGGGCGCTGCAGAACGCCGTCGGCGGTACGTCGATCTACGGTCCGTTGGCCGCCCCGATCGCCGTACTGCTGTGGCTGTACCTCATCTCCCTGGCCGTGCTGATCGGTGCCGCGCTCAACGCGGCGTTCGACCGGGTGTGGCCGCAGTCGGCGACCGCGTCCGCGCGGCTGGAGCTGGTACGGCGACTGCGGCGGGCGGCCAAGTTCGAGCGGTTGCGCGGTGCGGGCACGGCGTCGGAGCTCGCCGAGCTCGCGGCCAGGGCCGACGCCGAGGAGGACTGCGAGCCACGACCTGGTGCGCGGCGGAGGCGGCAGCCGTAGCCGGACCCCTGCGCCGAGCAGGGAGCAGATCGGTGGCGTACACCGCAATGGCTAGCTCGGGTGATGGGGCGTCACCGAAACAGGTCATTGCCGGTCACCACGTTGCGGAGTGGCCTGGGGCGAGAATATTCGCGCGATTCCCGCTGGAGCGGGGAGAGGAGGGGCGCAATGCGCCTCAGGTTGAGAGCGGCAATGGTCGCAGGGGTTGCTGCGGCCGTGGCGATCGCGGGTAGCGCCGCGACCGCGCAGGCCGGCGGTGGCCACCACGACGAGCTGGTCCCCGTGGTCGATGGGCTGAACGGACCGCGCGGGATCGGGATCACCAAGTCCGACCGGCTCGTGTACGCCGAGGCGGACGGGACGGTGAGCAAGACCGTCCTGAGGGGCCCCCGCAAGGGCCACACTCGGGTGATCGCACAGGTGCCGGCCGGCTTCATTGCGCCGGCGGTCGACTCGGGCAGGCCAGGCGTGGTCTGGATCCTGACCGCGGGTGCCGACCCGGGTGGTGAGGGCGCCACGCTCTACCGCTGGACGCATCGCAGCGGAGAGGCCCGCCCGGTCGCTGACATCGCGGCCTACCAGGCCCACGACATCGACCCGTTCGACCTCGAGGACCTCCCGGACGAGTCCAACCCCTACGGTGTCGCCGGCCTCAAGGACGGCAGCGCTCTGGTGGCCGACGCGGCCGGCAACGACCTGCTGCGGGTCTGGCCCAACGGTCGCATCCGCACGGTGGCGCGGTTGAAGCCGCGCGTGGTGGAGATGCCGGAGGGGTACCCCGAGGAGGCCGGGCTGCCTCCCGCCGGGACTCCGATCCCGTCCGAGGCGGTAGCGACCTCGGTGACCGTCGGGCGGGACGGCTACTACTACGTCGGCGAGCTGCGGGGCTTCCCGGCGACACCGGGCACCTCCCAGATCTGGCGGATCGCTCCGAATGCCAAGAAGGCGACGTGCAACCCCGAGCATCCCTACCGGGGCAAGTGCAAGCGCTTCGCCGACGGCTTCACCTCACTCGTCGATCTCGGCACCGACAAGTGGGGTGGGATCTATGCGGTGGAGCTGGTCAAGGAGAGCTGGTTGAAGTTCGAGCTCGGTCTGACCGAGCCCATCGGCAGCCTGTACCGGATCCCGCGGCGCGGAGGCGAGCCGAGGGAGCTGGCCGCCGGGCAGGTGACGCTGCCAGGTGGTGTCGCCACCGATAGCCGAGGTCGGATCTACCTGACGCAGCCGATCTTCGGTGAGGGAACCGTCAGCCGCGTCAAGCGCTGACCGCGAAAGCGCGTGGCCCCGGGACGGTGCTCGTCCCGGGGCCACGCGCTTCGGTGTCTGCTGGTGGGCGATACAAGAATTGAACTTGTGACCTCTTCCGTGTCAAGGAAGCGCGCTACCACTGCGCCAATCGCCCATGGTGGTGCTGGCTCTGTTCTGTTGTGGCGCTGTTCTACAGCCGAGGTGGAGACGGGATTCGAACCCGTGTACACGGCTTTGCAGGCCGTTGCCTCGCCTCTCGGCCACTCCACCAGGATCCCTGCCGTCGCAAGGCCTGGGAGACCTGACCCCGAGCGGACGACGGGATTCGAACCCGCGACCCTCACCTTGGCAAGGTGATGCTCTACCACTGAGCCACGTCCGCACGACCGCCGTTGGTGCTAAGCGGTGCGAACAAGAACTGTAGCCGATCTGCGCCGCGTGACAAATTCGGGTCCGCCGCGGCCCGGGCTACCCTTCCGGCATGCGCGTATGGCTGGACGGCAAGCTGCTCCACGACCCCCGCGACCCGGTGCTGAGCGTCCTCGACCACGGCTTCACCGTCGGCGACGGCGTGTTCGAGACGCTGAAGGTCGTCGACGGCCGCGCCTTCGCGCTCACTCGGCACCTCCGGCGGCTCGGCATCTCCGCCGCCGGGCTCGGACTTGCCCTCCCTGACATATCCGCCGTACACGCGGGCGTGGAGGCGGTGCTCAGCGCCGAGCCGTTGGCGCGCGGCCGGCTGCGCATCACCTACACCGGCGGCGTATCACCGCTGGCCTCCGACCGGGGCGACGCCGCGCCCACGCTGGTCGTGGCCGCAGCCGACCTGCCAGGACGGCAGGACACCACCGCGGTGGTCACGGTGCCGTGGACCCGCAACGAGCGCGGCGCCCTCGCCGGCCTGAAGTCGACGTCGTACGGCGAGAACGTCGTCGCACTGGCCGCGGCCCGGCGCGCCGGCGCGAGCGAGGCGATCTTCGCCAACACCGCCGGCGACCTGTGCGAGGGCACTGGGTCCAATGTGTTCTACGTGGTCGACGGCGAGCTGCGTACGCCGACGCTGGCCTCGGGGTGCCTGCCCGGCGTCACCCGGGCGCTGGTGCTGGAGTGGTTCGGAGCCGCCGAGCGCGACGCCCCGCTCGAGGTGCTGCGCGATGCCGAGGAGGTCTTCTTGGTGTCCACGACGCGCGATGTGCAACCGGTCGTGCGCTGCGACGGCCGGGAGCTGGCCGCGCCCGGCCCGGTCACAGCGCGCGCGCAGCGGTGCTGGGCCGAGCGGGAGCG
>DASSKO010000030.1:0-20618 GCA_035690425.1 Nocardioidaceae bacterium
GCTGGCCGGCGAGCACCCGCAGCAGCGTGGTCTTGCCGCCGCCGTTGCGCCCGACGACACCGACGCGCTCCCCTGCGGCGACGCCGAGGCTGACGCCGTCGAGCAGCGTGCGAATGCCGTATGCCTTGTCGACCTTCTCCAGGTTGACCAGGTTGGTGGGAGCGCTCATGCCCGCACCTGCGCCCCGGCGACCGGCCCGGCCGCCTGCCGCGCCGACCGGCAGGCCCCGGCCGCCAGCAACCGGGACGAGATCTGCTCGCCGTGCCGCTCGTCGGCGGCCAGGAACAACGTGGTCGGGCCGGAGCCGGAGACCACGGATCCCAGCGCCCCGGCGGCGTCGCCGACTTCCAAGGTGGTCACCAGGTCGGGGCGCAGCGACAGCGCGGCCGGTTGCAGGTCGTTGCTCAACGCGGGCCCCAACAGCTGCGGGTCACCGTCGCGCAGCGCGGTCAGCAGGGCATCGGGTACGCCGGGTGTGCCGGTGGTCGTCTCCGTCGGTGCGCCGGCGTCGAGGGCACTGAGCCGGTCGAACTCGGCGTACACGGCGGGCGTCGACAGCCCACCGTCGACGGTGGCGACCACCCAGGTGTAGGCGCCGTCGGCCGGCAGCGAGCTGACCTCCTCGCCGCGGCCGGAGCCGGTGGCGGTGCCACCGACGAGGCAGAACGGCACGTCGCTGCCGAGGCTGGCCGCCAGCGACACCAGCTCGTCGCGGGATACGTCCAGCCCCCACAGCCGGGCACAGGCCAGCAGCGCGGCCGCCGCGTCGCTGCTGCCCCCGGCCATGCCACCGGCCACCGGGATCGTCTTGCGCACGTGCAAGGACACGCCCTCGTCCACGGCGTACTGCGCCGCGAGCAGCCGGGCGGCGCGCACGGCGAGGTTGCTGTCGTCCTCGGGCACCAGGCCCGCGTCGTCACCGTCCACGCGGATGGTGAACCGGCCAGGGGCGGCCGGGCGTGCCCGCAGGTCGTCGTAGACGCCGATCGCCTGGTAGACGGTGGCAAGCGGGTGATACCCGTCCGATCGCGGCGCGCCGACGCCCAGGCAGAGGTTGATCTTGGCCGGCGTGCGCACGGCCACGCAGGCAGACGTCGGGACGGGTGCGGTCATCAGGGGAACTCTAGATGCTCGGCAACTCGGGCGAACTCGGTGATCGTCAACGCCTCTCCACGGGCGGTCGGGTCGACACCGGCGGCGCGCAGCCCGGACTCGGCGACGGCGGCCGAGCCGGTCAGCCCGGAGAGCGCGGAGCGCAGCGTCTTGCGCCGTTGGGCGAACGCGGTGTCGACGACGGTGAACACCCGGCCGCGGCCGGCGGTGGTGGCCGGTGGCTCCCGATGGTCGAACGCCACCAGCCCGGAGTCGACGTTGGGGGCCGGCCAGAACACGGTCCGGCCGATTCGCCCGGCCGGGCGTACGTCGGCGTACCAGGCGGCCTTGAGGCTGGGGACGCCGTAGACCCGCGACCCCGGCGCGGCCGCCAGCCGGTCCGCGACCTCCGCCTGCACCATCACCAGCGTCCGGCGCAGCGACGGCAGCAGCGCGAAGAGGTGCAGCAGCACCGGTACGGCGACGTTGTACGGAAGGTTGGCGACGAGCGCTGTGGGCCGCGGGCCTGGGAGGTCCGTGACCCGCATCGCGTCGGCGGCCACCACCTCGAGCCGGTCCGCATGTTGCGGTGCACGGTCGGCGACCGTGTGCGGAAGTGCGGCGGCCAGCGCCGGCTCGATCTCGACCGCGACCACCCGGGCGGCCCGGCCGAGCAGTCCGAGCGTCAACGACCCCAGGCCCGGACCGACCTCGAGCACGACGTCGTCGGCGTGGATCTCGGCGGCTCGCACGACGCGGCGCACGGTGTTGGCGTCGATGACGAAGTTCTGCCCGCGCTGCTTGGTCGGCCGCAGGTCGAGGGCAGCGGCCAGCGAACGCACATCCGCCGGACCGAGGAGTCTCGGTCCGGCGGATGCGGCGTCGTTGGGCTGGTCGGTCACCACCGAGCTGCTGTCACCAGGGCTGGCCTCAGTCCAGGCCCTCAGTACAGCCCGAGCTCGGCGGAGCAGGACGGCCAGGCACCCCAGCCCTGAGCGGCCTGCACCTTCTCGGCGATCGCGATCTGCTGGTCCCGGGAGGCCAGGTTGGCCGTCGAGGCGTACGCGCCACCGCCGAAGGCAGTCCACGTGCTGGCGCTGAACTGCAGGCCGCCGTAGAAGCCGTTGCCGGTGTTGATCGCCCAGTTGCCCCCGGACTCGCACTGCGCGAGCTGGTCCCAGACCGTGCTCCCACTCGCGTAGTTCGGCTCGGGCGCCGGTGCCGGAGCAGGCGCCGGAGCGGGTTCCGGAGCAGGCGCCGGAGCGGGTTCCGGAGCAGGTTCAGGCGCGGGCGCCGGAGCGGGCGCCGGCTCCGGCTCGGGTGCCGGGCGCTCCGCGGTGCCGTGCACCTCGACCCGGTTGACCGGCTTGGTCACGACCGTGCTCTTCACCTGCTTGCGGCTGCGCTGCTTGCCGTCGGCGAGCACCACCTTGTACGTCACCTTGCGAACGCCGTCACGGCCGTCCTTGGTGACCTTCTGCTGGTCGTCGTACATGTCGTCGTCGTAGCGCACGACGGTCTCGTTGGGGATCTCCACCTTGACCGTGCGGTTCCGCTCGGCGATGCGGACCAGACGGATGCGCGTCCCGTCCTTCACCGACGACTTCAGGCCGGGCTTGATCTCGTCGTTCTTGTCGTACTTCACGCCGAGGTCGGCAAGCGCCGCGGAGACCGACAGGGCGTTGGTGGTCTTGGTGGACTTCTTGCCGCCCTCGATCAGGGTGATGCGCTTCTCCGTCTTGACCGACAGGTCCAAGCCCTCGCGGCCGATCGGCGCGCTGCGGCTGGTGGAGAGGTCGGCGTCGGAGAACCGCTTGCCGATCTGGCTCAGTGCCGCGTCGACGCTGCCCGCGGTGACCCAGTAGCTCTCCGGGTCACCGTCGACGGTGAGGGTGAGCTCGCGGCCGAACCGGACGGCGATGCGGGCGCCGTCCTCGACCTCGCTGTCGAGCGAGGGCGCTACGGCATCGTGCGCACCGATGGTGATGTCCTGGCTTCGCAGGACCTCCTCCACGGTGTCGTCGAAGGTCTTGAACTTCTCGACCTCGCCGTCGACCGACAGCGTCACGGTCTTGTTCATCGACGCGTATGCGACGGAGCCACCGACCAGTCCGAGGACGGTCAGGGCCACCGCGGCGACGAGAGTGATTCGTTTCCGCACAGTGCTCCAGGTCTCGTGCTCTTCCGGATACGGGCGCAGCACCAGGGCAAGCGACTCAGCACAGGGCGTGCGAATCCGGCCGGATTCGCTCGGCTGAGTCACTTGTGCAGTTAGGCGCTGCTCAGGACTTCCCCGATCCCGGCCAACAGTCACAAGACGATAACGAAGGCAGCCATGGGCACCAAAACACCGGGTCGATTCGGCGACCTGCGACCGTTATCCGGACGAAGCGGCTGAAATACCTACTGCACGTCGACTCGCCCCTGACCCTGCGTCGACGGAACCGGGAGGTCGCGGCCAGGGTCGTGACGCCCTTCACAGCACCGCCTGGGCCACCCGCCGGCAGCCCGCTCAGCGGCCTCTCCGGCTCCGGTTACCAGCTGCCGCCGAAGGCCACGTCGGTGTTGGCGTCGATCTGCCGGCACAGCTCGGCCAGGTCCGCCCCGAGCGTCTGAGCCATCGACCGCACGGTGAGCGGCACCAGGTAGGAGGCGTTCGGGCGGCCACGGAACGGCACCGGCGTCAGGTACGGCGCGTCGGTCTCCACGAGCACCCGGTCGGCCGGCGTCAGCTGCAGCGCCTCGCGCAGGTCCGGGGCGTTCTTGAAGGTGACCGTGCCGGCGTACGACAACCAGAATCCCCGCTGCACGCAGGCCCGCGCAAAGTCGGCGTCACCGGAGAAGCAGTGCATGACCACCCGCTCCGGCGCGCCCTCCTCGTCGAGGATCCGCAGGACGTCGTCGTGCGCGTCGCGGTCGTGGACCACCAGGGTCTTGCCGAGACTCTTGGCCAGGCCGATGTGCGCCCGGAAGGACTCCTGCTGCGCGGCGAGGCCGTCGGCACCGGTGCGGAAGTAGTCCAGACCGGTCTCACCGACGGCGCGCACCCGCGACGACGACTGCGCCAGCCGCTCGATCTCGGCCAGCGCTGCGTCGAGCGCTCCGCTGTCCGCCAGCCGGGGCGCCTCGTTGGGGTGCAGCGCGACGCCGGCCACGATCGGTTGCCGCGCTTCGGCGATCTCGACCGCCCGGCGAGCACCCGGCAGGTCGCAGCCGATCTGCACGATCCGGGTCACGCCCACGCCGGCGGCCATCGACAGCGCATCCCCGACCGAGAGCTCGGCGCCGATCGACAGGTCGAGGTGGCAGTGGTTGTCGACCACCGGTTGCGGCAGCGGCTCGGGCGCAGCCGGCCGGGCGGGCACGTCGCGCTCAGCCATCCTCCGGCGCCATCCGGTCGAGCTCCTCCTCAACGACCGCCGGGTCGAGCTTGGTGAACACCGGGGCGGGTTTGCCGATCGGCGTACCCACGGTCACCGGGCGGGACGCCCACGCGGGTACGTCGGCATAGTCGCCCATGATCACCGGGTACGGCGCGCCGCCGTCGAGGTCGTCGACCTCCACGATCCGGGGCAGCGGGGCGATGTCGCCGACACCGCCCAGCACCCGGTGCACGCCGTTGGCGCTGTGCGGCAGGAACGGCGCCAGCAGCGTGTTGCAGTCGCTCACGGCCTGCGCCGCGACATGCAGGATCGTGCTGAGGCGCGCACGCTCGTCGGGCGACTTGAGCTTGTAGGGCTCTTGCTCGGTGACGTACTTGTTGACCTCACCGACCACCCGCATCGCCTCGGCGATCGCCTGCCGGACCCGATGCCCCTCCAGCAGCCCACCGACCGTGCCGAACGCCTCCCGGACCTCCGCCAGGAGCTTCTCGTCGTCAGACGTCAGCTCGGCCGCGGCCGGGATCTCGCCGAAGTTCTTGTGGATCATCGTGGCGGTGCGGTTGACCAGGTTGCCCCATCCGGCGACGAGCTCGCCGTTAGTACGCCGGACGAACTCCTCCCAGGTGAAGTTGCTGTCGTTGGTCTCCGGAGCCGCCGCACACAGGAAGTAGCGCAACGCGTCGGCCTGGTAGCGCGAGAGGACGTCGCGGACGTAGATCACCACCCCGCGGCTGGTGGAGAACTTCCTGCTCTCGATCGTCAGGAACTCCGAGCTGACGACCTCGGTGGGCAGCTGCAGGTCACCGTACTCGCCGGGGCTGCCGCCGTTGTCACCCTTGCCGTCGTAGGCGAGCAGCTCCGCCGGCCAGATCTGGGAGTGGAAGGTGATGTTGTCCTTGCCCATGAAGTAGTAGGACAACGCGTCCGGGTCGTTCCACCAGGCGCGCCACGCGTCGGGGTCGCCGGTGCGCCGTGCCCACTCGATCGACGCCGAGAGGTAGCCGATCACCGCGTCGAACCACACGTACAGCCGCTTGGTCGGCAGCTCACGCCAGCCGTCGAGCGGCACCCGGATGCCCCAGTCGATGTCGCGCGTCATCGCCCGCGGCTTGATGTCCTCGAGGATGTTCTGGCTGAAGCGGATGACGTTCGGCCGCCAGGTGCCCGACGCCTCCCGCCCGTCCAGCCACCGGCCCAGCGCGGCGGCCAGCGCCGGCAGGTCGAGGAAGAAGTGCTGGGTCTCGATGAACTGCGGCACCTCCCCGTTGATCCGGCTGCGCGGGTCGATCAGGTCGGTGGGGTCGAGCTGGTTGCCGCAGTTGTCGCACTGGTCACCGCGAGCCCCGTCGTACCCGCAGATCGGGCAGGTGCCCTCGATGTAGCGGTCCGGCAGCGTACGCCCGGTCGACGGGGAGACCGCCCCGTGCGTGGTCTGCTCGACCATGTAGCCGTTGCGGTGCACGGTGGTGAACATCTCCTGCACGACCGCGTGGTGGTTGCGCGTAGTGGTGCGGGTGAACAGGTCGTAGGACAGGCCCAGATCCGCCAGGTCTTCACAGATCAGCCGGTTGTTGCGGTCGGCCAGCTGCTGTGGGCTCACGCCCTCGGCGTCGGCCGTGACCAGGATCGGGGTGCCGTGCTCGTCGGTCCCGCTGACCATCAGGACGTCGTGGCCCGCCATCCGCATGTAGCGGCTGAAGACGTCTGAGGGCACTCCGAACCCTGCGACGTGCCCGATATGGCGTGGGCCGTTCGCGTACGGCCAGGCCACAGCAGACAACACTTTTTTGGCGGCGATCGTCATAGGCCCGACCCTATCGACTCGTCTGCGGTGGCTCCGCGGGCAATCCCCCAGCGGTCGCAGGCGATTCGCGGTTGGCGGCGACCGCGGCGTCGTACAGCTGCTTCTTGGACAGCCCGCTGGTCGCGGCGACGTCGGCGGCGACCTGTTTGAGCCGCTCCCCGGCGGCGACCCGCTCCAGCACGGTCCGCAGGGCCTGGTCGATGTCGATGCCGGCCGGTCGCTCGTTGCCCTGGACCACGATCGTGACCTCCCCGCGGACCCCGTCGGCCGCCCACTCCACGAGCGCGCCGAGACCGTCGCGCCGCACCTCCTCGTAGGTCTTGGTCAGCTCCCGGCAGACCGCCGCCGGCCGATCGGGGCCGAGCGCGTCCGACATCGCGGCCAGCGTGACCTTGGTGCGGTGCGGCGCCTCGAAGAACACCATGGTCCGCGGCTCGTCGACCAGCGCCGCCAGCCGCCGGGACCGCTCCCCCGCCTTGCGCGGCAGGAAGCCCTCGAAGCAGAACCGGTCGACCGGCAGCCCGGAGATCGCCAGTGCGGTCAGCACGGCCGAGGGCCCGGGTACGACGGTCACCGTGATGTCCTCGACCACGGCGGCTGCCACCAGCCGGTAGCCGGGATCGGACACGCTGGGCATACCGGCGTCGGTCACCAGCACCACCCGCTCGCCCGCGCGCAGTGCCGCCAGCAACTCGTCGGTGCGGCGCGCCTCGTTGCCCTCGAAATACGACACCACGCGACCACGCGGCTCGACACCGAGGCCGGCGCACAGCCGGCGCAGCCGACGGGTGTCCTCCGCCGCGACCACGTCCGCGGCGGCGAGCTCCGCGCCGAGCCTCGGCGAGGCGTCGTCGGCCCGCCCGATCGGAGTCGACGCCAGCACGAGAGTCCCTGCTGTCAGCACCCGTACAGTGTGCCGGGTGAGCAGCGCGCCCTCGCACGCCCCGGACCGGTTTGAGGCTCTGGGCCGCGCTTCTGACGGTCGCCCGCTGCCCGACGCGCGGCGGCGCCTCGCCCCGGCCGTCTACCTGTCCGAGCCCGTCCTCGGCTGGATCGGACCGCTGGCGATCGCACTGCTCGCCGGAGTCTTGCGGTTCTGGCGGCTGGGCTATCCCAACGCGCTGCTGTTCGACGAGACCTACTACGCCAAGGACGCCTTCTCCCTGCTCCGGTTCGGCTACGTCCGCGACACCGTCGACAAGGCCGACGAGCTGATCGTGGCCGGGCGCACCACCGGCCTGTTCACCGACATGGCGAGCTTCTACGTGCACCCGGACGTGGGCAAGTGGCTCATCGCCTTCGGTGAGTGGCTGTTCGGCCTGGACGCCTTCGGCTGGCGGTTCTCGGCGGCGCTGGCCGGCACCCTCACCGTGCTCGTGCTCGCCCGGCTGGTCCGGCGGCTGACGGGGTCGACCCTGCTCGGCTGCGTCGCCGGCCTGCTGCTCTGCCTCGACGGCCTGCATCTGGTGATGTCGCGCACGGCGCTGCTCGACATCTTCTTGACCCTTTTCCTCGTGTGTGCGGTGGCGTGCCTGGTCGCCGACCGCGACTGGGGGCGGCTGCGGCTGGGGCGTGCCGCACCGGACGCGCCGGTGCGGCCGACCGGCTTCGGCCCTCTGCTGCTGTGGCGGCCGTGGCGGCTCGCGGCCGGCGTGTGTTTCGGCCTCGCCGTCGCGACGAAGTGGAGCGCGCTGTTCCCGCTGGCAGCGTTCGGTCTGCTGGTGTGGGCGTGGGACTCCTCGGCACGGCGCGCGATCGGGGTGCGGCTTCCGGTGCTCAAGGCCGCGGTCGTGGACGCCGTACCCGCCTTCTTCGCGCTCGTCGGCGTGGCGCTCGCCGTCTATGTCTCCACCTGGGCCGGTTGGCTGGTCCATGCCGAGAGCTACGAGGAGCGGCTCGGCGACGACTGGGGCAGCTATCTGCGCACCGACGCGGACGGCTTGGGCGAGGTGGCCCAGTCGGTGCGGTCGCTGTGGAACTTCCATCAGGAGATCTGGGCCTTCCACACCGGTGACGACCTCCGCTCGGAGACCCACGTCTATGAGTCCGATCCATGGGGCTGGCTCATCCTGAACCGGCCGGTCGGGGTCGACGCGGAGACCGACATCGAGCCGGGCACCCAGGGATGCCCAGAGACCGCGAACACGTGCATCCGGCAAATCCTGGCGATCGGCACCCCCGCCCTGTGGTGGGGTGGGCTGCTGGCGCTGCTCGCGTCGCTGTGGTGGTGGATCGGTGCCCGTGACTGGCGGTTCGGGCTCGCCCTGGTCGGGGTGGCCTCCACCTGGCTGCCGTGGCTGCGGTTCTCCGAGCGGCCGATCTTCCTCTTCTACGCGGTGGCGATCATCCCGTTCACGGTCATCGCGACCACGCTGGCGCTCGGCAAGATCCTCGGTCCGCCCGGCCGGTCCCGGCGACGGCTGGTGGGTGCCTGTGTGGCCGGTGGCTTCGTCGCCCTGGTCGCGGCCAACTTCGCGTTCTACTACCCGATCTGGACCGACGGCCTGCTCACCCACGAGGACTGGCTGGACCGGATCTGGTTCACCCGCTGGATCTGACCCCAAATCAATTCCAGGCTCTTCTGTCACGGGGTGGCCCCGTGACAGACCTATTGGCACGGGGCCACCCCGTGCCAAACGCGGATCGTAGTGATGGCGCCCAGTGATGCCGGTTGAGATACGTTTTCAGCATGGCCCGATCGGAGCTGAGCGGGGTCCGGCTGGCGGAGCTGGTAGGGACGATGTCGCTGGCCGTCGACCTGGGGCTGGGCCAGCCGATGGGGCACGTGGCGCGGTCGTGCGTGATCGCGAGCCGGCTCGGAGACCGGATGGGACTCAGCCAGGCCGAGCGCGCCGCACTGTTCTACGTGACCCTCCTCGGATGGGTCGGGTGCATCGCCGACTCGCACGAGTCCGCCGCGTGGTTCGGCGACGACATCGCTTACCGCGCGGACGTCTACGACCTGGACATGAAGCCGCTGCCGTTTCTCGGCTACCTGCTGCGACGCGCGGGCGCCGGCCAGCCCGCGACCCACCGCGTGGGCAAGCAGGCGATGATCTTGGCCACCGGCGCCCGAGGAGTCCAGGACTCCCTGCGTGCGCACTGCCAGGTGACGACCACGGTCGCCCGCCGGCTCGGCCTGGGGTCGGACGTGACCGAGCCGCTGCAGCAGATCTACGCGCGGTGGGACGGGAAGGGCCTGCCCCGAGGCGTCGGGGGTGAAGGCATCACGCTCCTGGTCCGGCTGTGGCATGTGGCAGACGTCGGCGAGGTCCACGAGCGTCGAGGAGGCGTCACTGCAGCGGTGGACGTGGCCCGTGCCCGCAGCGGCGGACAGTTCGACCCCGCGGTTGTCGATGCTTTCTGCGCTGGAGCCGACGAGCTCTTCGACGACCTGGCCGACACCACCGCGTGGCAAGACATGGTCGGCGCCGAACCGTCTCTGCAACCGGCGATGAGCGAGCCGGAGCTCGACTCTGCCCTGGAAGCCGTCGCCGACTGGGTGGACACCAAGTCGCCGTGCTTCGGTGGCCACTCCCGGGGCGTGGCAGAGCTGGCCGCCGCCGCAGCCAGACGGGTCGGGATGGAGGATCGCGAGGTGCGGGTCGTCCGCCGGGCCGGCCTTGGCCACGATCTCGGCCGCACCGGGGTGTCGAACAACATCTGGGACAAGCCGGGCGCCCTCACCGACAGCGAATCCGAACGCGTGCGGCTGCACTCCTACTACACCGAGCGGATGCTGGCACGGCCGGAGGCGCTCGCTGAGGTCGGTCGGATCGCCGCGATGGCCCACGAACGACTCGACGGGTCCGGCTACCACCGCGGACTGTCCGCGACCGGCATCCCGATGGCCGGCCGACTCCTCGCCGCCGCGGATACCTACCACACCAAGCTCGAGCCGCGCCCCCATCGGGAGGCGCTTCCGGCCGACGATGCGGCGAAGTTGCTGCACGAGGAGGCGAAGGCCGGCCGACTGGACCCGGTGGCCGTGGACGCGGTGCTCGCCTGTGCCGGTCACCGCGCCGGCCGGCCTGCTACGGGGCCCGCCGGCCTCACTCCACGCGAGGTCCAGGTGCTCGCACTGCTAGCCCGCGGCGCCTCGAACCGCCAGATCGCCCGCGAGCTGCGGATCGCCCCGAAGACCGCTGGCAACCACATCGAGCGGATCTACGTGAAGACGGGCGTGACCTCCCGCGCGGCGGCGACGCTGTTCGCCTTCGAGCACGGCCTGCTGTCCCCACTCGACCCAATCGGCTGATCTGCGCCGAAGAAGGCGGCGCCCCCTCTCACGTCGTACGGCGCCAACTGTCCCCGTCCGACCTGAGTTTGGTCATCCGGGGCGTGCCCGCCGAGCGGCAGCGCTGTGTCCGGGGGCCACAACAGCGCGATCCTAGTCAGGAATGGGATCCAAACGTTCGAGCGAGGCATGGTTTGGTCAGCGGTGTGTCGGGCGGGAACACGTGCGCACCACGGGCGACCCCTGGGCGGGTCACCCTCTCGGGCTCTGCTCCAGCCCCTTCGCGGCCAGGGTCGTGATGCTCACGCCTCGCCGGTGACCGGGTCGATGACCGCGGTGACCTGGCGGATCTGGTCGCAGGGGAAGCCACCCCGGCGGGCGTGTTCCTCGATCAGCGACTCGTCCTTGGCGTTGTAGACGCAGAACAGGCGCTCGTCGGTCGCGTAGGACTGCACCCACTGGATGTCGGTCCCGAGCTCGTTGAGCACCGCGTTGGACTTGGCGGACAGCTGGTGCAGCTGCTCGGTGTCCATCTGACCGAGGCTCGGCACGGTCCTCTCGATCACGTACTTCGGCATGGCTCCTCCTTCGGCTGATGCGGTCTGATCGCCGCTTCTTCTTCGGATGTCACCACCATGCGGCGCGGAGTCCGGCGCCGTCATGAGGCGTTCACCCCATGGCGACGGAGACGACGTCGATCCGCGAGGAGGACGGGTCGACCTGAGCCAGGTGCGCTCCGGACGTGGCGTTTGCCGCGCACACCATGACCTCCGTGTTGTAACGTCCGGCCATCATGGGCGACCACCTCAGGGCCACCGCCTACTGGACTCTCGCCTCCGGCCAGGGCGGGCTGCGCGAGGAGCAGCTACACGAGCCCGGGCCCGGCGAGGCCCTCGTCCGTGCCCGGCATTCCGCGATCAGCCGAGGCACCGAGTCGCTCGTGCACACCGGAGCCGTGCCGCCTGAAATCGCCCACCGGATGCGCGCGCCCTTCCAGGAGGGCGACCTGCCCGGGTCCGTCAAGTACGGCTACCTGTCCGTGGGAGTGGTCGAGCAAGGCTCCGACGATCTCGTCGGACGAAACGTCTTCTGCCTCTTTCCGCACCAGGACCGCTATGTCGTGCCGGTCGCCGCGCTGACGGCGCTGCCTGACGGAGTGCCGCCGCGCCGGGCCACCCTGGCCGGTGTCGTGGAGACCGCGGTCAACGCGCTCTGGGACGCCGCCCCCCGGCTCGGTGACCGGGTCGCCGTCGTCGGAGCAGGGATGGTCGGCGGCGCGGTCGCCGCCCTGCTGCGAACCTTCCCGTTGCAGCGGCTTCAGCTCGTCGACGTCGACCCCGCACGCGAATCGCTCGCCTCGGCTCTCGGCGTTCCCCTGGTCGACCCGGCCGCGGCAGCCGGAGGATGCGACCTGGTCGTGCACGCATCGGCTTCGGCGGCCGGGCTGCGGCGCAGCCTCGAACTGCTCGGCGACGAGGGCGAGGTGATCGAGCTGTCGTGGTACGGCACCGAGGACGTGACGGTGCCGCTCGGCTCCACGTTCCACGCCCGCCGCCTGGCCGTCCGCGCCAGCCAGGTGAGCGAGGTCGCAGCGGCCCGGCGGGCGCGGCGAACCCGTGCCGACCGGCTGTCGCTTGCCGTGGAGCTGTTGCGCGACGACGCCTTCGATGCGCTGATCACGGGGTCGAGCCCGTTCGCCGAACTTCCCCAGACCATGCGCCGGCTCCTCTCCGGCGAGCTGCCGGCGCTGTGCCACGTCATCGACTACTGAGCCGGACACTGACCGACTACTGGACCGACCACTGAACCGACCACTGGGGAGCCACCATCTACACCGTCACCGTCCGCGATCACGTCATGGTCGCGCACAGCCTGCCGCGCCCCGCGTTCGGACCGGCCCAGGCCCTGCACGGTGCAACCTACGTCGTGGAGGCTTCGTTTCGTCGCCGGGACCTCGACGACGACGGCATCGTCATCGACATCGGCGCCGCACGCTCCGCTCTGCAGGAGACGCTGGACGGGCTCCGTTACCGCAACCTCGACGAGCATCCC
The DNA here is from genome assembly GCA_035690425.1 of Nocardioidaceae bacterium. Lineage (GTDB taxonomy): Bacteria > Actinomycetota > Actinomycetes > Propionibacteriales > Nocardioidaceae > DASSKO01. The sequence goes on from DASSKO010000030.1 coordinate 12,569, forward strand.
GCCTTCGAAGGCGTGGTCACCTCCACCGAGGTGTTAGCCCGGTGGGTCGCCGACCGGTTGGCGGAGTCGCCCGTGACTGACGGCCTGGACGGGCTCGAGGTCGTCCTTCGCGAGTCCCCCGACGCCTGGGTCTCCTACACCCCAGATCGATGACCAGACCGATGACCCAGACCGGTGAGAGATACCGGTGCGGTTGAGACTTGTCGTCCCCGCTGACGTCGACACGCCGACGGGGGGCAACGCCTACGACCTCGCGCTCGCGGACGCTCTACGCGCCGACGGCGACGAGGTGGAGGTGCTGCGCTGCGCGGCGGGCGAGCTCGGTGGCGTACTGCACCGGCCGTGGCGGGGTCCCACGCTGGTGGACGGGCTGCTCGCCTGCCCGCAGCCGCAGGCGGTGGCGGGCGCACGGGCAGCCGTGCTCGTGCACATGCCGCTGGCGCTGGAGACTCGGCTGTCCCGCGAACGGGCCGCCCAGCTCGACCGGCTCGAGCGGCAGGCGCTGCAGGCAGCCGCACTCGTCGTCGCCACGAGCCATTGGTCCGCGCGATACGTCGAAGACCATCACCGGTTGCCCCGCGTCGCGGTCGCCCAGCCCGGCGTCGACCAAGCGCCCGTCAGCGCGGGGTCGGAGCCGCCGCTGCTGGTGCACCTCGCCTCGCTGCTGCCGCACAAGGACCAGCTCGGTGTGGTAACGGCACTCACCCGGCTGACGGACCTGCCCTGGCGAGCCCGCCTGGCCGGGCCGGTGCACCGCGATCCCGCCTACGCCGCGGACGTCCGTGCCGCGGTCGCTGCCGCCGGTCTCGGCGACCGGATCAACATGCCGGGCACGATGTCGCGTAACGCCGCCTGGGCCGGTGCCGACCTGGCGCTGCTGCCGTCCCTGGTGGAGAGCTTCGGCATGGTCGTCACCGAGGCCCTCGCGCGCGGCGTACCCGCGATCGTCAGCGAAGGCGGCGCCGCGGAAGCCCTCGGCGTCACCGCGGCCGGCGAGCGCCCAGGTGCGGTGGTGCCCGCGGGGAACCCCGACGCGCTGGCAGACGCGCTGCGGCGATGGCTTACCGACAGGCCGCATCGGGACGCGCTCCGGAGGGCCGCCTTGGCACGCAGGACCACACTGGAACCATGGGGTGTTACGGCCCGCCGTGTCCGCGACGCACTGACACGCGGGTGAGCACACCGGCCAACAGCGTCGACCCCGGCTGGCTGAGCCTGCGCGGCACCGCCGACGTGCGCGCGCGTACGTCGTACACGGCCGACCTCGCCGCCGAGCTCACACAGCACCTCACCCGTCGGCGTGGTGACGGCGACCGGGCCATGCGGCTGGTCGACGTCGGGGCGGGCATGGGCGCCGGAGCAGTATGGCTGCGCTCACGGCTGCCGGTGTCGCAGGACTGGCGCCTGCTCGACGACGACCCGACCCTCCTTGGCGCCGCGGTCCCGGCTCTCGAAGGGTGGGCGCGCAACGTCGTCGCCGGTGTCGTGGACCTTCCGGGGCTGCTGGCCGACGAGCCCGCGGACGTCGTGACGTGTCAGGCTCTGCTCGACGTGCTGACGGCGGAGGAGATCGATGCGACGGTGGCCTCGGCGGTGGCCTGCGACGCGGCCATGCTGCTCAGCCTCAGCGTCACCGGCGAGGTCGTCGTGTCGCCTCCGCACCCCGACGACAGCCGCGTCGCAGCGGCCTTCAACGCGCACCAGCGCCGCTCCGGACGCCTCGGTCCCGACGCCGGCGCGTACGCCGCGCACGCCCTCCGGTGCCACGGGTACGCCGTCACCGTGTCAGCCACTCCGTGGCACCTCGGTGCGGCCGAGCCAGCCCTCGTCCGCGCATGGTTGCAGGGGCGTGCCGCGGCTGCGCTGGAGCAGGAGCCCGGAGACGCGGACCGGATCGACCGATGGTGGGAGAGCCGGGACGCCGCGGCCGTGCGCGGCGAGCTGAGTGCGGTCGTCGGGCACGTCGACGTCCTGGCGTTGCCCTCCGGCCCGGTGGCGTCGACATGAGACGCCACCTGCTGCTGACCCTGCAGGTCGCCGTGCCACTCGCCTGCTTGGCACTGCTCGCGTACCGGTTCGGGCCGGACGCCTTCCGCTCGGCCCTCGCGGTGGTCTCGCCGGTGCCGCTGCTGGCAGCACTGCTGCTGGGCGGGGCCGCGGTGGGTGCGCAGGCGGCGCGGTGGCGGGTCGTGATGCGCGGCGCCGGCCTGCCGCTCGGCTTTCCCGAGGCGCTCGCCGAGTGCTACCGCTCCTGCGCCCTCAACACCGTGCTGCCCGGAGGTATCGCCGGTGACGTGCTGCGCGCCTGGCGACAACGCACCGGCGCACCGCGAGGCTGGCGCCCAGGGGCGGTGTCGGTTCTGGCCGAACGCGCAGCCGGCCTGTGTGTGCTCCTCGGCGCCGCCGCCGCGGTGCTGCTTATCGAGGCACCGCCGGCGTATCCGGCTGCGGTCGCCGCTGCCCTCGCCTGCGTCGCATGGGCTGTCTCCCGACCCTCGCTTCGACGACTGAGCCTGCGTGACCGTGCCGCGGTGTGGGCCTGGTCGGTGCTGGGGTTGCTGGCCCTGCTCGGCATGGCCGCAGTCGCCACCGCGACCATCGGCGTCGCTGACGGTCCGGGCGTGGTCCTCGCCCTGGGCCTCGTGCTGCTGGCCGGTGCGGCGGTTCCACTCAACCTCGGGGGCTGGGGTCCCCGAGAAGCGGCCGGCGCTCTCGCTGCGGTGCTTGTCGGGGTGCCCCCGGCGGCCGGCGTGACCCTCGCGGTCGGCTTCGGCCTGCTCGCGACGGTATCAGTGCTTCCCGGCTTTCTCGTACTGGGCATACGACGGCCGGTCCGCTCCAGCCGGGACGGCGCCCGCCAGGTCGAGCTCCATACACACGTCGTCACCGAGCATGAACCGCCGCGACGGCGCCCGAAGGGCGTCCGCCAGCCGGTCACGGCCCTCGAACCGCAGGCCGGGCACGCCATCGCCGACCAGCAGCGGAGCGGTGGTCACCAGTAGACGGTCGAGAGCATCCGCCTGCAGGAACCGCGAGACGGTCACACCGCCGCCTTCGACCAGCACCCGGCCCAGCCCGCGGGCCGCCAGGGTCCTCAACACCTGGATCGGCGCGAAGCCTTGGATGCCCGCTGTCCGTGGGAGCCGAACCACCTCGACGTGCGAGGCTGCCCCGGTCGGCGGCACGGCGTCGTCGGCGACCATCCATACGGTGGGTGCGTCGCCGACAACGAAGACGTGAGCGTCGCGGGGTGCGCGGCTGTGCGGATCGAGGACTACGCGCACGGGGTTCGGGCCGTCGATGGCCCGAACCGTGAGACGGCAGTCGTCGGCCACCACGGTCCCCACGCCGACCACGACCGCGTCCACCAGCGCCCGCAGGCGGTGCAGGTGAGTGCGATCGGCGGCGCCGGTCACGAAGCAGGCGTCGCCCGTGCGGGACGCGATGAAGCCGTCCAGGCTCTGCCCGAGCTGGGCCAGGACGTGCCGTGGGCCGGCCGCGACGAGCGGGCCGTAGCAGGTGGCGAGCTCCCCCACCACCGGCACGCGCCCCGCCAGCAGCTCGGACCACCCATCGTCGGTGGTCGCCGAGTCGTGGCCCATGCGTTCGTGCTTGGTCCGCAGATATCCGATGTTGTCGGGGCGGGCCGGCACCCGCAGACCTGTGCGCGACACCTCCATGCCGAGCGCGCACAGACCGACCTCCTTGGCGGGGTTGGAGGTCAGCAGCCGTACGGCGGACACACCGAGGTGCGACAGCATCGCGACCGCGGCACTGTAGTCGCGAGCGTCCACGGGCAGCCCCAACGCAACGTTGGCCTCGAGGGTGTCGAGCCCACCGTCCTGCAATGCGTAGGCCCGGAGCTTGTCGGACAGGCCGATCCCGCGTCCCTCGTGCCCACGCAGGTAGACGACAGCTCCACGCCCCTCCGCAGCGATCGCCGCCTGAGCCGCGTCGAGCTGGTCACCGCAGTCGCAACGGTGCGAGCCCAGCGCGTCGCCGGTCAGACACTCCGAGTGCAGCCGGACCAACGGTGGTCCGGCGGTGGTGTCGCCGAGGTCTCCGAGGGCGAGGACCACATGTTCGTCACCCGTGCGCTCGTCGCGGTAGGCGTGCGCGACGAAGTCGGCATGGCCGTTGGGGATGCGCGTCGTCGCCACGTGGACCACCCGCGGCAGGGCCGGTGCGCGTTGGGCGAGCGACGCGGAAGGGATCAGGCTGAGGTCTCGGTTCATGGCGCCTCTGTCTTCTCGGCGATGAGAGCAAACTTTCGTACCCGGCCGCTTCCCAGCCAGTCGCTCCAGAGTCGATGGGTCGCCAGGAGCTTGTCCAGGGAGCCGCGTCCGAGCTGCGCGGGAGCTGCTGACTGTTCCGCGGCGAACGCGTCGATCAACGAGTCGACGATGGCCCGGTGGGACTGGCTGCACTCGCCTTGCCAGCGAACCCGAAGCCCGACCCGCTCCAAGCAGGCGAGCATGTCCGGCAGCGGGATGAGCCACACGGTGTCGGCATCGGGCATGGTCTCTCGTTCCGTCTCCGTGAGCGGTTGGCCCGCTTCCATGGTGAGGGCGAGGCGCCCGCCCGTGGTGAGCACCGGAGATATCTCCCGCAGCAGCGTCTCCTTGTCCGCAAACGCGAGCATGGTCTCCAGCAGCAGCACCACGTCAAACGGGCCGGAAGGAACCGGGGGGACGCGCACGGCCTCGAAACGACAGGCAAGGTCACCAAAGCGCTTCCGTGCGACATCAATCGCGGCGGAGCTGGCGTCCACACCCGTGTAGGCGCAGCCGAGCTCGCGGGTGATCAACCGTCCGGGTCCGGCCACTCCGCAACACAGGTCGAGCACGCAGACCCCGGGCGCGATACCGGCACGAGCCGCGAGCGACAGGATCTCGCTGGCGCACATGAAGCTTTCCTGACCGACGAACTCGCCAGGCGGGTACGCCGACATGCGAGCCCGCTGCAGGGCCTGGTCGAGGACATCGTGCTCGCCGTGTCTCATGGTGATGGTGGAGTAGTTGACGGCGACGTGCTCCACGGCAGTTCGGGGCTGTACGCGACGACGAAGCGGTCACGGAAAGCGTCCATCGGCCAGACCGGTGCGTGGGAGTCGGGCCTGATGCCGCGCTGCCAGCCCCATCCGGAGATCCGGTCGATGACGGCCGGGTCGTGGGCGACGACCGTGATCGGCACGTCGTGGCTCGCGCCGTGACCGGTCACGACCGTGGCCGGCTGGTGGTCGCCCAGGACGATGAGCACGAGATCGTCATCGCCGTACTTCTCCACGAACGAGATGAGCGTGCGCAGCGAGTAGGCGATGGACTGCGCGTACGCGGCCTTGATGTCGTCGGGGTCGCGCCATACGTCCTTCGCTGGCGTGCCGTGGCTGTGGATGCGATCGAAGACGGTGCCGTCTCCGAGGCTGTTCCAGCCGATCACGCGCGGGATGGGGGCCCACGGCGTATGACTCGACGCGAGGTCGATCTCGGCCATCACGGGAGTGTGGTCGCGTGTCGCAAGCTCCAGGCGGTGAAAGGCCGACAGCACGTACTGATCCGGCATCAACGACCAGCCGAATCGGGGGCCGAGGTAGTCGATGTCTGCTCGGCCGTAGACCTCGTCGAACTGGTAGAAGGTCTCTCCCTCTGGCCAGCTCTCCTGGTTCGAGGCCATGACGGCGACGGTGCGCCAGCCCGCGCGGCCGAATGCTCGGGTGAGCGTCGTCCGGTTGCTCGAAAGGAGCTGGTCGTAGCGACCCTGGTTGTCGACCCACAGACCCGACTGCAGCGTGGCGTGGGCCAGCCAGCTGAGGCCGCCGAACGTCGGCGAGGTGAGAAAGGCACTGCGGGATGAGTAGCCCGACGCGTTCAGCCGCCTGCTGCCGGCGTCGAGCACGGCCCGGACCTGTGGGGAGGACGGCAAGCCATCGATCGCGGTGCGGCCGTAGCTCTCGATGAAGGCGATCAGCACGTCCTTGCCGCGCAGTGCTGTCAGCAGGTCACCGTCCGCTGCGTCGCCGAGCGGATCCACCGCGGTCGCTGCGTCGAACCTCTGTTGATCACGTATGCCGGCGGCTATCGCGCGCACGTGGCCGACGGCAAGGCGGCTCGCGCCCGACGAAGCGATCGGCCCTCCCTGCCCGACCTGCACGCCGGACACCGCACAGGCGGTCCAGATGACCACGAGCCCCGTGACGGCGCGAACCGACCAGGTGTGGTGGCGGGCCACCAGTCCGGTGAGCCGCCCCACCGAGAGTGGCATGCAGACGAGAACGGCGAGCACGAGGACCGCGGCTGCGACCACGGCGATGGCTGTGCCGACCGGGCCGATCACGTCCCCGAGGAGGTCAACGGCGGACGGCAGGTAACCGCGGTCGGTCACCACGTTGAACGGCCGGTCGAATGCAGCGAAGAACCCCATGTCGAGAAGCTTCGCCACCGTCAGCAGGCCGAGCAGCACCCCCACCACGGCCGCCATGGTCCGACGCGCCCAGAGCGGGAGGACGAGGGCGAGAGCGGCCACAACCAGAGCCTCGACCGGGATCCGGAGGAGCGCGCTCGGCGTCAACCGATAAGCCTGGTTGGGAGCGACGAGCGCGAGCCACACGAGCAGCAGGGCCAGCGTGTTCGTCGCTGCGGCGACGACGGCGCGCCGCCTTCGCCGGCCCCCGGCCAGGCCGGCGGGCTGGGCAAGCGCGGGGGGCTCGGCGGGCCGGTGGCGCCACAACCACCACACGTCCCGGCCGAACGACTCGCCCAGCAGCGCGAGTGCAACGACCAGCGCGGCGTACGTCAGCGAGCGGGGACCCACGTCGGCTGCCGCGAACGTCAGCACGATGCCCTGGACCGCGGCGACCACCTTGCGCCAGTAGCGAGGCGGCAGCAACTGACCACGCAACCAAGGCAGCCCCCAGCCAGCCACGGCGAACGCGTAGCGCGCCAGCCCGATCGCGAGCACCCACTCGCCGGCCGACCGAGCGACGTACACGCTCAAAACCAGGATGAGGAACGCGTCGACCTCCCCGTCGAACCGCGCACCGAACATCGACGCCGTACGCGTGCGCCTCGCCACCCAGCCGTCGACGGCGTCGAGGGCGAGCGCGACGACCGCGAGTGCCACCAGGGTTGTGACGTGTGGGCGTTGGAGGAACGAGTCCCCCACCAGCGCCGCCACACCACCGGACAGCGTGACCCGGGTGAGCGTCACCAGGTCGGCCGGCCCCAGCGCGTCGGCGCCACTTCGAGCCAGGCCGCGAGTCATCGCCGCGTTGACGACGACACCGCAGGTGAGCCCGACGATCCAGCCGACACCGCTCAGGGCGACCGTCATTCCGAGTGCAGTGAGGAGCGCGGCCTGCGCAGTCAGGCCCACCGCCAGACCGCTGCGAACTGTCAGCACCGCGCCTCCCCTATCCATGGGTACAGCAGTTGTACGGACGCCGCCACGGTTTGGTTTGTCCGCGGCGCGCGCCTTGAGCATGTAGAACCCAGGCCCGGTGCCCCGCAGGCGCGGGCGCAGATGTTTGCCAGCGGGAATCTCCCTCCCGCCGAGATTGCAGTAATGCCCCAGCTCAGCGGCGTACGACGATCGAGCCCGCCGCCAGATCGTGCAGACCTTGTCGGTCGTTGTTGTAGGTCACGGCGAGGATGACCAGGCACAGCAACGCCGTACGCGCGCGGCCACGCACCGGGCCGAGACCTCCGGGGTGTCAGACGATCAGGTCGGCAGACCGGCGATGGTGATGGCCGCCCGGTTCGCCGCCTCGCAGACCCGGTCAAGGCCGGCGCCGGCTCCCAAGGTGGAGCGGAACACAGCCCTCCGCGACGAGCAGCTCTGCGACCTCAACCCGGTCGCCGAACAGCACCAGCGCCCGGCTGGTGTCGTCCTGCCGGTAGACCCAGGTGAGCCCGTCGACGTGCTCGCGGTGGGCATGCAGCGCCTGAGCCCAGGCAGCCGTTTCGGCATTGCAACGCGCATCCGACTCGATCAGCCGCGCCCGGGAGACATCCAGGCGGCGCAGGCCCTCACTGGTCAGGTCGACCAGCCGCAG